>DATLCW010000167.1:0-50398 GCA_035526195.1 Bryobacteraceae bacterium
CGTAATCGCAGATCGCCTGCACCCGCGGATAGCCCGGTACGGTTCCGCCGAAAAGCTGCCAGGCCGTATCGGATAGCAGATCGGTCTCGCAGTAGCGGCTGCCCAGCAGAAACACCAGAGTATGCGCGGGCAGATCCTGCACCGCATCCTGACCGGCAGTGGAAACGACCTCGTCCGGCAGCCCGCTATCGTTCACAATGGCGTCGGTTGTTACAAGCAGACGTCCGGCGGGCGCGAGGATGCGCTGGCACTGATTTCCAAATAAGTCGCGATAGCTGTTAGACGGAATCTCTGGCGTGAGGATGAGACGGTCGGGGACAATGAGGTCGGCGGCGCGTGATTCGTGGATGTTGACGAGCAGGATCATCGGCGTCGCTTGGGGACAGCGATAGATCATTTCATAGCCGGCTTTGAATTGCATGGCACCACCTTCATACGCTCGCGAAAAAGCGAGCATCCTTAATGATACCCGTGCGAACCGGCGCGGCAACCACGCTCCGCCTGCTCGACGTACGCCGCTGCGGCCTGTTCAACATCCGGCTCTAAGGGCCGGAAGTATTCTCAGGGCGTTCGGCGGACCTGTTAGAATAGCCGCGAGGGATGACCTTATGACAACCAGCCGACGTAGTTTTCTCGCTGCCGCCGGGGGGGCCGGCGGTCACGGCGCTCACGCTCACCATCACGATCACGAACATTCCACCGTTCCTTCGGATCCCACCCTCCGTGTCAAAGCGCTGGAGTCCCTGCTCGTCGAAAAAGGCCTCGTCGATCCCGCCGCGCTGGACGTTCTGATCGACACCTATGAACACAAGGTGGGCCCTCGTAACGGCGCCCAGGTCGTGGCCAAAGCCTGGGTTGATCCGGCTTACAAGAAGCGCCTGCTGAAGGATGCGCCCTCCGCCATCGCCGAACTGGGCTACAACACCGGTCAGGGCGATCACATGGTGGTGGTGGAAAATGACCCGAAGGTCCACAATCTGGTCGTCTGTACTCTCTGCTCCTGTTACCCTTTCACCATCCTCGGCCTGCCGCCGGTATGGTACAAATCCGCGCCCTACCGCTCGCGCGCGGTAATCGACCCGCGCGGCGTACTCCGTGAGTTTGGACTGGAGCTTTCTCCCGATGTCGAAGTCCGCGTGTGGGACAGCACGGCGGAGTTGCGATACCTGGTTCTCCCCGAGCGTCCCGCTGGAACCGAAAACCTGACTGAGGCGGAACTGGCCGCGCTGGTGACGCGGGACTCGATGATCGGCGTTACCAAAGCCGGAGGAAAAGCATGAACGGCGTCCACGACATGGGCGGCATGCACGGTGCCGGCCCTGTGCGCTATGAGAAGAACGAGCCGGTGTTCCATCAGCCCTGGGAGGCTCGCACATACGCGCTGAACCGCGCCATGTCCGCGTGGCGCAAATGGAATATCGACGCCGGCCGCCATCAGATCGAGCTGATTCCCCCGGCCGATTACCTGCGCATGAGCTATTACGAAAAATGGTTCACACGCTTGATCGAACTGCTCGTCATCCACGGTTTTGCCACTCGCGCGGAGATCGGCAGCGGCAAACCGGACCCCGGCTTTACCCGGCTCACCCCGGCGCTGACGCCCGAAAAGGCGCGCACCGTAACCAGGGCGATCCCTTCCGCCACGGATCCCGCGGTGGCCCCCCGCTTCAAAGTCGGTCAGCGGGTGCGCGCGCTGAACATCCATCCCACCGGCCACACGCGGCTGCCGCGGTATGCGCGCGGCAAAACCGGAAAAATCGTGCGCGACCACGGCGTGTATGCCTTCCCCGATACCAACGCGCACTTCCTCGGGGAGAAACGCCAGCACGTTTATTCCGTTCGCTTCTCAGCACAGGATCTCTGGGGTAAGCAAGCGTCCGCGCGCGATTCGGTCTACATCGATCTATGGGACGATTACCTTGAGCGAAACTAATCCTGAACTGGCGTCAAAAATGAGCAGTCTTCCTCGCGACGAGGGTGGACCCGTGTTCGCCGAACCGTGGCAGGCCCAGGCATTCGCGCTCGCGATCAAGCTCTCCGAGGAAGGCCACTTCACCTGGAAAGAGTGGGCCGCCGCGCTCGCCGAAGAACTGCAATCGGCGGCGGACCGCGGCGAACCGGACGACGGTTCGAAATACTACCACCATTGGCTGGCGGCGCTGGAGCGTCTCGTCACCTCCAAGGGACTCACCGATCCGGCGGCGCTGCGCGATCGCAAAGAAGCCTGGGCGGACGCCTACCGCCATACCCCGCACGGCAAGCCTGTCGAGTTGCCCAAGCCTTCCGTTTTGCCATGAGCCTGCGGCCATTCGATTCCAGTCCCCTCCTGCACGTAACACGAACCGACGGTGTAGCCAAAGAAATTCGAATCCAGGATGGACATTTGTTTGTCTGCCAGGGCTGCTGCTGCGGCCGTACCGACAAGGGCTTCCCGGCGCTGCCGCTCGAGGATTTCAAGCGCCAATGGAAGGAGCGCGGCATTCGCCGCCGCATCCACCTCACCGTCACCGGATGCCTGGGACCCTGTCCCTTGGCGAACGTCATCCTGATTCAGTTTCGCGGGCAATCGGCATGGTTTCATTCCATCAACCACGCGGCCGATGTGACCTTGATATACAATTATTTCGAGCAGATGTTGCGCGCGGAAAGTTATCTCGAGCCTCCTCCGGAGTTGTCCCCGCGGCATTTCCAACGCTATATCTGACCTTGGAGGAGATCGTGCAAGCATCATCCAGCCTCACCACCACCGGGATTCGCGTTTCCAGCCTGGCCGCGGCTTGGCCCGCCTTTGCCGTGATGGCTCTGGGGCTGGTGATCGTCTACTGCATCGGTTTTTCAAACCTTCCCTACGCGCATAACGCCACCCACGATACGCGTCACGCCAACGGTTTCCCTTGCCATTGAGGCGGCCGTAGCCGTGAGCCAGTTTCAAAAACTCACTCTCGTCGCCATCGTCTCGGGTACCCTCGCCGGGCTGGTCTGGTTCGCCCTGCAATACTTCACCGTGCTGCCGCTGATTGCCAAAGCCGAAGCGTACGAAGCCGCCGCCCACCCCCATCCGGATCCCGAGTGGAGCCCAAAGGACGGGTGGCAGCGTAACGCCTACACCGCCCTGGCGACCGTTCTCACCAGCATCGGCTTTGGAGCGATCCTGTTCGGCGCAGCCGGCATCGCCGGCCGTCCCATGAACGCCCGCCGCGGCGCACTATGGGGATTGGCGGCGTTCACCAGCTTCGCTCTAGCCCCGGCCCTCGGTTTACCTCCCGAGCCTCCCGGCGTAGCCGTTGCCGATCTCTCTTCCCGTCAACTATGGTGGACCTGCACCGTGATCGCAACCCTCGGCGGACTGGCATTGATCGCCTCGGGGCCACGCTCGTGGCTTCTGCGAATTGGCGGGATCGCCTGCCTATCGCTGCCACACCTGATCGGCGCCCCCACCGCCACCGGCGTCAACGCCGTCCCCATCCAACTCGTACGCCAGTTTACGATTGCCTCCCTGGCCTCCACTAGTGTGTTCTGGCTCGTGCTGGGAGCCATTGGCGGTTTTTCCACTTCCTATCTCGCCTGTAAGGCGCGCGCATCCACGGTTATACCAACTGAGTTTGACGAAGCAAACGTCTGATGAATGGCGCGCGCCTGCCGCAGAAACTCCCGGAGCATGGATATGGTCTGAAAGTAACGGCTGAGCTTCGCGTCCGGCGCCGGTACCGGGTCTGTACAATGAGCGAATGGGCCGCATCCAGGTTCTCTCCGACGAACTCGCCAACAAAATAGCCGCCGGAGAAGTAGTGGAACGTCCCGCGTCGGTAGTCAAAGAGCTGCTCGAAAACTCGCTCGACGCCGGCTCCACCGACCTGCGCATCGATATTGATGCCGGGGGACGCCGCCTCATCCGCATCGCCGATAACGGAAGCGGCATGTTGCGCGATGACGCCTTACTGGCCTTTGAACGGCATGCCACCAGTAAACTCCGTGTCGCCGGCGATCTCTTCCGCATCGCCACCCTCGGCTTCCGTGGGGAAGCGCTGCCATCCATCGCCTCCGTTTCACGGCTCACGCTCGAGACACGCTCGAACGAGGAGAACGCCGGCAGCATGGTCGAGATTGCCGGCGGCAGGATCCTCCGCTATGAAGACGCGGCCCTCGCCCAGGGCACCACCGTCACCGTACGCGATCTGTTCTATAACGTGCCCGCCCGGCGCAAGTTTCTCCGCTCGGAGCCCACCGAGCTGGCGCACATTGCCTCGCTGGTCACTCACTACAGCCTGGCTCATCCCAACAAAGGATTCGAGCTCCGCCATGGCGCCTCGGAGCTGTTGCGGGCAACTCCAGTGGCAACCCTGAAGGAGCGTGTGTATCAGGTCTTTGGAAGCAAAGTACTCGAAGATCTCATCGAGCTCGAAGACATTGTCCGCGAAATCCCGGGCGCACTGGACGAAGAGGGCGAACAGGCGCCGCCGGTTCGCTTCCATCTAAGCGGCTTTGTGTCCAGGCCGCAGGTGCAGAAGAGCAACCGCAACTCGATCTACCTTTTTGTAAACCGCCGCCTCATCCGCGATCGCTTGTTGCTCCACGCCTTATCGGCGGCTTATTACAACCTGATCCCGCCCTCTTCCTATCCCTTCGCCTTATTGTTTCTCGATTGCGAGGCTGAGGAAGTGGACGTGAACGTTCATCCCGCCAAGACGGAAGTGCGCTTCCAGCGGGGTACCTTCGTGCATGACTTTGTGCGCGACGCGATCCGCCAGGTGCTCACCCGAAGCCGCCCCGTATCGAGTGTGCCGGTAAAGGAAGTCCCGCAGCCGGCGGCGGCGCTTCCCTACTCCGACTTCTCGCAGCTCATGCAAAGCCAGCGCTTCGAGAATGTGCCCCCGGAGCTTCTTCAGCCCTTGTCCGCGGATCAGCAAAGAGAGCTGCCGGAGTTCATCCTGCGGCCTTCGCAATCACCCGCCCCCCGCTTCGATTTCGGCGCCGGCTCCATCGCCGTAGACAACGCACCTCCGCCGCCCGCCGCTCCCCCCTTGAAGCTGCGCGTGCCGGACACCCACGGCGCGTTTCCCAAGGAAGCGATTCTCGATGCCCCTCCCAGCATGGAAGCGCTCGCCGACCTCCGTCCTCTCGGCCAGTTACAGGAGTCTTTCATCATCGCCGCCTCCCGCGACGGATTGTGGATTATCGATCAGCACGTCGCCCATGAACGCATTCTCTTCGAGAAAGTCCTTAAGGAATGGGCGGCCGGCAAAGTGGAAGTGCAGCAGTTGTTGATGCCGCTGGTGCTCGATCTCACTGCTGCCCAACAAGTGGAATATGAGCGCATCCGCGAGGAACTCTTCGCTGCCGGCTTCGAGACCGAGCCGTTCGGCAATCGAACCATAGCCGTGCAGACCGTGCCGGCGGCGGTGCCTGCGGGCGACGTCGATAAAGTCCTGCTGGAGATCCTCGAAATTGCCGAAACCGAGATGCGCAAGGTCTCGCTCGAAGATCTGCGGCGCGGGATGGCCGCATCCATCGCCTGCCGCGCCGCCATTAAGATCAACATGCGTCTGGATGGCAGCAAGATCGAGTATCTCCTGCGGGAGCTGGCCCAAACCGAGTACCCCATGAGCTGTCCCCACGGCCGCCCGGTAGCCCTACGCTACGCCATCCGCGATATCCTGAAAGGTTTTCACCGCATTTGAAGGAGATTTCATGCGTAAGTTTTCTGCTGCGCTGGCCTTTGCTGTATGCCTGTCCGCAGCCGACCGTCCGGTGCCGCCGCCAGGTATTGCCGTATCGCAGAATGACCGTGCGGACCTCGAAGCCGGCCTCGCCCGCCTCAGCGCGTCTATCGATAAGATCAAAGAGAACCTGCTCGCCCCGGACGTAATCATCTTCCGCGATGCGGTGCACTTTGCGCTCAAGTACAACGAGTTTTTCAAGCCGGAAGAAATCAGCCGTGCCAAAGAACTGTTGCGGAACGGTCAGGAGAGAGCGGACGCACTCGGGCGCGGCCAGGCGCCGTGGACCTCCGCCACCGGTCTTGTGGTGCGCGGATACCGCTCGCGAATCGATGAGAGCGTCCAACCTTACGGACTGGTGATTCCTTCCAGCTGGAGCCCGCAAGCGCCACGCCGCTGGCGCCTCGACGCGTGGTTCCACGGCCGCGGAGAAACGTTGAGCGAAGTGAATTTTCTCTCGGAACGTCAGACGCGGCCCGGAGAGTTCACGCCCCCCGACACCATCGTCCTCCACCTGTATGGGCGTTATTGCAATGCCAACAAATTCGCCGGCGAAGTGGACCTCTTTGAAGCGCTCGCCGAAGTAAAGAAACATTACAGAATCGACAACAATCGCATCGTGGTCCGCGGGTTCAGCATGGGCGGCGCGGCAGCCTGGCAATTTGCGGCGCACTATGCCGGTCTCTGGGCCGCGGCCGCTCCGGGAGCGGGTTTCAGCGAGACAGCGGACTTCCTGAAAGTATTCCAGAACGAAACCGTCAAGCCGGCGTGGTGGGAGCAGAAGCTATGGCACATGTACGACGCTACCGACTACGCCCTCAATTTCTACAATCTTCCCGTGGTGGCGTATAGCGGTGAGATCGACCGCCAGAAGCAGGCCGCTGACATGATGGCCAAAGCGCTGGAAAAAGAAGGCATGAAGATGACGCATATCATCGGGCCCAATACGCCGCATCGTTATCATCCCGATTCCCGCGTCGAGATCGATCGCCGCATCGACGCCATTATGGAGCGCGGCCGCGAACCCTATCCGCGCACGGTAAAATTCGCCACCTACACCCTCGCCTACAATCGCATGAAGTGGGTGGTGGTGGATGCGCTCGGCGAGCATTGGGAGCGCGCCACCGTCATCGCGGATATCGCGAATGATCATTCGATCAAGGTCGCCACAAAGAATATAACCGCCCTGACCCTCCACTTCGGCCCCGGCGGATGTCCGCTTGCGCCGGATGCGAAAGCCATCGTCAACATGGATGGCCAGGCTGTCCCCGCGCCCGCGCCCGAAAGCGACAGAAGCTGGCTGGTACACTTTCGCAAAACGGGAAACCGCTGGAGTGTTGCCGATCCCGCCGCTTCGCCAGGTCTCGTCAAGAAACACCATCTGCAAGGTCCCATCGATGACGCCTTCCTCAACCGCTTCGTCTTCGTACTTCCGACCGGAGAGCCGATGCATCGCGCCGCCGCCGAACGGATTGCCGCCGAGCAGGCGCGCGCCATTGTGGAGTGGCGCCGCCAGTTCCGCGGGGAGCCGCTGGTGAAAAAGGACACGGAGGTTACAGATGCCGATATCGCAAATTCGAATCTGGTGCTTTGGGGCGACCCCGCCAGCAACAAAATTCTCGCGCGCGCCGCCTCCAAACTGCCGGTCAAGTGGACCGCCGCCGCTGTAACCTTGGGGACAAAGCAGTTCACATCTGACACGCACTATCCGGCACTGATTTACCCCAATCCGCTCAATCCCAACAAGTACGTGGTAGTGAACAGCAGCTTCACCTACCGCGAGTATGATTATCTGAACAATGCGCGCCAGGTGCCCAAACTACCGGATTGGGCGATGGTGGACGTCAACACCCCGGCTGATGGCCGCTGGCCTGGCAGGATTGCCGATGCCGGCTTTTTCTCTGAGAAGTGGGAGGTAAAATGAGACCCCTGTTACTGATGATGGCGGCTGCGGGATGCGCCGCCCAGACGCGGCCGGTCGTGACTCTGGAAAACGGCGTGGCGAGCGTGGTGATTGACCGCCAGGGCGGGTCCTTTGTGCGATTCGAATTCAAGGATCAGAAGCTGAATCCGCTCGTCTGGAACGATCGGAATCCGGGCACCGCCCCGCAGGCCATGGGACACTTCCTCTGTCTCGACCGCTGGGGACAGGTCTCGGAAGCAGAGGCCAAGAGCGGGATGCCCTATCACGGCGAGGCGACGAAGGTGGAGTGGAAGACCGATAACTCCTCCCGAGGCGAGGCGCGCCTGTCCGCTCATTTGCCGATCGCAAATCTGGATGTCACCCGCGTGGCGCAGATGAGCGGATCGAACGCCCTGCTTACCGTGCGCGAGTCAGTCACCAACCGCAATAAGCTCGGCCGTCCATACAACATGGTGCAGCATCCCACCGTCGGCCCGCCGTTTCTGGATACCTCGGTTGTGGTCGATTCCAACGCCCGGCGCGGCTTCATGCAGTCGAACCCCATGCCGCATCCCGAAGAGCCTTCCGTGTTCTGGCCGCAGGCCTTGCAGGATGGGCAACCCGTCAATCTCCGCCATTTGCATAACGATTCCAAGCCCGATGTCGTCTCCTACGTTGTGGAAGACGACTATGGATGGGTCACCGCCGCCAATGCCTCCAAAGGGCTCCTGATTGGCTATGTGTGGAAGACCTCTGAATACCCGTGGCTCAGTATCTGGCGCCACGTGGACGATCAGAAAAAGCCGCTGGCCCGCGGCTTGGAATTCGGGACCACCGGCGTGCATCAACCTTTTTATGTTCTATCGCGAATGGGCCACATTTTCGGAAAACCCGTAATGGCGTGGATCGAGCCCGGCGAAACGCAGACTCGCGGATACATCGCCTTCCTGTTCAAGATTCCTGCCGGCTATAGCGGCGTCGCGCAGGTGATTTTCAAGGATGGAACTTTGCGATTAAAGGAACGCGGCGCCGGCGCCGCCTCACGCGATCTGGTAATGACCGGAGTGAAGGAATGGTAAATCTTTTCTTACTTCTGGCGATTGCCGCTTCCGCGGAAAACTGGCCGCAGTGGCGTGGTCCGGATTCCGCCGGCACCTCCAGCGCCGCCAACCTGCCATCGGAGTGGAGCGCCGCCGGCAACATTGCCTGGAAGACGGCCATTCCAGGCAACGGACATTCCTCTCCCCTGATCTGGGGCGATCGCATCTTTCTCACCACCTCCATTGAAGGTGCGCCCACCGAGGGAGCCAAGGCGCCGGCGCATCGCTTGAACGGCCAACCGTTTGTCCACCCCTCGAGCGTGGATGCGGAACGAATTTACGCCCTGCAGGTCCTGGCCGTCGATCGCCGCAGCGGCAAAATCCTCTGGACCACCACCGCGTTTGAGGGCAAAGTGTACGACGCCCGCCACAAGAAGAACACGTACGCCACCCCCACTGCGATTTTGCGGGCTTAGGCTCTCGAAATGTCTCTCTGGACAAGAAGGAGGAGCAGTAAGATGGAGCGTCTGGAGCGGCCACACATCACCACCATGAAGTCTCGATGGCGCTTACTCTTCACCAGTGCTCGATCATCAACCGCGCCACTTCGAGCGACTGGCCGAGTTTAGACCTTGCCTGAAGATCTAGATTGATGTGAGCACCAAACACCGCCGGATAACGGTACATGAAAGGGTGATAGACCCTGTATGCCCACGCCACCGGATCGTCTGAGACGTGTGGAGCTATGAGCGCGGGGAAGGGCAGCAGAAGGAACAGTGCAAACAGAATTTGAGCTGGTCGTCTGAGCCACATTGCTTGAATTGTAGTTCAGTCAGGAGGTTTTCGCCCACAGGCACGACGGAGCACCTGGCCGGTCTCCGACAGCAAACCCGTTACCGATGGGAAGCGGGTCTATGTCTCGTTTGAATCGCAGGGCATCTACGCCTTCGATTTCAATGGGAAGCTGCTATGGAAAGCGAGCGCCGGCAACATCAAAACCGTGGGAATGGGCCCAGCCACATCGCCAGTGCTCGCGGGGGACATCCTGCTGTTGCAATGCGATCAGAACGAAGGCTAGGATTCGTTCCTGGTGGCGTTCTCCACCCGAAATGGCGAGATGCTGTGGAAGCAGCCGCGTAAAGTGCAGGTCGGCTGGTCCACGCCGCTTCTTTTCCAGTCGCAGTTGATTACTACTTCCAGTGAGGCCACCATTGCCTACGATCCGCGCACGGGCAAAGAGCTATGGCGCGGTCCTGGAGTCGCCAACACATCCGTGCCCTCGCTCGTCGCTGGGCATGGTTTGGTGTTCGTCTCCGCCGGCTATCCGCAAAAGAAAATTATCGCATTGAAGACCGGAGCCGGCGCCGGCCAAGTCGCCTGGCAGTACGATAAGGGTCCCGGCTACGTGCCTTCGCCGATCCTCTACGGCGACTATCTCTACGTAATCAGCGATCGCGGCCTGATCACCTGCTTTGACGCGCGCACCGGCAAGGTGGCCTATGAAGGAGGGCGCCCGCCGGTCCCGGCCACCTTCAGCTCTTCTCCCGTCGCCTTCAACGGGAAGCTTTTCATCACCAGTGAGGATGCAGACACCTACGTGATCCAGGCCGGCCCGGAACACAAAGTGCTGCGCACGAACGCCCTGGGCGAGCCTGTCTTCGCCTCCATTGCCATCGGCGACGGCGCGCTATTCCTCCGCGGAGCCCGGAATTTGTACTGTATTCGCGCCTCTCAATAACTCTTCGTCAGCCCATTGCGCGAGTTGGTTACCGTGAACTTACCGTTCGAGTTGGCCTGGACCATCAGATAATTCCCGGACTCCTGTCCCGCCGTATTCGCGACGAATTTCTCGTCAATGTTATTCTCGCTCCCCCCGGCGGCGGAGTAGTGAAGCTGCCACAAATCCTTCAGCCCGGGCGACGCCTTAATCGTTTTCCAGGCCATCGGCGAGCCGCCCTTCTTCTCGCCGTTATTCATGATGGCCACTTTCGGCTCGATGGCGTGCACCAGTGCGGAAACGCCGCTGGTATCCGCGCCATGATGCGTCGTGAGATATACATCCACCTTTCCCAGCCGGTTGTCGGGGCACACCAGTTCCAATTCTTTGTTCCATGTCAGGTCGCCCAGATTGAGCAAGCGAAACTTGCCCATGGTGAGCAGCGTACCCACCGAGCGCGCGTTCTCCGTAGGATCGTCCGGTCCTTTTTGCACACTCGCGCACAGCGGATTTGGCTTCCCGGGCCGCGTGGTCCCCACGCCGTTCGCCGCGACGATCTCTACTTTGAGACCCTTCAGCGGCAACGTATCCCCCGGCTTAACAGTAATTCGTTTAGACTTCGCCACCACCTCCGCATAGAGTTTGTTCAGCCGGGCCGCTCCCTCCCCGGTTTCAATATTGTCCCCATGATCCACCACGTGCGCGATCGGCATCTTATCGGAAAGCTGCTTGATCCCGCCCACATGATCGGGATGGAAATGCGTAATCACCAGGTAGTCGATCTTCGACACCCCCGCTTTCTTGGCGGCATCGGCGATGCGATTGGCATCGCGGCCATCGAACCCCGGCCAACCAGTGTCCACGAGCAGAGATTCGCCGGCCGGCGTCACCACCAGGGTGGCTTGGCCGCCTTCCACATCCACAAAATAAATGTCCAGTGTTTTCGCCCCCCACACGGGAAGGGCGAGGAGAGCGGAAAGGAAGAGCGTTTTCATCCTCTACATGCTATCAGTGACAAGCCTCGCAATGCGCTCCCGGCCGAGGATCTTTGAGTCATGAATGGCTTCGCGGACCTGTCCGGCGCGTTTCCCACCCGGCCTTCCAGGACGTGTTTCGCCTCCTGCGATTCCCGGCGTATGGCGTGCCAGACGCCGGGCACAACGATCAAAAGCTTCCCGTAAGTGTGGCCACGGGCGCTAGCTCACCGCCAGCTTCGCGGCGATGGCGCGCAGCAGAAGACGGTCCTCGGCGGAAAAGCCTCCTTCCGCCTTATTAAACAACTCCGTGTTCTTCACCGCCACCGAGCCTCCCCATTGGAAATACAACTCCTCATTCGGCTCCAGCGCGCGGAGGGGAACTGCAATCTCGACCCCGACGGTCGGAATGGAAGGCAGGTCGAGCCCTTTGGGTGGGATATTTACGGTTGCGGCGGACTCCCTGGTAATCAGCAGGGACTCGAGCACCGGCTTGCCGTTGGAATCGGCGAGCGGCGCGCCGTTATCCGCGTAAGCAATCGCATTTTCATAGATTACATTCCGGCGCGGACTGGCCAGCGCCTGCGGGTCGAACCACGACTTGACCGGCTTTTGAGAATCAAAAGGCGGTGGCTCGATCCCCGTGGCTTGTTGAAACGCTTCCCGCGTCTGATAGGCGGGAAAAAGATAGAGTTTGGCTATGCCGTAGGTTGCATAAGGTAGAGCGGACATATTCTTGAACCTCTGGCCTGAAGGTAGCAGGCGCCGAAAACGGGATCGGCGTGATTCGCTGAAATGGCGATGCATTTCAAGGAGAAACAATTTTGTCGCAGTCGTGACTGTTCGGCGGCCGCTACGAAGCAATCGTGGAATCCCGTCATCCCGTCGCCGCTCTGTGAGAGGAATACGTAAAGGCTGGGGCAACGGGAGATGCGATGGATGAAGGTTGTTAGACTGGGAGCGTGCGGTTTCTGGTGTACATTTTGCCGGTGTTTTGCTGGGGTGGCGCCGCCTCCGATCTCGCGCGGCAGATTCACCAGGCTCCGCTCGATTCCGGAGAATGCTACCGGATTCGGGACCTGCGCTTTGTCAGGGATGAGATCAAGCTTTATTTCAGCGACGGCTTTCTGATTTTTTCGAAGCCCGTCAACGGCGTGCGCGTTTCCGCGGTTTTCTCAGCGGAGGTGGAAGGGGGCGATGCGGAGCTGTTGCTGATGCCTCCCACACAGAGGGAACGCAGATCACTCGCAACATTTGCGAAGTCTCCCACGCTCAGTGAGCATTTCAGGAATTCGGTGCTGCTCTTTACCGACAACAGCGCCGCTGAGCTGTTGGAGACCATCAAGGAGGCGCAAGCGAAGAAAAGCGCCGAGATGGGCAATCTGCTCTCCGGGAAATGGAACCCGGTGCTGGGCAGTTTTCTCAGCAGCTTCGAGGTGCGGCTGGTGGAAGATCTTCTCTCCCCCAGCCGGGTACGCGAAGGCTTTTTCTTCGCCGCCATCGGTGGCAGCTCGCTGGGAAATTTCGATGTGATCTACGATCCACGGATGCGGCAGCAGATTTCGATCGGACAGATTGCCTACCGGGACGAGCGCCGGTATTTCGACGTGTGGGCCAATTTCGAAAGCCGTTCGTTCCGCTTGGGCCAGCGCGTATTTAAGGAGCCGGAATTCAAGGTGGAACTGGTGCGGATCCAGGCGGTCATCGAGCCCGATCTGATGCTAAAGGCGATTACCCGGATCCGGGTTCTTCCAGGAAGAACAGAACCGACGATCGCTCTCGACATTTCGCGCAGGATGAAGGTGACGGGAGCAAAGGTGAACGGCGCGCCGGCCGAAGCTTACTACCCGGAGTCCCTGCGGGCCAACCTTTTGCGGAGCGGCGATAACCATATCCTTCTCATCACGGCGGATCGGGAGTTTGCCGCGGGAAAGCCCGTGGAAGTAGAGTTGGAACACGAAGGCAGGGTCATTGCGCCGGCCGGGAACGACGTATATTTTGTGGGCGCGCGCGGCGTCTGGTATCCGAACCGCGGCCAGCAGTTCAGCGATTACGACGTCACGTTTCGTTTTCCGAAGCATCTGGATCTGGTGGCGACCGGCGATCTGATTTCAGAAACCACCGAAGGCGAGTACAAGGTCAGCAGACGCAAGACATCGTCCCCCGTGCGCGTGTTCGGTTTCAATTTAGGTTCCTACGAGCGCACCACGATCAAGCGGGGTGGGCTCACGGTAGAGGTGTGCGCCAATCGGAAACTGGAAACGGCACTCCAGCCGAGGCCGCGGCCGGTCGAAATCAACCCCAATCCGCCGGGGGGATTTCCATCCGCCCGCGGGCCGCGGCGGCCTCAGCCCGACATCCTGATGGTCCCGCTGCCGCCCCCGAATCCAGCGGCGCGATTGCAACAACTCGCTTCCGGGATCGCGGCGACGTATGAAGAGATGGCTGCCCGGCTGGGGAAGCCGCCGATCCACACACTCACGATATCGCCGATTCCAGGCCGCTTTGGACAGGGATTTCCGGGGCTCGTGTACCTGTCCACCATTTCCTATCTCGACCCGTCGGAAAGGCCGATCGGACGGGGCGGGGCGTTACAACAGACTTTTTTCTCGGACATTTTGCATAGCCATGAGTTGGCGCATCAATGGTGGGGGAATGGCGTGACCTCAGCCGGATATCAGGACGACTGGCTGATGGAAGCGCTGGCTAACTACTCCGCGCTATGGGTGCTGGAAGGTAAGCGCGGCATCAGGACTCTGGATGCGGTTCTCGAAGAGTATCGAAATAACCTGTTAAAGAAGGGCGAAGACGGCCGCACGGTGGAGTCGGCTGGTCCGGTGACGATGGGTCACCGGCTGACGTCGTCGCATACGCCGGGTTCGTGGCCGGTGATCACCTATGAGAAGGGATCGTGGATTATCCACATGTTGCGCCGCCGGCTCGGCGATGAGCGATTCCAGAAAATGCTCGCCCAGCTTTATCAGAAAAATCTTTACGGCACGCTTACGACCGGCCAGTTTCGCGAAACGGCGCGCGAGTTTGTACCCCCGGGCTCGCCGGATCCTACGCTGGAGAGCTTTTTCGAGACCTGGGTAAACGGTACCGGGATTCCTGCTCTGAAGCTCTCGTGGCAGGTTGGCGGAAAGGCCCCTAAGGTCCGGCTTACGGGAACGATCACGCAGACGGAAGCCGATGAGAACTTCAGCACGTGGGTGCCGGTGGAGATCCAGACGGGGCGGGCAAAGGCAATCGTGCACTGGGTGCACACAAGCAGTGAGCCGGTGCAGTTCTCGATCAATCTCACCGGGCCGCCGCTAAAGGTGACCCTCGATCCCGGGAATGCGGCGTTGGCGCGGAAATAGAGGGGAACGTGACGGCAGCAGATTTCCGGCGGATTGCTCTCTTGATGCCGGAGGCGGTGGAAGGCGCCCAGGCGGCTGCAAGGTAGTAAATAAGCTCTACTCGCCGAGGAGGTGCAAGACAAGAGTGCGGCGGTGGGCCTGGGTTCTGTGCTCGAACACGTAGATCCCCTGCCACGTCCCTAAAGCGAGTTCGCCTTCGAGTAAAGGAATGGAAAGCTGCGTCATGGTCAATGCGGCGCGGATGTGGGCGGGCATGTCATCGGGCCCTTCCATCGTGTGCCGGTAAAGTCTGGAATCATCGGGCGCCAGCTTCTGAAAAAAATCGGCAAGATCGTAGAGGACATCGGGATCAGCATTCTCCTGCACCGTTAAGGAGGCCGAGGTGTGCTGCAGAAATACCGTCAGCAGACCGGTTTGTAACTCATGCTCGCGGACCCATGTTTCAATCTGCCGGGAAACGTTATAGAGACCCTTGCCATCGGTGCGTACTTCAAACTGATGAGTGAACTGCTTCATTCCACCGTGACGCTCTTGGCCAGGTTGCGCGGCTGATCGACGTCGCAACCGCGCCGGACGGCGATATGGTAAGCGAGCAACTGCAAGGGCACGATTTCCAGGATCGGCAGCAGGATCTCATTGCACGGCGGAACCCAGAGTACCCGGTCGGCCATCCGGTCGATCTCTTGCTCGCCCTCACAGGCAACCGCGATCACCATGCCGCCGCGGGCTTTCACTTCCTGAATGTTGGACATGGTTTTCTCGAACAACACGCGGCTGTTGGGATCGTCGGGATCGCGAGTGGCGAGCACTACCACGGGCAGATTCTCATCGATCAGCGCATTGGGGCCGTGCTTCATCTCTCCGGCCGGATAGCCTTCGGCGTGAATGTAGGATATTTCCTTTAGCTTAAGGGCGCCTTCCAATGCAATCGGAAAGTGAATGCCTCGTCCCAGGAACAGGAAGTCCGTGGCGCGGAACAGCAGTTTGACCAGGTCATCGCTAATGGGATCGGTCGAGAGGATATGCTCGAGCTTTCCCGGCAGCCGGGTCAACTCGAGCATGAGGCAGCGGGACAGGTCAGGCGGCATTCGCTCCCGCACCTGCCCTAGAAACATCGCCAGCAGAAACAGCGCCGTCAATTGAGATGTGAAGGCTTTGGTGGAAGCAACGCCGATTTCCGGACCCGCATGAGTGAGCATCGCGCCCGCCGCTTCCCGCGTGATCATGGATCCCAGAACATTACAGATGGCCAGTGTTTTGGAGCCTTTTTGCTTTGCTTCGCGCTGCGCCGCCAGCGTATCCGCGGTCTCGCCCGACTGAGAAATCACCACCGTTAGAGTTTTGGAATCGAGAATCGGATCGCGATAACGGAACTCGCTGCCGTAATCCACTTCCACCGGCAGCCGGGCCAGCTTTTCAATCATGAATTTGCCGGCCAGAGCGGCGTGCCAACTGGTGCCGCAGGCGACGATACGGACGTGTTCGAAACTCTTAAACTCCGCCGGACTGATGTCCATCTCATCCAGGAAAATGCGGCCCGATTCCTGGCCGACGCGGCCGAGCATCGTATCGCGGATGGCGCGCGGCTGCTCAAAGATTTCCTTGAGCATGAAATGTTTGTAGCCGCCCTTTTCGGCCATGATCGGATCCCACAGGATGTGCGAGACCTGGCGCTTGATGGGGCGGAGGTTGAAGTCCGTCAGATGGACGCCATCGGGCGTGATCACGGCCATATCGCCGTCGGAGAGGAAGAACATGTCGCGAGTATGGGTGAGCAGCGCGGGCACATCGGAGGCGACGAAATATTCGCCTTCTCCGAGGCCGATGACGACGGGTGGGCCGGAGCGGGCAGCGACGATTTTCCCCGGGCTTGACTTAGCCATGATTGCCAACGCGAAAACGCCCCGGATCTCGCGGCATGCGCGGGCCGAGGCCCCTTCCAGATTCGAGCCATCGTAATAGCTTTGGATGAGGTGTGCGATCACTTCGGTATCGGTTTCGCTGACGAAACGATGTCCCGCCGCCTGGAGACCGTGCTTCAGGGTAAGGTAATTTTCCACGATGCCGTTGTGGACGACGACGATGTCGCCGTTGCCGTCGCGATGGGGATGGGCATTCTCCTCGGTGGGACGTCCATGGGTGGCCCAGCGGGTGTGACCGATGCCGAAGCAGCCCTCGGCCGGTTCATTGCGGATCGCCTCTTCGAGGTTGCGCAGTTTGCCCGAGGCGCGGCGGATGACCAGGTCGCCGGCGCCGTCCACAACGGCAAGTCCGGCGGAGTCATAGCCGCGATATTCCAGCCGCCGGAGGCCGTCGAGAATGATCGGCACCGCTTTGCGGCCCCCGATGTAACCCATGATTCCGCACATACTATTCCTTCAATCCAAAGACTCGATTTGAAATTCTTCAATCACGGGGTTGGTGAGGACGTCACGGGCAATCTGTTCGATTTCGCCCTGCGCCTGCTTTTTTTCTACTCCCGGCGCTACCCGGATGTCGAAGAACTTCCCTTGCCGGACATCCGCCACGGCCAGGTGCCCTTGCCCGCGCAAGGCGGAGCCGATGGTTTGGCCCTGGGGGTCGAGCACGGTGGCCTTCAGAGACACATGCACACGAAAAGTCATGTTTATTATTGTAGATACGGAATGGAAGCCGCCGGGCGTCACTGGTGGACGGAATACTGCGATTGCGGCGGATTCAGCTTGATCTCGATGGTTTTCTCTTCTTCGGTGATCTCATAGACTTGCCCCGCCGTCTGGTAGCCCTTAGCGATTACCTGAACGCGGATCTTCCCTTGCGGGACGGGCGGCAGCTTGGCGACGCCTTCCTGATTGGTGCGTGTTTCCCAGTGGGTGCGGACTTTGCGGCCCAGCTTGGCTATGGACCGGCCCTCGAGGAAGTCCAGAATGACCGAGGCGCGCTCGACCGGCTTGTCCTTGAGCGTCTTCACCTCGATCCGCAAGGCTGTCATCGGGGGATCCGCCAGTAGAGGCAGACACATTGCGAGCAGCGCGAACGGGAATAGAATTCGAGCTAGCATTTGTTCTCATTGTATCGCGACGGTCTTCGGATGACGAGATTGGCTGATGACGCCAACGGCTCCGGCGGGAGGAAAGCTTCAAGCGCGCCCGTGGAGACCGTTGAAAAGGGTTTTCAATTCAGCGGAAATACAACCCGGATCGGAATCACCCGGTTCAGCGGCTTCACCGTCAACCGGATATCTTCGCTCGACCCAAATCGCCTGGCATAATCGCTGCCCGGCTCATAGGTGATCGTAATCTTGGCGGTCTCGTTCGCCTTTAATTGCGTTCTGTCGATCTCCAATTTAAGGTCGGAAACCTTCAATGGCGCCAGTTCCAATTGCACCTCGCCCGGCATCCCGTTGGTCACCACTACGCTTTGGACCTCCTTGTTGGCCGCCGGAAATTTTACCAGCTTCGGATCCACGGTAACCATCTTCAGAACGTCTTGCACGCTCGGACCGCTCGTCACCACCGAAACCCCCTCGCCGGGTCCGGCTTTCATCGTCCCAAACGCCGTGTCTCTGCCATCGCGCGCCGGCACATACCAGAACCACTCGCCATTCATCGACTTCCAGAAAGTCGTCAGCGGTACTGTCACCGAGGTGATGCCTTTGGGGGGCAGCAGCATCTCGGTGTCGCAGTTGGTCACCACGTTGGCTTTCGAAAACTCTTCCGCGTAGTTGATGCGCACGATCTGGAACTTCCGGCACCGCCGCTTATCCGCTTCCATATAGATGTCTTTGGCATCCGCCGCCACCAGGTCGTCCGCCTGGCGGAATTTTCCCTCGGCTTGCAACTGATAAAATTTCGACGCCCTCGCCCGCAACGCATCGTCAATCGCCGGCGGGGCCTTGCTGAACAAGTCTTCCGGGCTTTGTGCCAAACATCCACCGGCAAGCAAAAATGCGCAGATCCGTAACATACTTTTTATTCTACGCCGTGGCGCGCGGCCTTGCGGCGTATGGCTCCCGCAGAGGCGTCAACTCTTCGGCCTGAAAGGGCTTTGCCGGATAATCGTTCATCCCTGCCAGAACCGGAAAGGACTCAAGTGCTGTTCCAAACACGGGTCCTTCGCTCGCGTGTGGTAGAGTGAGACTTTCCGGCTTTACTCGAGCTGTTCCCCTCATGTCCATTCAGATCTTTCTGCAAGGTAAACTACTGGGCATTCGCGAGTTCCTCTCCAGCCCCGCGCAGGCGAATCCGCCTTTCGATCAGCAGCCGTCGGAGCGCCTTTTCGCCGGCCGCTCCTGGTGGATCAGCCTGTTGGGCGAAATGCTGCCCCGCGCCCTGCTGGCGGAACTCGGCCTGTCGAATATTTTGCTCGGCTCGAGCGGCGGCGGCCAGTTTCTGGTAGTCCTTCCCCAAGCCTATGAGCCCAAGGCGGAGGAGTTTCTGGTTGCCGCGGCTGCGGATATTGCCCGCCTGAGCGGCGGCCATCTGCAACTCGTGTGGGCCGTCACAGAGAATCTGGGAGATTGGGCCGTCGTACGCCGGCGCATCCGGGAATCTATGGCTGCCCGCCGCGGCACACCTGCGAGAAACGGGGTAGCAACCTTGTTTTCGCCCGGGAATCTGGCCCAATCGGACAATTCCGGACAGTATTTCGCGGATCTGTCCGTAACTCTGATTGAACAGAAATATGTCGGATGGTCGCCCGAAACTCCCGGCCTCGTCCTCGCCGGCGCCGGACAGGCGAAACATACCTGGGCGCTCGGCTCAGACCCCGATCAGATTCTCTTTACCCGCCACGTGGCCCTCGCCGACGATGGCGTGGTGGCGATCGACGCCGCCGCTCTGGCGGCCCGCGCCGAAGGAGCCAGAGCCTGGGGTGTGCTGCGCGGCGATGTAGACAATCTCGACCTTCGCCTCCGTCGTGTGCAATCGATCGAGGAGCACGTCCAGCTTTCCGTGCTTTACAAGCAGTTTTTCGCCGGTGAACTCGAAGTTCTCTGCTCGATGCCGGAGTTCTGGCGCAAAGTCACCGTCCTCTATTCCGGCGGAGACGACTTTGCCGCTTATGGCTCCTGGGATGCCCTGATCCAGTTGGGCCGCGAGATGCAGCGCCTTTTCCGCCGTTTTTCCGAAGAGAATCTGAAGGATTTTCCCGGTGGCGAAGGCAAGACCATTTCCATGGCGCTGGCGTTAGCTCCTTCTTCCGAAGTCCCGATCGCGTCTGTTTTTGAAGAAGCCGGCCGGATGCTCGAAGATGCCAAGTGCTCCTCGCGCGACTCTTTCGCGCTGCTCGGGCGCGTGCTCGAATGGCGCCAGGTAAACGGAGCCTCGGAGTTGAAGGACACCATGGTGCGGGTGGTTCGCGAATATGGAGGCAGTACCCAATTTTTGAGCGAACTGGCGGCGTTCTATCGCGAAGAGGTTTTCTCTCCACTCTCTGTGCCCCGCCGCCGCGAAGGGGAGATGGAAAAGCCTTGGAGACTCCATCGGCGCGTGTTGCGCGCACTCCCCCCCACCCGGGATCGCGACCTCGAAAAGCTTCGCAGCTCCCTGCTGGTTGATCTCGTGGGGAAAAATGCCTCGCAGGTCAAATTGCGCCCCGCCGGACGAGTCGCGTTAGAATGGGCGAGGCTTCTCACCGCGCCCAAAGTGAATGTAGCGAATGCAATGTCGAACCAGGGTAGAGGTTAGCTATGGCTGAAGTACAAAACGAACCCAAGAAGGAAACCCGTCCCCAGCGCGAAGGCGGCGGCGGTGGCGGACGCGACCGCGAGCATCGCGGCCCCCGGGAAGGCGGCGGGGACCGGGGCGGCGATCGCGATCGCGGCGGCCGTCCCGGCGGCTTCCGTCCCGATATTCTCGAAATCGATCTCGAGAAGCTCATCTCCGACAGTCTTTATCTGGACAACCAGGCTCACAGCGTCGTCAGCCGCATGCGCGATATGGACTCCGGTACCAGGAGCCAGTTGCGCCGCCTTTACAACGCCGTCCGCCGTGCCACCCGCGCTCCGGAATCCGAGCGCCAGCACCACTTCGTCATGCTGCGCGCCCGTCTGGCGTACACCATCGCGCGCCACTCCCTGCGCAGCCTCGACATCCTGGAGAAGCTTCTGCTCCAGGTCACCCGTAAAAATGATGCGCGGGGCTATGAACGCTTCCGCGATCTCTTTGAAGCCATCGTCGCTTACAACGAATAAACGTCCCGTGCCCTTATGAGTTCACACACCGCACAAACCGAACTGAAGTTCCTCGGCAAGCTGATTCTCGATGCCGATCTCAACTGCGAAACCGGTCTCCACATCGGAGCCGGAAAAGGCTCTCTCGAAATCGGCGGAGCTGATAACCCCGTTGTGAAGGATGCCTTCGGACGCCCTTATGTCCCCGGCAGTTCGCTTCGAGGCCGGATCCGCTCCCTCCTCGAGCAGAGCGCCGGTCTCAATCCCGCGGAGATGGTTTTCCTGTCCAAGCGTAAAGGCCAGGAAGTTCGCATCCATCAAAGCGATCGTCCCGATGACGAGATCTGCCTTCTGTTCGGGCGAAATCCCGGCCGGTTGGAGCGCATGAACGGCGAGGCGGGCGAGTCCCCTATGGCGACACCCGCGAGGCTCACTGTCTACGATGCTCCGCTCGATCAGGACAGCATTACTTCCCAAATGCGCGAGAACCTCGACGATGAACTTACCGAGGTCAAGAGCGAGAATGCCGTGGATCGTGTCACCTCGCAGGCCAATCCGCGCACTCTCGAGAGAGTGCCCGCCGGCGCCCGCTTCAAGGTGCGGATGGTGCTCGACATCCTCTGTGAGGAGGACAAGGATCTCGCCGGACGCGTGGCCCAGGGTCTGCGGCTGATGGAAGATGACACCCTCGGCGGCGGCGGCTCGCGCGGCAGCGGCCGCATCCGCTTCTCGGCAATTCGCGCCGCCTGGCGAGGCAGGGCCTACTACAGCGAAGGCGGCGAGGAAGCCGTACTTCTCAGCAGCGGCGATTCGGCGGCCTTGCTGGGGCTATGCCGCGATATCGCCCCCCGGCTCGGTGACTAGAACGATCCCAATGTTTCCAGGCCTGCTGGTAAAGCTACGCCCCACAACGCCTTGGCGGATAACCCCGGAGGGCGGCGGGCGCGAACGTGTCGATTCCATCTATCACAGCGACAATCTCTTCTCAGCGGTCACGCTCGCCATGGATCGGCTTGGCAGGCGCGAGGAGTGGCTTGCCGCCACGGCAACCGGGGAAGCCCCGGCCGTACGCTTCAGCTCCTGCTATCCGTTTCTCGCCGACACGATGCTGGTGGTGCCTCCACGGAGCCTCTGGCCGCCGCCGCCTTCATCCCGCGTGCGCTGGAAGGGTGCGCGCTTTGTGCCGCTCTCCATCGTCGAGTCTTTGGTGAGAGATGCCGACTCCCGCGTCCGCGAGGAAGAGGGCTGGGTAGTCGATGCCGAAAGCGAGTGTCTGCTTCCGCCCGGCAAGTTCGGAAAACCGCAGCCGCCCTTTCGCATCGGACTGCGCCGTTCGGTGGCCGTCGACCGCTTAAGCGGCGTCACCGCTGATCCCCTAACCACCGCCTGCCTCGAATTTGCGCAAGGGGCCGGGCTGTGGTTCCTCACCGCATTCTCGAGCGCCGAGGCCCGCGATCGGTGGAATGCCCCGCTGCGGTCCGCTCTACGACTGCTTGCCGACAGCGGCTTCGGGGCCGAGCGTTCCCGCGGATGGGGACGCGCCGCGGAACCCGAGTTCAAAGAGGGGGACTTCCCCGGACTGCTGATGAACGCTCCGGCCATCGAGCCGCCGGAAGCGCAAGTGCAGGACGGCAGCAGCACGGAAGCGCCGGAAACGGCGTATTGGCTCCTCTCGTTGTTCAGCCCCTCTTCAGCCGATGCCGTGGATTGGACACGAGGCTTCTATTCCCTGGTGGAACGGAATGGACGCACGGAAAGCCTGAGTCAACCTGGAACCTTGAAACGCGCCCTCCGTATGATTGGAGAAGGGTCCGTGCTTCTCTCCAGCGGACCGTTACAGGGGGCCGCGCCGGACGTGGCGCCGGAAGGCTTTCCCCATCCCGTCTACCGTTCCGGATTTGCGCTTGCCATTCCCATTGCCTGGCGGGTGATTGCATGAGATACCGTGTGACGTGTCTGACTCCCACGCTGGTTGGCGATGGCCAGAAGCTTTCCCCCATCGACTACATGGTCTGGAAAGATCATGTAAACGTGTTGGACCAACGGCGGATCTTCAAGCTGCTTGCCAAGGGGCCCCGTCTCGATGGCTACCTCGCCCAATTGCGAAAGGCCGATAAGCTCGACTTCGCCAACTGGGGCGGCTTTGCCCAGAACTTTGCCGGACGGCGCATTCCTTTCGAACATCCCAGTCTCACGGAAATGTGGGATCGCCAGAACTCCCAGACCCTCTTTATTCCGACCTTCGCCGCCGGTCCCGCCGGCCCTTACCTGCCTGCCTCCGCGCTGCGCGGCGCGATCCACACCGCGCTCCTGTTTTCCCGTTGGAACGATGGATTCTGGAAGCAGATCGGCGGCCGGTTTGAAGGCGACCGCCTGCCCCGTTATCCCGCGGAACCCGCCGAGGAAGCGGCCATCGGCCTGTTCGGCTATAGCCGCATGCGCTCCTTCGCGATCTCCGATTCCTCCCCCGTGCCGGTGAATGCGATGAAGGTATATCTTCTGCGTACCAGTACGCTGCAGGCTCGCGGCCAGGGCCGTTTTGAATTGGGATGGAAGCCGAATCCCTATTTTTGCGAGATGGCTTCCCCGGGGGCAGCTTTCGAAGGAATCTGGACGGAGAGAGTGCCCATCCGCGGCCGGGAAAACATTCGAACCAAGACTTTGGTTGCGGCTGCCAATGCCTACGCGGAAAAGGTGCTCGGCTTGCACCGGCAATACGCCGCCACCACCAGCCTCAGCGGCCTCGACCGGAATCTGTCCGCGATTGAGCAAAAATTGGCCGAAGTGCGCCAATCGCCCAAGGCGTGTCTGTTATGTATCGGGTGGGGTGGCGGCCTGCTCTCGAAAGTCAGCACTCCGGATACGGAGCAGGAGTCCTATCGCAAGCTGCTCCGTCAAATGCCATTCTATTCGCGGGCGATCCAGACGGGCCTTCCCTTCCCCAAGACCCGGAAAGTGGTTCATCTCGAAGGCCAGCCCGCCACCCTCCCCGGCTGGGTCCTGTTGGAGATTATGGACCGGCAACCCTAAAGCGTTCGCCAGCTTCGGGCGAAGAGAGAGTGTGCTAAGCTGCAATCAGGACAGCCCTTTCAAAGGGCGAATAGGGAGAACTTCGGAGGATTGCAGTGTTGGGTTGATTCGCGCCCGCGCTGAGCTCGCCTATGTATAATGCTTTCTACGGTTTCAAGGAAAGTCCTTTCAACCTGAGTCCAGACCCCGCCTTTTTGTATCGCAGCCAGATCCATGAAGAGGCCTTGGCAAACCTCATTTACGGGGTTCAGAGCCGCAAAGGGTTTATCGTCCTCACGGGCGAGGTGGGCACGGGAAAGACTACGCTGCTCGAATG
This sequence comes from Bryobacteraceae bacterium, assembly GCA_035526195.1. GTDB lineage: Bacteria > Acidobacteriota > Terriglobia > Bryobacterales > Bryobacteraceae > CADEFT01. Next base: position 24,211 of record DATLCW010000167.1, read on the forward strand.
TCTGCGCGATTTTCTCGAGAGCCAGCTGACCGAATTCGCCTTCATCTTCAACAGCCGCATCAATGGCGACCAGTTTTTCGAGATGATCGCCTATGACCTCGACTTACGGTGTAACCGGGTGTCCAAAACCGAGGTCCTGTTTGCCCTCAACCACCTTTTGATCCAGCAGGCCAACGAGAATCGCACGACCGTGCTGATCGTGGATGAAGCCCATAATCTCGAATGGGAAGTGCTCGAAGAGATCCGGCTGCTCGGGAATCTCGAGAACCGCCGCGGGAAGCTTCTGCAGATCATCCTGGCCGGCCAACCGGAGCTGGACCGCAAGCTGGATGCCCCGAATCTCCGCCAGCTTAAGCAAAGAATCGTGCTCCGCTGCAATTTGCAACCCTTCCGGGAAGACGAGACAATCGCTTACATCAGTTACCGGCTGGAAAAGGCCGGGATGGAAGACCAGACCGTCTTCTCACCGGAAGTCATGGCCGAGATCCACATCCGTACGCAAGGCATTCCGCGCGTGATCAACGCCATGTGCGATAACCTGTTGCTCACCACCTTCGCCATGGAGCAGCGTGCAGCCACCCTGGAAATGATTGACGAAGTCTCCAAGGACATGCGCCTGGAGTGGCCCGGCCGCCGCCCCCGTGGGGAGCGCGGCCGGTATTCCCCGGACGCCTACGAGCAGCCGACGATCTCCACTCGCGGCGACTAGCTCAGACGGTTACGGCGGCTTCCTGGGCCGCCAGCGCACGCGCCACCGGCGTCAGCTCCGTTTTCTGCGCGGCGGTCAACTCCGACACAAACGGCGGGATGGATCCCGTTCGCGCAATTCCCGATAGTTCCGTGGCAGCGTGAAGAACCCGCGCCGGCCCCCAACCGTCCCGCAAATCTTCATGCGGAAGGAATAGCTGCCGCAGTTGCTCCGCCGTGCTGTAGTCCTCGTGATGGCAGGCATCGAGGATGCGGTTGCTTAACGACGGCGCGAGGCAGCCGCTGCCGGTGGTGAAGCCGGGAAGCCCGAAATCCTTGAGGTGTACGATTGCCGGCCGTTCGCCGATGCCGCTTACGACAATACTCCGGTCGACGCGCTCCAGGAGCGCCTCCAGATATTTATCCTCTTTCGGATCCTGGCGGATTACGGCGTACTTGATGCCGATACAGATGCCATCGGCGACGAGCCGGGTTACGGCGTTCAAACCCGCCTCGAGATCGGAGCCCATGTTGTGCTCGTCTTTGAGGTAAAGCATGACCGGAAGCGCACAGGCAAGGTGGAAGTCGCGAATGCCGCGCTCTATGCCCGCCGCGTCCCGCGGGTCGGCACACGGCAGGTGCATGACCGCCGGGAAACGGTAGCGGCGCAGCAGGGGAGCCTGGTCCATCAGCCGCCCGTAGGAAGGGCCGGCGGCCGGAATACACCAGAGTTTGTCGTCGAGCTGATTCAGCCAGCCGAGCAGTTCCTCATACTCGGCCAGGGTGATGTGATAGAGGAAGGCGTTTCCGCCATAGATGAGGCGCGTGATCCCGCCGGCGGCGAGATAGGCGACGAGCTTGTCGTTCTCCGCCCAATCAATGGTGCGGCGTTCGTCGTTGCGGCGGGCAAGGGGAGGCACGGGGAACACGCCGCGCCAGTCTGAAAGGTGTACCGGTTGAGTTCGCATACTCTCCTATTGTGGCAGGCGAGGTGCGCACTTGGCGGGGTATCATGAGCACCATGTCCTTTCAACTGGATGGGAAAGTCGCCATCGTGACCGGCGGCGGGCGCGGCATCGGCAAGGCAATTGCGAAGACATTCGCGGGGGCGGGGGCCAATGTCGTCGTTGCCAGCCGCAAGCTCGAGAACCTCGAAGCGACGGCGCGGGAGTGCGCGGGGATGCCGGGGAAAGTGCTGCCGGTGGCCTGTCACGTGGGACGGCCGGACCAGTTGCAGAATCTGGCCGCGGTGGCGGAAAAGAGCTTCGGCGTGCCGCATATTCTGGTGAACAACAGTGCCACGAATATCGGGCAGGGTCCGGCGCTGGAGGTTACCGATGAAGCTTTGCTGAAAACCTTGGAGGTGAATGTGCTGGCGGCGCATCGTCTGATCCGCCTGCTGGTGCCGAAGATGATGCAGCGCGGGGGCGGTGGATCGATTATCAATATTGCTTCGATCGCCGGATTGCGTCCGCAGCCGCATGGCTTGGTGTATAGCTCGACGAAAGCGGCTCTGATCATGATGACGAAGGTTTGGGCGGTGGAGTTCGGGCCCCACCGCATCCGCGTGAATGCGATTTGTCCGGGCTTGATCCAGACCGACTTCAGCGAGTACTTCTGGAAAGATGAGGAGCACATGACACAGTTGAAGGCTTCGCAGCCACTGCCGTATCTCGGTCAGCCGCAGGAGATTGCCGGGATGGCTTTGTATCTGGCATCGGAGGAATCGACCTATGTGACGGGCACCACGATGGTGGTGGATGGCGGCGCCACGGCCCGGTAAGCAGCCCCCTTGTGAAATACTGGGTTCATGAGGCGTCCGTTTGCCGCTCGCCTGTGGCGTGAAGGAAACTGGTATGTGTCTCAGTGCCTGGAACTGGATATTGCCAGTCAAGGCCAGACCGAAGAAGAAGCCCTAACGAATTTGCGGGAGGCGCTTGAGTTGTACTTTGAGCCTCCCCATGCCACGCGTCCACCCAAACTTCGGACCATCGAGGTAGAGGTTGGGACGTCTTAAACCCCAACCCTTCCGTGAAGTAAAGCATCGGCTTGAAGCGGCCGGGTTCAGAGAAGTCAGCCAGAAGGGAAGCCACGTCAAGTTCGTCAGGCACTCCAACGATGGCGTCGACATTGCAATTGTTCCGAAGAAATACGAAATACCAGTAGGCACCTTGCGCAGCATCCTCAACCAGGCACATATCAATCCGGACGATTGGGACGAGTTGGGCTGAACGCGGGATTAGCGGGCGACGTCAATGACGGTGCGGCCTCTGGTTTTGCCCGACAGAATCTGTTCCCCCAATTCCTGAATTTTGGAGAGCGGCTCCATTTGGATCAGTGTGTCGAGCTTTTCGAGGGGTAGATCTTTTGCGATTCTTTGCCAGATGGATTGGCGGGTAGCGTTATCCGTCCGGACGGAATCGATGCCCAGGAGATTCACGCCTCTCAAGATGAAGGGATACACGGTGGTGTTGAGCTTGCCGCCTCCCGCCAACCCGCAGGCGGCGACGCTGGTTCCTACGCTCATGGTGCGGATGACGCCGGCAAGCGTGTCCCCGCCGACGCTATCCACGGCGCCGGACCATTTTTCCGCCTCCATCGGTTTGGCACTCGCGACTGCCAGTATGGTGCGGTCGATCACGGCGGTGGCTCCGAGCGACTTGAGAAATTCAGACTGCTCGGAACGGCCGGTGGAAGCCGTTACCTGATAGCCGAGTCTGGCGAGGATGGCCACGGCAACGCTTCCGACGCCACCCGCGGCTCCTGTCACGACGACCGGTTTTCCTCCGGGCTTCAGACCATGGGTTTCGAGGGCCATGACGCACTGCATCGCGGTGAAGCCGGCGGTCCCGACTCCCATTGCCTGCACGAGCGTCATCCCCTGCGGGAGCGCGACAACATGCTCCGACTTCATCCGCGCCATTTGGGCATAGCCGCCCCAGATGGTTTCACTCGTACCGCAGCCCGTGACGACGACCTGCTGGCCGGGGGCGAAGGACGACGATTCGACGACGGTACCGGCGAGATCGATGCCGGGCACCATCGGGTAGTTGCGTACGACTCCCGGCTTTCCCGTCACGGCGAGGCCGTCTTTGTAATTTAGGCTCGAGTGGGTGACGCGGATCAGCGTGTCGCCGGGAGGCAACGCGTCCTGATTTACTTCTTCGAATCCCGACGTAGCCTGGCCATCGGCCTGGCGCAGAACGAATGCACGGAATGTGTCCATAAGAATTGATCTCTTACTATAAAGTAGTACGATGCGTGTCTGGCAGGTTCCGCAGTATGGCGAGCCCGAGCAGATGGTGCTTACCGAAGCGCCTTCGCCGGAGCCTAGGGAAAACGGAGTCCGCGTGCGGGTGCATGCGGCGGCGTTGAATTTCTTCGATCTGCTGCTGGTGCAGGGTAAGTATCAGGCTCGCCCAGCATTCCCATTTACTCCAGGGGCGGAGGCGGCTGGGGTCATTACAGCGGCAGGGGCCGCGGTACGCGGTTTGAATGCTGGTGATCGGGTGATTGTTCTTCCCTCGAATGGATGCTTTGCCGAGGAGCTGGTGTGCCCGGCGGCGAGGGTGCTGCCCATTCCCGAGGGAATGGATTTTGAGACGGCCGCGGCGATGCCGGTGGTGTATCAGACATCGTGGTTCGGCCTGGTGGACAGGGCCAGGCTGCAGGCCGGCGAGTGGCTGCTGGTGCTTGCGGGAGCGAGCGGTGTGGGCATGTCAGCCATCCAGATCGGCAAAGCCTTGGGCGCCAGGGTGATCGCCACCGCGAGCACCGCGGAGAAGCTGGACTTCTGCCGGGCCCAGGGCGCCGAAGCGGCCTTCCACTACGGCGACCCATCCTGGGTGGAGGGAGTGAAACACCTTACCGGGCGCGGAGCGGATGTGATCTACGACCCTGTGGGCGGGGATATTTTCGATCTGTCCACGAAATGCATGGCATCCATGGGAAGGCTGGTGGTGATCGGATTCACGTCGGGGCGCATTCCCTCGATTGCGGCAAACCGGCTGCTGCTGAAGAATATTTCCGTGGTCGGGGCGATCTGGGGCAACTGGTGCACGGAGCATCCGGAGTACATCCATGAGACGCACGAGAAACTGGCGGCCCTGTGGAAAGCGGGTGTGATTGCCCCGGTGATTGGGCGGCGTTACGCGCTGGAGGAGTTGCCCCAGGGATTGCGCGATCTAGGCAACCGCGGAGCAATGGGAAAGGCTGTCGTTGTGATTCCATGAATCTTTCGCAACTATTCGATTTGAGTTTTGTACCCCGGCGGGATAAGGCCGCGTTGGAGTTTGGCGGCCGGCGGCTGACGTTTGGTGAGATCGATGCACGCTCCAACCGCATGGCCCATGCCCTTCGGGCGCGGGGGTTTGCCGCGGGGGACCGGCTTTGTGTGTACCTGCCGAATTGTTTGGAGATCATCGATCTGTACCTCGCCTGCGTGAAGCTGGGCGTGATTTTTGTTCCCATCAACATCCTTTACCGCGAGCGGGAGATCGAGCACATCGTCCGCGATGCCGAGCCGAAGTGGGTGGTGGATTCGGCGGAAGGGCTGTTAACGGGGAGCGAGAGTGCGGAGCGTATTGCGGTGCAGGTGGACGGGGATGCTCCGGCCGCCATTGTGTATACCAGCGGCACGACGGGAGTCTCCAAGGGCGCCGTGCTGACGCACAATAACTTTCTGGCCAACACGGTGAACCTGCTGGCGTGCTGGCAGATTACGGAGCACGACCGGCTGCTGCTGCCGCTGCCGTTGTTTCATGTGCATGGCTTGGGAAACGGGCTGCACTGCTGGCTGGCGGCGGGCTTGACGATGCGGCTGCTGGAGCGCTTCGAGCACCGGAACGCCGTCGCTGAATTTCAAGATTTCTCGCCCACAGTGTTTTTTGGAGTGCCCACGATGTACGTGCGGCTGCTGGCGACCCCGGCGCAGGAGGCGCGGGCCATCGGTTCGCGGATGCGGCTGTTTGTGTCCGGCTCGGCTCCGCTGCCGGCGCAGGTATTGGAGGATTTTCATAAGCTGTTTGGTCATACGATTCTCGAACGGTACGGGATGACGGAGACGCTGATGAATATCAGCAATCCGTACGTGGGCGAGCGGCGGGCGGGGACGGTGGGCGTGCCTTTACCCGGCGTGTCGGTGCGCATCGTGAATGGAGAAGTGCAGTTGAAGGGCCCCAACCTTTTTGCCGGCTATTGGCGAAGAGAAGAAGCGACGCAGGCCGCTTTTACCGATGGCTGGTTCCGCACCGGCGATATTGCTGAATGCAGCGAGGACGGGTACTACACGCTGCAGGGAAGGAAGAGCGACCTGATCATTTCCGGCGGCTTCAACATCTATCCACGGGAGATTGAAGAGTTTCTGCTGGAGCAGCCGGAGGTTGCGGAGGCAGTGGTGGTGGGGGTGGCCGATCGGGTGCGGGGCGAGATACCGGTTGCATATATTGTGCCGCGGGGGGAGTTCGACGCGGCGGATTTGGGGGAGCGCTGCAAGTTGGCGCTGGCGTCCTTCAAAGCGCCGCGAGCGTTCGTGCGCGTGGACACGCTGCCGCGCACCGCGTTAGGGAAGATTCAGAAACACTTACTGCCAAAGTGGGAATAGAGGAAGAACTATGATGAATCGCCGTCAGTGGCTCGCGGCTCCGGCGCTGGCATTCGCCCAAGGTCCCGCGAGACGTCCCAATTTCATTGTCATCTGCACGGACGATCACGGCTCGCACGATCTCGGCTGTTTCGGGGCGCGCGATCTGCTTACCCCGCACCTGGACGCGCTGGCCGCCTCCGGGATCCGTTTCACCAACTGGTACGCGAATGCTCCTCTGTGCGCGCCTTCGCGGGCGGCGCTGTTCACCGGGCGTTATCCGATTCGGGCCGGTGTGCCGACCAATGGCCCGGCGCTCCCAACCTCGCAGCACACGGTGGCGAAGCTTCTCAAACCGCTCGGCTACGCCACCGGGCTGACGGGAAAGTGGCACCTCGGTTCGGATGCGGAAAGCTGTCCCAACGGCCACGGTTTCGATTACTTCTACGGCTTCCATTCCGGCTGCGTGGATTTTTACTCTCACCGTTACTATTGGGGCGAGGGAAGCAACAATAACCGGCAGGTCAATTACCACGATCTGTATCGAAACCGAACGGAAATTTTCGAAGACGGCGAATACCTCACCGAGCGGATCGCTTCAGAAGCATGCGGCTTCATTCGCCGCAACGCCGACCGGCCCTTTCTCCTCTGCGTCACTTTTAATGCGCCGCACTATCCGATGCATGCTCCGCGGCGCTATATGGACCGCTTTCCCGATTTGCCGCCGGAGCGCCGCACCTACGCCGCGATGCTGGCCGCGGTGGACGACGGCGTGGGCCAGATCCGGCGAACGCTCGAGCAGCATGGGTTGCTGGACGGTACGCTCATTTTTTTTGTGGCCGACAACGGGGCCACCACCGAGCCGCGAGCGGGACTCAACCAGCAGCCGGCTACGGCCGGGGACAACGGAAAATTCCGAGGGTTCAAGTTCAGCCTGTTCGACGGGGGAATGCATGTCCCGGGAATCATGAGCTGGCCGGGACGCATTCCGGCCGGCCAGGTGAGCGGGCAAATTGCCATGACGATGGACATCGCGCCTACGATAATCGCCGCCGCGGGAGCGTCGCTGCCCGCGGGCTATACGATGGACGGAGCCGACATTCTGCCGGTCGCAATGGGAAAGGCGCGACCTGCGCACGATGCGATTTTCTGGAAGAACGGAGAGCAGTCAGCCGTTCGACGAGGCAAATGGAAGATGGTAATCAAGGGCAACCCTTACGGGCGAACAACCGAGACGAGGAAGCCGCTGGCCGGCGACCATGAAGTTTTTTTATCGGATCTCGAAGCCGACCCCGGAGAAACGGTAAACCTGCGCCATAAGAACCCGGCGATGGTGGATGAGCTGCAAAGTATTTTGCGGAAGTGGGAGGTTGCGATGGCCGCGCGGTGATCTCGACACCGTCAGGGTACCAAACGGCCGGAACGAAGTTGACGTTTACAGACGGTAAGTGGTTGAGTGTACTACACGGCTTTCTCCCAATTGTTGGTGACCGTGCAACGGTGGGGGGTAAATTCGCGTCATACGGGCATGCGTGTCTCGGTTTCCCACACCCTTGGCCAGGCAGAGGCCCAGCGGCGGATTGAGAAGGGTCTGGACGACATCATGGGCATGTCTTCCGCCGGTCCGGTTTCGCTGCGGAATGTGCAGAAGGAATGGCAGGGCAACAAGGTGTACGTGAGCGGCACCGCGTCGCTGGGATTGCTGAAGCATCACGGCCGCGCGGCCATTGAAGTGACTGAGCGCGAAGTGATCATTGAAGTGGACCTGCCGGCGGTGCTGACCGGAATGATGGGAAACAAGAAGATCGAAGACACGGTGCAGCGGCGAGTGAAAGGGCTGCTGAATCCCGCTTAAGGTACGCTTGATGGATGACGCCGCCCCTGCTGCTGCGGGGCGCCCGGCAGTTGCTCACCTTGCGCGATGCCGAGGAACCCCGCCGCGGCGCCCGGATGCAAGAACTTGGGATTGTACCCGATGGCTCGCTTTTAGCCATTAATGGATTGATTGAGGAAGTTGGCTCGACGCGGCGGGTGGTAAACCTGAGCAAAGCGCGCGGCGCGGCAGTGATGGATGCTTCGGGGTGTGTGGTGCTTCCGGGCTTTGTGGATGCGCTGGTGGATATCCCGATGACTGGCCAGGCGGCCCCATTTCTGGAACATGGTACAACCGCGCTACGCTGCCGGAACGCACCGGGTAAGGTGCTCCGGTATCTGAAGAAGCTTCCATGGCTGGATGTGGCAGAGGCGCGAGCGGAGGTGGCGGGCCTCGATATCCTTTCGCCTCTCGGCGCTGCTTCCGTTGCCGTGCGCGAGCGGATTGATGCGGGGGAGGCAATCGCGCTGGCGACGGCGTTTGATGGGTGCGGCGTGCGCACCCATAATATGCAGGCCGCCATCGCGCTGGCTTGTTTGTACATGGGGCTGACAGCGGCGGAAGCCATTACGGCGGCAACCATCAATGCGGCGCATGCGATCGGGTTGGCGGGCGTGATCGGGTCGCTCGATCCCGGCAAACAGGCCGATGTGATCGTGCTGCAGGCGCCGGACTACCGCCAGATCCCGTATCATTTCGGAGAGAACCTGGTGCGGGCGGTGATCAAGAAAGGCCGGGTTGTCTATCAGCGAGGAGAGCGAACGTGGGACGGCGTTTAATCGAGTGTGTCCCGAATTTTTCGGAAGGCCGCGATCTCGATAAGGTGGATGCGATCGCCGCGGCCATTGCCGCGCCGGGGGTGTCTCTGCTAGCAAGGGAGAGCGATGTGGATCACAACCGCAGCGTTCTTACTTTGGCCGGAGAGCCCGCGGCGGTAGTGGAAGCAGCGTTTCGCGCGGTGGCGAAAGCGGTGGAGCTGATCGACCTCCGGCAGCACACCGGGGTGCACCCGCGTATCGGCGCCGCCGACGTGGTTCCGCTGGTGCCGGTGCATGGGGTGACGCTCGAGGAGTGTGCGTTGTTGGCTCATCAGCTTGGGGAGCGGATCGCGGGGGAGTTAGGGGTACCGGTATATTTCTACGAGGCGGCCGCGCGCCGGGTAGAATGCCGGCGGCTGGAAGCGGTGAGGCGCGGAGGACTGCAGCCCGACCTGGGAGGTCCGGGGCATCATCCCACGGCGGGAGCGGTGGTGGTGGGAGCGCGGAAGTTTCTGCTGGCGTTCAACATCAATCTGGCAAGCGCGGATGTCGGGATTGCGCGGGAGATCGCCCGCAAGATACGCGCGTCTTCCGGGGGTCTGCCGCATGTAAAGGCAGTGGGGGTGCTGTTGGCCTCGCGCAATCTGGCGCAGGTTTCGATGAATCTGACCGATTTCGAGGTTACGCCGCTCGATGCAGTGTTTGAGGCGGTGCGGGTGGAAGCGGCGCGGCACGGGGTGGAGATTGCGGGCAGCGAGATCATCGGCCTGATGCCCGCGGCGGCCCTGGGGATGACCGCGGCGCGTTACCTGCAGTGTGAGAACTTCCGGCCCGGCTCGGTGCTCGAGAGCCGGCTGCTGTCCAATCTGATAGACTGACCCGTATGCCCAACCGACGCCGATTTCTGAAGACTATTCCCGCTGTACCCGCTCTTGGGGCGATGACCGGAGCGAGCGCGAAATCCGTAGCGAAACGCGATTACTTCAAGGATCTGGGCATCCGCCCGTTCATCAATGCCGCCGGCAGCTATACGACCCTGACCGCGTCTCTGATGCCCCCCGAGGTGGTGGCGGCGATCGAGTATGCGTCCAAGAGCTTCGTACATCTGATCCCTCTGCATGATGCGGCAGGCAAACGGATTGCGGAACTGCTGGGGGCTGAGGCTGCTTTTGTAACGTCTGGAGCGGCCGGGGCGCTGCTTTGCGGCACCGCCGCTTGTGTGGCCGGCAAGGATCAGGACAAGATTCAACGCCTTCCCGATACGGCGGGCATGAAGAACGAAGTGATCATGCAGAAGAGCCACCGGTATGGCTACGACCATGCGGTGCGGGCCGCGGGCGTGAAGATCGTGGAAGTGGAAACGCGTGAGGAATTGGAGCGGGCGGTGAACGACCGCACGGCCATGATGCTGTTCTTCAACGACGCCGATCCTCGCGGACAGGTGAAGATTCAGGAGTTTATCGATCTTGGAAAGAAGCATAAAGTTCCGACGATGAACGACGCCGCGGCCGATGTTCCTCCGGTGGAAAACCTTACCAAGTACATCAAGATGGGGTTTGATCTGGTGATATTCTCCGGTGGCAAGAATATTCGGGGACCGCAGAGCGCCGGGTTATTATTTGGCCGCAAGGACCTGATTGAGGCGGCGCGTTTGAACACGTCTCCCTACAGCGATTCGGTCGGGCGCGGCTGCAAGGTGAACAAGGAAGAGATTCTGGGGATGATGGTGGCGCTCGAGCTTTATATGAAGCGGGACCATGCCGCCGATGTGAAAGAAGGCGACCGGCGGGTGAAGTATATCGCCGATACGCTGCGTGGCTTGCCGACGTTGAGCACCGATATCCAGGTGCCCCCGATCGCCAATCATGTGCCGCATCTGCATGTGAAGTGGGATCAGAGCAAGATCACGGCGGTGGAAGTGGTGAAGAAGCTAAGAGAAGGCGAGCCGTCCATTGAGATCGTGCCAGGGTCGCGGGAAGAGCTGGTGATCAATCCGTGGATGACTCAGCCGGGTGAAGCGGAAATCGTGGCTAAGCGCATCCGGGAGATTTTGAAGGGCGCGTTGGGGTAGACGCGCCGGAAAGAATACCGGCGCGCCGCCTAGTCTTGGCTTAGGATTTGGGTTTATAGGCGATGCAGTCGATTTCGACCTTCATGTGGTCGTTGGCGAATTGCGCGCCGACGGTGGTGCGGGCAGGCTTGGCATCGCCAAAGAACTCGGCGTAAACCTTGTTCATACTGTCGAAATCATGTGGGTCCTTGAGGAAGACGGCGCATTTCACGACGTCTGCCGGCGTGGCGCCCGCCGCTTCCAAAATGCGGCGGATGTTGCCTAGCGTGAGACGGGTTTCATGCTGAATGTCTCCATAGGAAAACTCGTTGGTTTGGGGGTCAATGGGACCCTGGCCGGCGACAAAGATAAAGTCGCCGGCACGGACCGCGGGCGAGTAAGGGCCGCGCGGCACCGGGGTGTTAGCTGGAAAAATACGCTCGATCAAGGTTGCTCCTTCTTCCTTCGTGTGGTGGTGGTTTTACGGGCCGGTTTCGGCGCGCCCTCGGCCGCGACTTTGCGCGGGGCGCGCTTACGAACCGGGGCCGGTTTGGGGGGAACCGGATTTGGATCCATCATGGTCGGCTGGCCTTCGACGTAGGGCTGGGGCTCATCCGGCTCTTGTTCGTTTTCCTCTTCAGGCTGGGGTTCCGGCTCGGCCTGGGGAGGCAGCGCGGGCGGATAGAACTCGGCTCCGAGATAGACCTGCGCGCCGCGCTCATGCCGCTCCAGGCGCACAACGAAGCTGTCCTGAGCGAAGTTGAGGAACTCGCCGAATTCCTGGAAGCCATAGGTTTTGATGTCGAACTGGGGGAACTCCTCGGCAAGCCAGCCGGCGAGTTCTTCGACGGGCCTGCCGTCTTCCATTTCCAGGCGATGGATCTCGAGCACTTCGCGCAGCGTGGGCAGGGCTTCCTCGGGCTTCACGGCGGGGCCGGAGGGTCCTTTACGCTCGATGGTGTAGTGCCCGCCATGGCCCTTGGCTTCCACGAGGCCGGCCTTCTTCATACGATCTACGAACTCGGAGAAGCTGTTACATCCATATGCCTTTTCGCTGAAGGCGGGATCGAGCTGAAGCATGGTGGACTTGAGCAGCCCAAGCTGAGGTTTGACTTCCCGGCGCTCGAGGACCTGAAGAGCGCGCTCGACGAGCGGCATGGCATGGCCGAGTTCGAGCGGGGCAGGGCGATTGCGCTGGAACTTGTCACGGTCCCGGCGATCGTCGCGACGATCATCGCGGCGATCGTCCCGGCGGTCGAGGGGCGGCCTGCTGTCCATCGGCCTATCCGTGGGCCGGTCGAGAGGCCGGTCCACGGGACGCTCCTGTGGACCGAGCATGGGCTGCGGACGATCCATCAGGATGGGCGGTTCACGTTTTTCCATCGGCAGCGAGAGCTTTTCGCCACGGGCGTCAATCAGTGATTCATAGCTGACAAACTCGTGGCAATTCTGCTGGAGGATAGTGCTGGTGAAGGCTTTGCCGCCGACAATGAAGATTCGTTTGCCGAACTCCTTGAGCTTATTCACCAGGGGGATAAAGTCGCTATCGCCGCTGACGATGGCGAAGGCGTTCACGTGCGGATGCGTGAAAGCCATCTCCAGAGCGTCGAGGGCGAGGTTAATATCGGCGCCGTTCTTATCGCCACGCGGCGAAGGGTTGCGCTGAACCATCTGCACGGCGGCTTCGGCCATCTGGCGGGTGGCAAAATCCTGCCGGCTCCAGTTGGCGTAGGCGAACTTAGCGATAATGTCGCCGCGCTCTTTCAATGCGTCCAGTGCGAGCGAGACATCAAAGTCCCGGCGCAGGGTGGACTTCACGCCGATCTCAATATTGTCGTAATCGACAAATACGGCGATGTTGAGTTTTTCTTGCATCTGTTATCTCAACCTGTTTCTATCGTCTCGTGCGCAGCCTTGGAAGACGGCGCCATCGGGAAAAGCGTCAATGAAATCATGCAGGCTGCTGGACCGTGGATCGTATAAAGTTCACGATCTCCTCCAGCGACGCACCCGGCTGAAACACCGCCGCCACCCCATACTTCTGTTTCAACTGCAAGGCATCTTCATCGGGAACAATGCCGCCAATCAAGACGACCACATCAGTCATGCCTTTCTCGCGAAGTAATTCCATCACGCGGGGAACGATTGCGTTATGGGCTCCGGAGAGGATGCTGAGTCCAATGACCTGGACATCCTCCTGCAGGGCGGCGTTAACAATCATCTCGGGCGTCTGCCGCAAGCCGGTATAAATCACTTCCATACCGGCGTCGCGGAGGGCTCGGGCAATTACCTTCGCACCCCGATCATGACCGTCGAGACCTGGCTTGGCCACAAGAACCCGAATCGGACTAGTCATTCGTTATTATCAGATTATAGAACGTACCGCTAAAGAACGCTTGTCTCGGTCCAGGAACCGAAGGTCTCCTGGAGGGCGGCGCAGATTTCACCGACGGTGGCGTATGCTTTGACGGCTTCGAGAATATGAGGCATGGTATTGTCATTACCCGCGGCCGCCTGACGTAAGCGACGGAGACAGGCTTCGGCTTTCGCTTTCGAGCGAGTGCGTTTCAGGGAGGCCAGTTTCTCCTCCTGCCGGCGAGCCGATGTCTCGTCTATCTGCAGTACTTCGATCTGCTCCTCTCCTTCGCTAGGAAAGCGATTCACCCCAACGATTACGTTTTCGCCGAGCTCTATCTGCTTCTGATAATGGAAGCTGGCATCGGCGATTTCTTTCTGTGGATAGCCTTGTTCAATCGCGGGGATCATACCGCCCATGGCGTCAATGCGGGCGATATATTCATTGGCGCGGCGCTCCATTTCACTGGTGAGCCATTCGAGGTAGTAGCTGCCACCGAAGGGATCGGCGCCCGCTTCCGGGATTCCACTTTCGTGCGCGAGGACCTGTTGGGTGCGGAGGGCCAAGGTGACCGCCTGTTCCGCGGGCAAGGCGTAAGCCTCATCCAGGGAATTGGTGTGCAGGGATTGGGTACCGCCGAGGACGCCCGCAAGCGCCTGAATGGCGGTGCGGACTACATTATTATACGGTTGTTGCCAGGTGAGCGAGCAGCCGGCGGTTTGGGTGTGGAAGCGCATCTTCCAACTGCGCTCCTCTTTAGCTCCGTAGCGGTCCCGCATGATGAGGGCCCACATGCGGCGGGCGGCCCGGTACTTGGCGATCTCTTCAAAGAAGTCATTGTGGGCGTTGAAGAAGAAGCTGAGGCGGGGTGCGAACTCATCGATGGTTAAGCCACGCTCCAGCGCCCAATCCACATATTCGATGCCATCGCGAAGGGTGAATGCCAGTTCCTGAACGGCGGTGGATCCGGCTTCGCGAATGTGATACCCGCTGATGGAAATCGGATTGAACCTGGAGACCTGACGGACGCAGAATTCGATCACATCGGTCACCAGCCGCATGGACGGCCGGGGCGGATAGAGGAATTCCTTCTGAGCAATGTATTCCTTAAGGATGTCGTTTTGCAGGGTTCCGGAGAGCTTGTTCCAATCGGCACCCTGCTTTTCCGCGACCGCCAGATACATCGCGAGGAGCACCGGGGCGGGAGAGTTGATGGTCATGGAGACGGTGACATCCGCAAGGGGGATGCCGTGGAAAAGCGCTTCCATGTCCTGTAAGGAACTGATGGCTACTCCGCATTTGCCCACTTCCCCGGCGGCGGTGGGATGATCGCCATCGACGCCCATGAGCGTGGGGAGGTCGAATGCGACGGAGAGGCCGGTCTGGCCCTGGGAAAGGAGGTAGTGAAACCGGCGATTGGTTTCCTCCGGCGTGGCAAAGCCGGAGAACTGACGCATGGTCCAAAGCCTGGTTTGGTACATGGTGGGATGAATGCCGCGGGTATAGGGAAACTCTCCGGGCTCCGGCAGCGGGGGGAGTTTTTTGATGTTCTGCTGCGTATAAAACGGCTCGAGCGGAATGCCGCTGAGCGTTTCCTTGCGGCGCGACGGGGGCGCCGCGGTCGGCTTCATCCCTGTATTGTATCGCTTTACCCCGCATGGCCGCGCCGGACTGCCTATTCCTTGAGCTTTTGCATCTCGCTGGTCAGGAATTCACTAACGCGGGCGTCGTAGAGGGCGGAGATGCGCGCGAGGTGTCCGGCATTTTTGGGGTCGAGGGTAGCGGCGAGCTCGACGATGTCCTGAAAGATGTTGGGAGGGTCTGCCGGGTTGGGTTCGGGGACGGGCGATTCGGCTTCGAGCGATGCGTAGGCTTGGCCTTTCTGATGGTCGACCCATTGGGACATGTTTTCGGTATCCGCCTGGGTTTGTTTTGTCAAACGCTCCGATTGAACGGCTTTGAGTTTGTTGTAGCAGCGGAACCAGGTGGCTTGGGCACGGGAATGGTAGCGGGCGTAGCGGTCGTGTTTGTCTCGCGTGGGTTGGTCTTCGGAGTCGAGAAGGTCTGAGAGAACGGCGCGATAATGACGGATTTTTTCCAGTGTCCAGGCGGCGTGGGTAAGTTCTTCGAATAAGTGTTGCTCGATGGGGCCGGCGGGATTGAGTTCCTGGACGAGACTGTTATAGAAGGTGTCGAAGTGGGGCTGCTCTTCGGGGTTTACGCGGATGCAGGCACAGGAGAGTCCGTGCTTCCGGGCGTTTTGGGAGGAGTGCGCTTTGCCCTCGGGAGTGGTGGGGCCTTTGGATTGCGCGCCATTTTGCCGGGCGGCGGCGGCGTGTGCTTCCGAGATCGACATGGTAGTCCTTTCTGGGCACACGGTAGCATGGGGTTTGGATGGTTTTTCGGAATGGATGGATCGGGTGAGGGTGGAAACGGTTGATTTTATTGGGTGGGAGTGGGGTTCGAAATTTTGGTTGGGGTTGTGATCCGCTTCCATGCCGCGGTTTGGCAGCGCTGCATTCTTCTTGTAAAAGCGAATCATCGCGGTACTCCAGGCCGTGCGGATCGGCTGACCGCTCGTTCGAGCCCACAGCGTCGAAGGCGGCGGTGAGCGGGTGTAAAAGCCCTGGAGTAACCGGGTTATTTGAGGGCCTCGTTGATTTCGATGTCGCGCTTCAGTACGTCGCTGAGCAGTTCCGACAGGCCGACACCCTTTCGTTGAGCCTTGTTTGAGAAATATTCCCAAACGCTTCGTTCGATGGAGGCGGGCAGGAAGACGACCGCATCCGCCGGAACGTGATGACCGCCGCGGGTAGCCTTGCTGAAATCGATTTCGGCTGGCATTTCGTCGTTAAGCTCTTGGTTGTTCATTGGCTTTCCAGGTAGTAGCGAATTTCGCTGGCCATCGCCCGGCGGGCAGTTATCAGTCGAATCTTGATCAGACCGGTTCCGGCGTCCGTCCAAAGATAGGCTACCGACATTATCGCCCCAGTGCTCGCCAGTCCGATCGAAAACCAGCGTTCCTTCTGACTCGCTGTGCGTTGCGTCAACGGAGTAAGAATTCGGGGGTCACCAAAGATCGACGCTGCCAACTCGAAGGACACGCCGTGTTTGAGAAAGTTGGCCGCAGCCTTGGTCTGATCCCAATCGAATTGGAACTGATGCTCATGCAAACCGATTGTCTCTTTCCATGTTATACCTGCCGCCTGCGCGCCCGAGGGCAGGAGATCGCCAGTTCTTTTTGTAGCCGTCCTCAGGAGAATAGCGCTGCTTGGGGCGGCGATGGGAACCGGTCGGGGAAACGCCGCAAACTCAACCGCCTGGCAGCGGAAGGTACACGCATGCGACCCATTATTGAAACTGGCCGGTGGTACTCCGTCGCTGCAGATCTTTTTTACGGGCCAGATGCAGCCGGAGAGGGATTTTTACAGGCGTGCCAAACGTTTTCTCAACCAGTACACAACGACGAGGCAGAAGGGGTGAAGTTCCCCAGCGGTGGTTTCTCCGTTCCAAGCGCGCAGCCATTTCCGCAGTTGATTCGGTGGCAAGGGTCCGTGTGTGGGAAGCACATGGATAAATGCGTCCAGGGTTGCTTTGCGATTATTTATCAGGAACGGCGTGTTTAGGTTCAGCACCTCGTTGAGGTCAGTGTCGAAGCTTGGATTTTCAGACAAAACTCGACCGTCGCCTTCGAAGCGGATGAAGTCCTCAACTCTATGGGCAAGATTGGCAGGATTTCGGGACAGATCCTTGTTGGCCTGCCGCGTGTCGCAATGTTGTTGTATTCTTGGCTGCCCCTCGCCACCCTTACAGGCACCCAACAAATTGCTGTAGTCGAGCTGTTCGGAAGGGTACTTGCCGCGTGAATGCCAATGAGCAATCTTCATTTCCTGGCCAGTCGGGCGGATTCGCGAAAGACAATAGCAGCAAAGCCCGCGCTGTTCGGCCACAAGGGCGGCTCGCAAGTTGTCCTTGTCAGGATAGTTTGCGTAGTCCGCATGCTGAGAACTGCGATGCCGGGAAAGGCTGGGCGGCTCGAGGCCCTTGTGAATCGCCCTCATACGCCGGGCTCCAGAAAGTGCATCAGGGCTCGTGCCCGAGTGACTTCCGGATCATCGGGACCAATCTGGGCCTCCACCGCGGGCAGGAGATTTCGAGCGGCGGACAAGTCTTCCTGGTCGATTAAGTGGAATAGCTGCCGCAGGAGAACCGCGACGGAATCATTGCGAGCGGAGGTATGCATCACCTCTTCCAAGATTCGGCTGGAATCGATACCGAAGGAGCGTTCCGGCGTCGTTATCTCATCGTTGTCCAACGATCGAATTTCCTCCGGTCTCACCTCTCCGATAACCTGCGGGGAGTGTGAGGTGCAGACGAACTGGATGCCTGGGAAAGTTTCCTTCAAGTCTTTCCTTACTCTCCGCTGCCATTTCGGATGTAAGTGGACGTCCAACTCATCGATCAGCACAATGCCCGGGGTTTGCTTCAGGACTTCAGGCATCTGCTCCCCTGGAGGGAGGTCATCGGCGGGAAGGAGAAAGGCATTTTGGGTGACCGACTTTATGGCAAGGTCGGCCACCAGGGCCAGCATCATGCGTTGACCAGCGCTTAAATTGTCAAAAGGTTGGACGTCCCCGCCGATGGAAAGGATGACCTGATCACGATCGGGGTCGAAGCGAACATCCTGGGCTCCGGGAACGCATTTCAAGACCGCGCGCCGTACTGCTTCAAAACCGGGCCTCCAGCGTCCGCCACGGTTACCGCGCTCGACACTCTCCCGGCTAAACCACTTTTGAAGTTCCGCGAACCGGATACGCTCATTGAAGCAGTCGTAAAAGGCTGCCCAGCGACGCGCCGGGCCATTCTTCTGGGGTTTCGGGACCCGTTCGTTGGAGGACAACCACGCCCGCCCGGCGCCGTAGTAGGCCAGCACCGGACAGAGGACATTCTCGCCCGCGCTATCTCGCGCGTAAATGTCTTTGACGTACACCAAAGCCCGCTTAGCCTCTAAATTGCTGGTACGTTTTCCATCGGGACGAATTTGCCGTATCCAGGAGACATTCGGATGGGTGCCAATCTGGCCGATTGCTTCGACCCTCACCGGGCGGCATTCACGGAATTGGATTCGATCTCCTTTGATGTCTGGTTCGAGCCGAATCTCGGTTGGGAATATCTCACGGCGGCTGCCGGCAAGGGTGGAATCGGGAGCCTCCACTAACCAGATGCCAGCGGCGACGGCCAAGGCATCGAGGACCGTTGTCTTACCGGCCCCATTTTCTCCAACGAACAGCGTGAAGTGAGGATGCAAGTCAAAAGTCTGCCGGGGGAACTTCTTGAAATTCTCGATAATCAACCGGTCAATTCTCATGATTCCCTGGCTCCCCCGCGATATGCGAGATCCGTTGGCATAGTGAAAGGGTATCAGTGTCGTAGAGATGCGTGCATTGCATTGGATGCGGCTTCATGGCAGCCGCGGGGAGTGCCGGCGCCCGGCAAGAGCGGCCATAGGCAATAATGTAGCCATGTTCAGCAGGAGAACGCTGCTTGGCGCGGCGATGGGAAGCGCGGCGAAGGGGCAACGGCGTAAGCGGCCCAACTTCCTTTTTCTGATCGCCGATGACCATGCGGGTTACGTGCTTGGCTGCGATGGCAACCGGTTGGCGGAGACGCCGCATATCGACGGGCTGGCGGCGGAGGGTACACGCTATGCGATGCACTATTGCAACTCGCCGGTGTGTACGCCGTCGCGGCAGAGCTTTTTTACCGGTCAGATGCCGCACATGGCCGGGGTAACGCGGCTGCCGACGCCGTTGAGCGATCAGAAGCCGACGCTTGCCAGGCAGCTTAAGGCGGCCGGGTATACGACGGGGGTGATCGGGAAGATGCATTTTAATCGTCCCGCCGCCCCGGGGCTCCATGGATTCGACTATATGGTGACGGAGGGCGAACTGGACCGGCAGTGGCGGCGAGACGTACAGCCCCGGCCGGCGCCGGCAGAGATTCGAACCAAGCCGGTGTGGCGGCCGTTTCGCGATCCGGCGCGCATATGGTTGAATGCCGATCAGCTTCCGTACCCGCGATTCACGGAGGATATGAAGGCGGCTTACCAGGTGAGGCTGGCGGAGCGTTTTCTGGAAGACCACCGGGAGAAGCCGTTCGCGTTGTGGGTGAGTTTTCAAGAGCCGCATTCGCCATTCGACTTTCCGGTGGAAGATCGCGATCGTATCCGCCGCTCGCAGTTCACGCCGCCGCGGATTGGAAAGGAAGACGGATGGCAGATCCCCAAGGTATTTCGCGATCTGACGGCGGAGGATAAACAGGGGATCATGGCATCGTATTACACGTCGGCGCGGTATCTGGATCAGAACATCGGGGCGGTGCTGGCGGCGCTGCGCCGGTTAAAACTCGATGACCATACACTGATTGTGTATACGGCGGATCACGGATACGATTTGGGCCACCATGGAAGGTTTGAAAAGCATTGTGGCTACGATCCGGCGTTACGGGTACCGCTGGTGATGCGCCTGCCAGGGGTGATCCGTCAGGATGTGGTGCGGGACTTCAGCGAGCACATCGACCTGGCTCCGACGATTCTCGATTTTTTAGGCGCGGACCCGCTCCCGGTGCAACATGGCCGGAGCTTGAGGGCAAAGGATGGTGGGAGGGACCACATCTTCAGCGAGTATCTGGAAAACGAGGAAGTGTTTGTCCGTACGCGGAAGTGGAAATTTATATTCTGTTCCGGCAACCGCGCGCGCGGCGATGGGTATGAGATCGACAATCCGACTCCGGGGCGCTATGTCCGGCTCTACGATTTAGAAAAGGATGCGGGAGAGTTCACGGACGTGGCCGGGCAAAACCCGAAGATCGTGGAGGAGATGGAGCGGAGGATTTTGGAGCGTTTCCGGAAAACGCATCCGGAAACCGAACACGAGCCGGCGGCCAGCAGGCGGGAAGATGCGATTGCATTTTATGTCCGGCCGAGGGACGTGTAGGGGCAGGAATAACGACGCGGTGGCAGGCGGGAAAAATGGGTGCATTGCCAGAACCCCCCTCACAGGTGATAATAGGGGCAGAGCAATCATTTGCAGGTCTGCCGGTTTTCAATCGGCCCGGAGTCCCAAATTCGTGAAACGTACGACTTCTGACGATACCCTCCGTTGTTCGTTTTGTCACAAGAGTCAGGATGTAGTTGGTAAGCTCATCTCGTCGCCCAGCGACTACCCGCGAGCTTACATCTGCGACGAGTGCATCGCGGTATGCAACTCTATTCTGGAGGACGATCGCCAGGATCACTCTTATGCTACGCCGCACAAGCTTCCGAAGCCGCTTGAATTAAAGGAGTACCTCGATCAGTACGTGATCGGGCAGGAAGCGACCAAGAAGAAGCTGGCGGTAGCGGTGTACAACCACTACAAACGCATACAGATGAATAAGCAGCGCACGACGGAAGTGGAGTTGTCGAAATCCAACATTGTGCTGGTGGGGCCGACAGGTACCGGGAAGACGCTGTTGGCGCAGACGCTGGCGCGCATTCTGGATGTGCCGTTCGCGATCGTGGATGCGACGACGCTGACCGAAGCCGGTTATGTGGGCGAGGATGTGGAGAACATCATTCTGCGGCTGCTGCAGAACGCGGATTGGGATGTGCAGCGGTGCCAGCAGGGCATCATTTATATAGACGAGATCGATAAAATCGGAAGGAAAGACGAAAATCCTTCGATTACGCGCGATGTTTCGGGAGAAGGCGTGCAGCAGGCGCTGCTGAAGATTCTGGAAGGAACGGTGGCCAATGTGCCTCCGCAAGGCGGAAGGAAGCACCCGCACCAGGAATTCACGCCGGTTGATACTTCCAATATTCTTTTCATTTGCGGCGGGGCTTTTGTAGGGTTGGAGAAGATCATTTCGCGGCGGGTGGGCCGTAAGTCCATCGGATTCCGCGGCGGGGAAGAAGAAAAGAGACCCGGGGCGCCAGCCACTCCCAGTTATTCCGGACGGCGTGATGTGAATTTGTTGGAGCAAATCCAACCGATCGATCTGATCAAATTCGGCTTCATTCCGGAGTTCATCGGGCGGTTGCCGGTGGTAGCGGTGTTGGAGGATTTGAGTAAAGAAGCGCTGGTGCAGATTCTCACGAAGCCCAAGAACGCGATTACGCGGCAGTATCAAAAGCTGTTCGAGTACGAAAATGTTAGACTGAAATTTACCGACGATGCTTTGGAGGCGATTGCGGGCCTCGCGCTGGAACGAAAAATCGGTGCCCGCGGACTGCGGATGATTCTTGAGGACATGATGCTGGATCTGATGTATTACGTACCGTCCTACAAGAAAGTCCGTGAGTTCGTGGTGACGAAAGAGATGGTGTTGTCGCAGAAGATCAACTTGACCCTGCTCGAAAAGGCAGGGTAGTCACCAATGGTTTGTTGAGGCGGTTGAATTCCGCCTCCGTTTAAGGTCAATTCCCACACCCATGCTAACTTCGAAGGAAAAATCCGATACCAGACGTTTACCGATGATGCCCATACGGGATGTCGTCATATTTCCTTATATGATGACGCCGTTCGTCGTCGGCCGGGACTCCAGCGTGCGAGCCCTGGAAGAGGCGCTCAGCGGAGACAAGAAAATTTTCCTCGCCACGCAGCATGATGCCTCCGTGGATGAGCCGCGGCCAGATGAAATTTACAACGTTGGCACGGTCGCCAATATCGTACAGAGTTTGAAGCTGCCCGACGGCAACATCAAAGTACTGGTGGAAGGCGTGGAGCGGGCGAAGATCGTTTCGGTGAGTGAGGAAGAAGGATTCTTCCGGTCGGTAGTGAAAACGTTCAATTTCCGGGTAGAGACCGGGCCGCAGCTGGATGCGCTGATCAGCCGCGTGACGACGCTGTTCGAGCAATACGTCAAACTGAGCCAGAACCTCAATTACGAGACGATGATCGCGGCGATCCGGGTGGATGAGCCGGGCAAGCTGGCCGATACGGTAGGCGCGAACCTGCAGTTGACGATTGAAGAGAAACAGGAGTTGCTCGAGATCTTCGATCCGGTGGACCGGCTGACGCGCGTTGCCGAGATGCTGGACATCGAGATTGAGAAGCTTAATATGGACCGCACCATCCAGGGCCGCGTGAAGCGGCAGATGGAAAAGGCCCAGAAAGAGTACTACCTCAACGAAAAGATCAAGGCGATCCAAAAGGAATTGGGGCGTGGCGAGAAGAGCGAGATCGATGAGCTGAAAAAGAAGATCGAGCTCGCGGGCATGACGAAAGACGCTTTTGAGAAGGCGATGGCCGAACTCAAGCGGCTGGAGAACATGCCTCCGATGTCGGCGGAATCCACCGTATCGCGAAATTACCTGGATTGGATTCTGGCGGTGCCGTGGAAGAAGAAGACCAAGGAAATCCGCGATTTGACGTATGCGCAGAAGATTCTCGAGAGCGATCATTATGGGCTCGAGAAGATCAAAGAGCGTATTTTGGAATTTCTCGCGGTGCGGCAGTTGGTGAAGGATCCCAAGGGTTCGATTTTGTGTTTCGTGGGACCTCCCGGTGTGGGAAAGACCTCGCTGGGGATGTCGATCGCGAAAGCCACGGGCCGGAAATTCGTCAGGCTTTCTCTGGGCGGAGTGCGGGATGAGGCGGAAGTGCGCGGGCACCGCCGCACCTATATTGGAGCGCTACCGGGCCAGATTCTTCAGATGATGAAGAAGGCGGGGACGAAAAATCCGGTGTTCATGTTGGATGAAGTGGACAAAATGTCTACGGATTTCCGCGGGGACCCGTCGGCGGCGTTATTGGAAGTGCTGGATCCGGAACAGAACTACATGTTCATGGACCACTACCTGGATGTGGAATACGACCTCAGCCAGGTGTTCTTTATCGCGACGGCGAACGTGCTGCACACCATACCGCCGGCTTTGCAGGATCGCATGGAAGTGATCCGGCTTTCGGGGTATACGGAACTCGAAAAGATGGAGATCGCCAAGCGATTCCTGGTTCCCAAACAAACGTTGCAGACGGGACTGACGGCGGAAGAACTCGAGTTTACCGACGAGGGATTGCAGGAGATTGTCCAGCATTACACGCGCGAAGCGGGTGTGCGCAACCTGGAACGGGAAGTGGGCAACGTGTGCCGCAAAGTCGCGCGTAAGGTGGTGGTGGGCAAGACGACGAAAGAAAAGCCGGCGAAAGCGACGATCAAGTTTCCGACGGTTTCGGAGTTCCTGGGTCCGCAAAAATTCCGTGACCAGACAGCGGAGAAGAAGAACGAAGTGGGCGTTACGGTGGGTTTGGCCTGGACGGAAGTAGGCGGCCAGATTCTGACGACGGAAGCGACGATCATGGAAGGCAGAGGGAAGCTGACCACGACGGGCAAGCTGGGCGATGTGATGCAGGAGTCGGCACAGGCGGCGATGAGCTACATCCGCTCGCGCTCGCACAGCTTCGGATTGGCGCGTGATTTCTACCGTCATCTGGACATCCACCTGCATGTTCCGGAAGGCGCCATACCGAAAGATGGTCCGTCGGCCGGGATCACGATTGCGACGAGCATCGCGAGCGCCCTATCGGGAGTGCCGGTGCGCGGAGATCTGGCGATGACGGGTGAGATTACGGTCCGCGGGCGGGTGCTGCCGATTGGGGGGTTGAAGGAGAAAATCCTGGCGGCGCACCGGCACGGAATTCGCGAACTCGTGCTGCCGATCGAGAATGAGAAGGATTTGCCGGATATCCCCGAATACATCCGTAAGGATATGAAGCTGCACTTTGTCGCATCGATGGATCAAGTGCTGAAACTGGCGTTGGAGCGCGAGATTGAGCCGCTGGCGATCGCCCCCGCGACGCAACCGGCGGAGATTGCTCAACGTCCCGCTGAAGAGAATCTGACACACTAACGATCTAACGTCTTCAACAGTTCGAAAGGAAAAGGCGGCCGGCCGAGGCGGGCGGCCAACCCTCCCCACATGATGGCCGCGGAGTTTATAATAGGTGCAGCTAAACCTGAGCTTTTTCCGGCGGAATCCCTACCGGAGATTGCGTTTCTCGGGCGAAGCAACGTCGGCAAATCAAGCCTGATCAATGCTCTGGTGGAAAACAAAGGTCTGGCGCGGACAAGCGCTACACCGGGTTGCACGCAGGCAATCCAATTCTACCGGGTAGCGGACAAATGGCATTTTGTCGATCTTCCCGGCTACGGGTACGCAAAAGTCTCCCATCAACAGGCTCGGGGTTGGAAAGAACTCATCGACAATTATTTGACCACTCGGGAGAGCTTGCAATTGTGTATTCTGCTGTTGGATGCGCGGCGGGGCTGGATGGAGATGGACATGCAGCTGAAGCGTTGGCTGGACGAGGCGGGCAGGCCATGGATGGCGGTGGCGACCAAGATCGACAAGTTGAAGAATCAACGGGACAGGGCTCAATCAAAGGTGGCGCTGCAGGAAGGGAATCCCGGGCAGGCACCGCTGGCTTTCTCGGCTGAAACAGGCCAGGGAGTGAGGGAAATTTGGCAAGCAATCTCGAAAATCAGGAAGAACCCGTAGCGGGTTCCAGCAGCGACGCGGCGGAGGTACCGGAGGTGCCGGCAGCGGCGGCGGAAGGGGAAACGGCGACGAACGCCAAGCCTGCGGAAGCGAAGGCCGTGACTACGAAGCCTGGCGGTGAAGGAACGCCCGTGATCAAGAAACGGTTGCCCGGTGAGCGGGGCGCGGCGATCAGTATCCCTTCCGGCGGTTCCGCTTTTGCGCCGCCGCCGGCGGCAGCTGCCGCCAGCGCTCCCCTTCCCGGGGCGGTCGCGCCGTCCGTGTCTGCCGCTGCAGCGGAAGGCGGGGATTCGATCGAAGAAAATTCCGCGATGCCGGCTGGGGAGAGCCAAGCACCCCCGGCGGCGATCATTCTGCCGGACAAGGCGGGCGAACCTTCGAAACCTGCCGGCGGCGAGAACCCGCGCCCGGAGCGGCCGACTAAGAATGGCGCCCCCACTCTCGATTTGGTGGAACTGAAGGACATGTCCATTCAGAAGCTCAACCAGATCGCGAAAGACCTGAGTGTACCGGGCGTGGCGGGCCTGCGCAAGCAGGAGTTGATTTTCAAGATATTGCAGACGCAGGCGGAGAAATCCGGGCTCATTTTTTCGGAAGGTGTGATTGAGTGCCTGCCCGACGGTTTCGGGTTTCTACGAGCTCCGGAATATAACTATCTGCCGGGTCCGGACGATGTGTATGTATCGCCGTCGCAGATCCGGCGGTTCGACTTGCGGACGGGAGACACGATCTCAGGGCAGATCCGGCCGCCAAAAGAGGGAGAGCGCTACTTCGCCCTGATCAAGGTGGATGCGATTAACTTCGAGCCGCCGGAGGAAGCACGGAACAAGATTTTCTTCGATAATCTGACGCCGCTGTATCCGAATCTGCGGTTAAAGCTGGAGACGGCCAAGGACAATTACTCGGGCCGGGTGATGGATCTACTGACGCCGATCGGCAAGGGGCAGCGGGGCTTGATTGTGGCTCCTCCGCGCACTGGGAAGACGATGCTGCTGCAGAATATCGCCAACTCGGTGACGACGAATCATCCGGAAGTGGTGCTGATTGTCCTGCTCATCGACGAGCGGCCGGAAGAAGTTACGGATATGCAGCGGTCGGTGAAGGGGGAAGTGATCAGCTCGACCTTCGATGAACCGGCGGCACGGCACGTGCAAGTGGCGGAAATGGTCATTGAGAAGGCGAAACGGCTGGTAGAGCACAAGCGCGACGTGGTGATTTTGCTCGATTCGATCACGCGGCTGGCGCGGGCCTACAACACAGTGGTGCCCCCGTCGGGGAAGGTACTTTCCGGCGGAGTCGATTCGAATGCGCTGCAGCGTCCAAAGCGCTTTTTCGGGGCGGCGCGCA
>DATLCW010000172.1:0-21220 GCA_035526195.1 Bryobacteraceae bacterium
CCGCCAGCCGCTCAAAGGATTTTTCCTGCAGAGCGCGCAGCAGCTTTGGCTGCAGGTCGAGGGGAATGTCGCCGACCTCGTCGAGAAACAGAGTGCCGCGATGGGCGAGTTCGAAGCGTCCGAGGCTCCGGTGAAGGTGCCGCGCTCGTAGCCGAAGAGCTCACTCTCGAGCAGGCCGGTGGGAATGGCCGCGCAATTCAAGGTGATAAAGGGAAGCTGCTTGCGGGGGCTCATGCGGTGGACGGCGCGGGCGATCAACTCTTTGCCGGTACCGGTTTCGCCAAGGATCAGGACCGTCGCGTCGGTAGGGGCGACGGCTTCCACCTGGCCCATGACGCGTTTCATGGCGCTGCTGCCGCCGATGATTTCGTCAAAATTGTGGGGGACGCCGGAGATCTCGTCGTCGATGCTTTCCAGGCGGTCGCGCTCCCGCAGATCCTGTACGAAGGTGATCCAGCGAAAGGGGCTGAGTTTGAGGACGGCGGTGGCAATGAGCACCGGGACGCGAGTGCCGTCCTTGCGGAGCAATTCTTTTTCAAAGGGCGTGCAGGCTCCAAAGCGCAGCCCTTCTTCGTGCGCCACCTCGTCGAGAGCGAGATATTCCGGAGGCGTCAAATCGGGCCAGTGCAGGCGGCCGGTGTGGAGATCCTCGCGAGTGTAGCCGACGAGATGAAGGAACGCATCGTTGGCCTCGGGAACGTGGTCGAACTCACCGGAAATGACGCCGGCGACGGTGGATTCGGTGGCGACGGTGCGGAGGCGGGCGCGGCCGCGGCGCAATTTTTCGTCGCGGTCGTGACGTTCGCTAAAGTCGCGCACCACGCGGGCGAAGCCCTGTAAATCTCCTGTTTCATCTCTAAGCGCCATGGTAATGGCGTTGGCCCAGAAGCGCATCCCATCTTTTCTGGTGTGCCATTCCTCGCAGCCGGCGTGACCTTCGCCGACGGCTCGCTTCAGTTCCTCGTGGTGCTTGCGGAGGACGTCGCCACCGGGATAAAAAATCGCCAAGTGCTGGCCGAGGATTTCGGCGGCGCGGTAACCATAGATGCGCTCGGCACCGGCGTACCAGGCGGCCACCTGTCCGTCGACGTTGAGGAGGAACAGCGCGCAGTCTTTCAGCCAGGCGGGAACGCCGCTGGGAGAGGAAATATGTCTGCCCGCGGGACCGTTGGCCGGCGTGTGGGTGGTCTTGTCGCGAAGTACGAGGAGATGACGTACGGGCAAGACGTTTCCTTTGGCGGAGTACTCGACTTCGCGAAGGTCTCCGTCGGGGCCTAGGAGTTCAAGGGTACCTTCCTGTTCGCCGTGCTCGAGAAAAGAACGCCAGCGTTCCGAAATGACCGGTTTGAAGCTGGGTTGGGCGAAATCGTCGAGGCTTCGGCCGATGATCTTTTCGCGCGGGAGGCCAAGGAGCTTCGTAGCGGCGATGCTTGCTTCCTGATACTGACGATCGTTATCGGCGAGCAGAATGGGAACGGAAGGGTTGAAAAGAATCGCCCGGAACAACAGTTCCAGTTCTTTGGGGCCGTTTTCCGCAAGCCAGCGGGTCGCATGTGGCTCAACGGCTGCGGAGTTCAGAAGTCGTTCTCCTTGCCCCGCCGATTCAGGAGGCCGGCAGTTTGGAGGACACGTCGAGCGTGTCCTGAAAACAGCAGCCAGCCGAAGTGGCGGTTGCCTAGCATTCTAGCACTGGAGGCTGCGGCGGGGAATACTTTGATGACCTTATTTGGTCACATGATTTGGTCACATGACACTGAGGCCATTGGCGGAAACGGCCGCGCCGGCCTATTGTTGGTGGAAGTGATGGAGGGCGCTGGAGCGTTCCGCATCTCGTACATCGGCCCCTCACTTGCTCGTTAAATGTCTTCACAGTTCAAGCAGTGAGGTGGCAATGGCAGCGTCATTCCAAGGCTTTCGGTCCCTCATCGAGAATAGTCCCGATGCAATATCTCTAATCGACACACAAGGCGAAATTCTGTATGGGAGTGCGTCGACCACGAAGATTTTCGGGTACCAGCCGGAAGATCTTGTGGGACGCAACTGCCTGGAGCTGATCCATCCCGACGATCGCGATTATTCGAGCCGGTTGTTGCGCGAGGTGGTGGCCAAGCCGCCGGGTCCATTGAAGTGGGATGCGCGGGTGCGGCATAAGGATGGGAAGTACTGCTGGGTGGAGAGCACCCTATCGAATCAGCTTCTGGAAGCGGAAGTGAAAGCGATTGTGATGCAGCAGCGGGACATCCAGGCGCGGCGGGAAGCGGAAGCGGAGCGACAGAAGCAGTCCGAGGCGCTGGTGCGTTCGAACTTGCGGCTGGAGGAGTTTGCCTACACGGCGGCGCACGATTTGCGGGAGCCTTTGCGGGCGGTGTCCCTATATACAGAGATGCTGGTGTTGAACACGCCTATGGATGCGAATGCCACACGGTTAGCGAAGTTCATTGCGGAGGGCGCGGCGCGTATGTCGACGCTGATTGACGATCTGCTTACCTTTGCCAGCACGGGTAAGCACGAGCCTCTGCGAAACGTGGATTTGGGGGACGCGGTGACGCAGGCAACGGAAAATCTGGGGCTGGCCATACAGAGCAGCGGGGCCGAAGTGACGATAGACCGGCTGCCGGTGGTCCGCGGCAGGGAGATTCCGCTGGTGCGGCTCTTTCAGAACCTGATCAGCAACGCGGTGAAATATGGGGGGCCGGACCCGATCAGGATTCACGTGAGCGCACAGCAGCATGGGGCGGAGTGGGTGATCCGGATCGCCGACAACGGGATCGGGATCGCGAAGGAGCATCAGGAGCGGGTGTTCCTGCCGTTTGTCCGGCTGGTGAACCGGGATATACCCGGTACCGGACTGGGACTGTCGGTGTGCATGAAGATCGTAGAAGGGCTGGGCGGCAGGATGTGGGTGGAATCCGAGAGCGGAGGAGGGTCGGCGTTTTCGTTTACAATCCCGGCGGAGGGGAATGTGGTTTCGATGGACTGCCGCGTGGAAGCCGTTGCGGGCGGGCGATGATAAACGGGGATGACCCCTGACCTTATATGGTCACCTGACCTTATCGCGTCACCCTTTTACCATCCGTTTTCCACTGGTACGGGCTTCGCCGTAGTGGCATGTATGGCGAAGCGCCAATCCGCACCCGGCGGACTCTGAAGTGCTTCTATCCTTCACGCGGGGCACTGCCCGCTGAGACCAAAGCCAACAGCAAAAAAGAAAGGAAGACATGAAGCTATTTCAAGCAGCAAAGACGGTATGTTTTATAGCGTTAATGGGTGCGATATACACGCCCTTGGGAAGGGCGGACGCGTGGAACAGGAAGACAGAAGTAACGTTTAGCGGTCCTGTGGAAATTCCAGGGGTGCATCTCGCCGGGTGGAGCATCCTGCCGGCTGGAACTTATGTATTCAAGATTCTGGATTCGCAGTCCGATCGCCACATCGTGCAGATCTTCAATAAAGAAGAAACGACGATTTACGCGACCGTTTTGGCAATTCCGAACTATCGTTTGAAAGTGACGGACAAGACCGTGATTACGTTTAGAGAGCGGCCGGCGGGACAGCCGGAAGCGTTACGGGCATGGTTCTACCCAGGGAGAAACTGGGGCGAGGAATTCGTGTATCCGAAGGCCAAGGCGATGGAACTGGCTAAGGCGACCAATACGCCGGTGCTGTTCACCGCGGCCGAGATACCGTTGGAAGTCGCCGAGCCAATCCGATCCGTGGATGCGCCGGTGGTAACCGAATTGAGGCGGGCTCAGATCATGGCGATCCAGCCTACGGGAGAAGAAGTGGAATTAGCGCAGGTCGTGACCAAGCCACCGGCAGAGCCCGAGGAAGCGGCGGCTCCGGCCGTGGTAACGGCGACGGCGGTCAGGGAGCAGGCGCTACCCTCGACGGCGAGTCCGCTGGGTTTGACGGCATTGTTTGGGGTGCTGGCGTTGGGCGGCGCGCTGGCGCTTCGCGCCGTTCGCAAGAGCGCCTAGTAGAGGCGATGGGCGCGGCGCCAGGGACCACGGCAGTTCAGAGGGAGCAGTATGAGACGGAGAGTTTTCCCGCTACTGGCGCCGGGGCAGAAGGAGCCCCCGCATGAGGGCCGCGGTCACGAGACGAAAGCTCGCGGACTGGCGGTCCTGAACTCTCCGGCATTGAATAAGGGAACGGCCTTCACGGAAGAGGAGCGGGCGGCGCTTGGTCTTACGGGCCTGCTGCCGCCGGAGATCAGCACGCTGGGCAAGCAGGTAAAGGCGGCGTATGTGCAGTACGAACGGCTGCCGGACGCGTTGAGCAAGAACATTTACCTGACGACGCTGCACGACCGGAACGAGGTTCTGTTTTACCGGTTGTTCTCGGAGCATTTGCGGGAGATGATTCCGATCGTCAATGACCTGACGGTGGGCATGGCGATGATGCAGTATCACCATGAGTGCCGGCGTCCGAGGGGTGTGTATCTTTCGATCGATCACGCCGGCTCCATTGAGGAAGCGTTTGCGAATCTGGGAGCAGGGGCGGACGATATTGACCTGATTGTGGCGACCGATGCCGAGCAGATCTTGGGGATCGGCGATTGGGGGGTAGGCGGGATTGAAGTGTCGATCGGTAAACTGGCGATCTATACGGCGGCGGGAGGCATCAATCCGGCGCGGGTGATCCCGGTGATGCTGGACGTAGGCACCAATCGGGAAAGTCTGCTGAACGATCCGACATATATCGGCAACCGGCACGCACGAATCCGGGGGGAGCGGTATGACGCGTTCCTTGAATCCTATGTGACAACGGTGGCGAAACTTTTTCCCAATGCGCTGCTGCAATGGGAGGACTTTGCCCCAGGCAATGGAAGACGAATTCTCGAGAAATACCGGAATCGAATCTGCACGTTCAGCGACGATATGCAGGGCACGGGAGCGATTACGCTGGCGGCAGCGATCTCGGCGATGCGGGTTTGCGGCACGGCGCTGCGCAAGCAACGGGTAGTGATTTTCGGAGCGGGTACGGCAGGTATTGGAGTAGCCGACCAGATGCGGGACGCGATAATGCGCGATGGACTTTCCGCAGAGGATGCGGCACGGCGTTTCTGGTGCGTGGACCGGCAGGGCTTGCTGACCGATGGCATGGGTGGGCAGTTGCGGGACTATCAGGCGACGTATGCGCGACCGAGTGTAGAAAGCAGGAGCTGGAAGAATGGCGGAGATGGCAGCGGGGGCAGTCTGGCAGAGGTGGTACGGCGGGTGCAACCGACGATGCTGATCGGAGCGGCGGCGGCGGCGGGCAGTTTCACGGAAGATATCATTAAGGATATGGCGGCGCATACGGAGCGGCCGGTGGTGTTCGTTCTTTCCACTCCGGCGGCGATGGTTGAGGCGCAGCCGGCCGATCTGATTGCCTGGACGGATGGGCGGGCGTTAATCGCCACAGGCAGTGCTTTCGCCGCAGTCACGCATAGGGGAATGACGTACACCATCGGTCAGGTGAACAACGCCATGCTCTATCCGGGATTGTGTCTTGGTGCTATCGTGGCGCGAGCCAATAGAATCAGCGACAGGATGTTCGCGGCGGCGGCGAATGCGGTGTCGAGCCTGGTGACCGTGCGCCAACCGGGGGCGTCGCTGTTGCCTCATATTGACGATCTGCGGAGCGTGTCGGTGACGGTGGCGGTGGCGGTGGCCGAGACAGCGGTTGCGGAGGGTTTGGCGGGAGTAGCGTTGGACGATATAGAGGAGCAGGTGCAGGATTCAATGTGGCAGCCGGAATACCGGCGGATCATCGCGTCGTGAGGTGAGGAAGGGTCGCAATGGGAATTCCATGGTGGGCTCGGGGGATGTCGATTCTCCTCGTTGCCGCGGGCAATGCCCAGGAACCGTTTCATGTCTCGGTGAGTGTGAACCTGGTGGTTTTGAACGCTACGGTGCGGGATTCCAAAGGCCAGTTCGCCCCCGATTTGCGGGAGCAGGATTTTGAGGTTTTCGAGGATGGGGTGCGGCAAACCATACGTCTGTTCCGGCACGAAGACGTCCCGGTGACCGTGGGCCTGGTGGTGGATCACAGCGGGAGCATGCGGAGCAAGCTTACCGATGTGATCGCGGCGGCACGAACATTCGCTATGGCGAGCAGCGCGGCGGACGAGATGTTCGTGATGAACTTCAATGAGAAGGCGAGGTTGGGCCTTCCGGACGCGATCCGGTTCACCAATCGCGCCGAGGATCTGGAGCGGGCGATCTCCAATGCGCCTACGGCGGGGCAGACGGCGCTCTACGACGCGGTGTTTCAGGCTCGAGGGCACTTGCAGACCGGCAGCCGGGACAAGAAAGTGCTGATCGTGATCAGCGATGGAGCCGACAATGCAAGCAGACAGAACCTGGCGGGCATTCTGAGGATGGCGGAGCAATCGAATGCTCTGGTCTACACGATTGGAATTTTCGATGAGACGGATCCGGACAAGAATCCCCGGGTGTTGAAGCGGCTGGCGCATGCAACCGGAGGGGAAGCTTTCTTCCCCGGGGAGATGAGCGAGGTGGTGGCGATCTGTGAGCGGATTGCGCGCGAGATTCGCAATCAATACACTCTCGGCTATGTTTCCAGCAATCCCGAGCGGGACGGTTATCGAACGGTGCGGGTGGGCGCGCGGATTGGGAACAAGAAGTTGATCGTGCGTACACGATCCGGTTACGTTGGCGGCAGGAATGAGGGCGTCCGATGAGGATCCTACGGTGGGCGCAGCGAGGGCTGTTTGGGGTGGCCGCGTTGACCCTTGGGTACTGCGGGTTCATGATCCTGGACGCGTGGTCATTCCAAAGAATGGAACGGCGGCAGTTTGAAGAGTTGCTGAGCGACCGGCAGCAACCGAAGGCTGTAGGAAGCGCGCGAGCGGAAAGCGGTGGCTTGATCGGCAGTATCGAGATTGCTCGTCTCGGCCTTTCCGTAATCGTGATGGAGGGGACGAGCAGCACGACGCTGCGGCGCGCGGCGGGGCATATTGCGGGTACGGCGCTGCCCGGCGAGTCGGGGAACATTGGCATCTCGGGTCATCGCGACACGTTCTTCCGGCCTTTGAGAAACATCCGGCGGGACGACGTGATTACGGTCACGACCCTGCGCGGGGAGTATCGATACCGGGTGGTGTCGACCAAGGTGGTGGGTCCAGCCGAAGTGGGGGT
This sequence comes from Bryobacteraceae bacterium, assembly GCA_035526195.1. Classification (GTDB taxonomy): domain Bacteria; phylum Acidobacteriota; class Terriglobia; order Bryobacterales; family Bryobacteraceae; genus CADEFT01. The sequence goes on from DATLCW010000172.1 coordinate 7,146, forward strand.
ATTGGGTCCCAGCAAGCGAGAGGTTTTGACACTAGTCACCTGCTATCCGTTTTATTTCGTGGGATCGGCGCCGGACCGGTTTATCGTCCGGGCGGAAAGACTTTAGCGGGGGCGATGCGCACTTTTACGACCCCTTGTCTTAGGATGTGCTCGGGTTTGTCCGGAAGCTGATATCTCGCAAAGAAGGGAATTTCCTGACCGGCGGCACACGTATCATTGATGCGCGCCAGGGAGATTTTGGCGGTGGCCCCGACGTGATCGTAGGCGGCCCAGGGATCAGAGAGGCGTTGGGTGAGATCGACGCAGGGGTGGGAGGAGAAGAGCTCGACAACGCGATGGGCGTCGTCACCGGGAATGGCGATCGCGATGGTCTCGCCGGCTTGCGCGATGCCATCTCCGTTTCCCGAGCCGAGCACCTGCTCTGTTTTCATCACAGCGCGCTGCCAGAGCGGCAGGGATTTTCCATCGAGGATCTGGACACCGGCAAGCTCGGGGGAGTCGGGAAACATGGGTATTTCCACCGGGAACTCGACTTCATTCAAACGTACTCTCAGCAAAACGATTTCACGTTTTGGATCTTCGACCGTGAGGTCTAGGTGCACATCCGCACGGCGCCCCGCGCCTATCGGGGCAACGAATAGGCTGTCCTTTTGAATTTTGACTTTTGGGTTGGGGGAACTCACTGCAAGTTGAGACTGGCGTGCGGCGCGCGCCCCTTTGTTCAGGAGCGTGAGGTGGAGGCGCACGGGCTTACCCGCAGTGGCCCAGGACGCTCCCGCGATCTTCCACCCAGCGACGGCGAGAATCGGGCTTGGGGATTCGGCGATTCCAATTTCATGAAGGCCGCCGCTCAGGGTGAAATGGAGCTTTCCGGCGGCGCCGGCGGTTTGCCGCAGTTGATCAACCTTGCCGGAATCGAGGTTCACGCGGGTGATGTAGTAGGAACGTCCGGGGTTGTAAAGCGCATCGGTTTCGATTTCCAGCGTGACCGAGGAAAGGATTTTGCCGCCCGGCAGCCATTCGCGAACACTGGAGCGAAACCCGGCCGCACCGGCGTTCTCGAGGAACGTGTATCCGGGGGTGCGGCGGTCGCTTTTCACCGACCAGCCCCACACATCGAAATCGGGGTACACATCGGCGTGATGCCAGAGGGACGGCTTGGGAAGAGGATTGCGGAATGCCTCCATATGGAAGGCGAGGGTTTTCGCCATCCCGGGAGTACCGTGCCCGGAGTCGAATTCCTCATGTTCGTGGGGAAGCCGGGTATAGTCCCAGATGAGGTTCATGCGGCGATGATACCAGCGGATAAAGTCGCTGGAACCGGTTACGATGCGGGTGCGGAGGCCTTCGTAATTGCGGTACATCTCGTCGTGGCGATACTCGGTGGGGAACTCCCTGGGGCCGGTGAAGAACTCGGAAGATCCCATGAAATTGGAGGCGCTGCCCACCAGGTGCGGATATTTTCCGGCAATCCAGAACGACATGAAGCCGCCCATGGAAAGTCCGGCGGTGGCGCGGTGATCGCGATCGGCGATGGTGCGAAAGCGGGAATCGATATGCCGCACCAGTTCGGGGAAATAGAGCGGGAACTGACGGTTGGTTTCCACGGGAGAGATGTTGTAAGGGCGGATGTAGTCCTCGCCGGGTGTGCGTGGATTGGCGCCGTCCCATTTCACGACGATCACATCGTTGCGGCTGACGAAGGCGGCGATATTGTCTCCCCCATAGACAGGGCCGGAGTCATAGCCGGGGTTGCTGCGAGGCGGACGGTTGTGACGCTCGCCATGTCCGTGGAAGAAATAGATGACGGGGTAACGCTTGTCCTTCGCGAGATCGTAATTGGGAGGGAGGAATATGCGGAAGTTCCGTTGTTCGTTGAAGACTTCGCTTTGAAAGGTGAGGTCGCGAATCGCGGCTTCGCGCGTTTCCTGCGCGGGCGCCGCGCCGGCGAGCAACAGGAGGGCGGCCAACGCCCGGAACGCGCTATCGGGATGCAAAGCCATACAGCCGGTGCGCGGTGCGTCCGAGGATCCACTCTTTATCTTCGGTGGTGAAGAACGGAATTACTTCTTTCATGATGGCGTATTCAAAGAAGTTGGCCCACACCAGACGGCGTGGTCCGAAGCGATCGTACAAGCGATGGAGAAATGGCCAGACATCGCGATAGGGCATTATTTTTGTCTTCGAGGGGTTGTGGAGCGAGGTGCGGATGTAGACGTTGGGGAACTTCTGAAGGTCGAGGAGGGGACCGAAGCCCTCGGAATCAGGGGCGGTGATGTCGATCATGGCGATGTGATCGATGACGATATTGACGCCGGGAAAGCGGCGAGCCATGTCCGCCACCTGTTTCACCTGGTGAGGAGCCAGGAAAATGTTGAAAGTGGCTTTGAGTTGTTCGGCTTTTTTCCAGAGGGGATAGACCACGGGATCGTTGAACCAGACGACGTTGCGGTCATAAATGGGACTGAGCCGGAGTCCGCAAAGGCCGTCTTCTTTGATCAAGCGTTCGAGCCGTGACGGATTTTCGGGGTCGGAAGGAGAATAGAGGCGGTGGCCGACGAGGAGTCCGATGGCTGCGAAGCGGCCGGGGTATTTTTTGACGCAATAGCTGGGATAGGAATTATCGTGACCGTAGTAGCAGACGTGGGAGATGACGACATGATCGACTTTGTAGGTCCGCATTTCCGAGAGGAGGAATTCGGCGGAGTATTCGTGATTGGGGAGGTTTGTGGGGCAGACGGAGAGATCGCCGGGCATGGGAAACTTGGAGTTCAATACCCAGGCGTGCTCGGCTGCGTTGACGACGGGCGCCTTTGCCTGCGCGAGGGCGGCGGCTGCGCCTACGCCGGTGAGAAGGAACTGGCGCCGGTCAAAAGATTGCATGGGGATAGTGTACTGAATTGAGTGGATGAACGCGGAGGACGACGGCTTGAGCGCGCGGAAGACGACCGCTTGCTCACGCGCGCGGCTCGGCAGGGGGGGTGTTGGGGGTGGGTTCTTTTTTGCGGATGGCGGCGCGACGTTGGATGGAATGCGTTTTGTGGCCAGGGGCAGTTATCTTTCGCGGATTCCGGGTAGCGAGCGGACTTCCGCCAACGTGGCCATGGCATCCTTTGATGGAATGTACTCCATGGCGACGAAATTTTTGTAGCCGGTGTCGCGAATGGCCTGGAACACGTTGCCGTGATGAATTTCGCCGGTGCCGGGTTCGTGGCGGCCGGGGACATCGCCGACATGGAAATGATCGATGGCTTGAATGTTTTTGCGAATCGTGTCGATCAGATTCCCTTCCATGATCTGCACGTGGTAGAGATCGAACAGCACTTTGACGAAAGGGCTGGAGACTTCGCGTATGATTTCGAACGCCTCGCGGGTGTAGTTGAGGTAGTAGTTCAGATGGTTGGTCCTGGGGTTCAACGGCTCCACTTCGGCGAGCGTGTTGATCACCTCGACGATCAGCGTGATGCCGAGGGGCGCGACGATGTCGTGAGCGCGCTTCAGCCCTTCCACGATGCTGGCATGCTGCTGCTCACGCGGCATATGAGGAATCCTGTTGCCGGTGAGGACCACGAGGCGAGTGGTTTCAAAGCGCCGGGCAGCATCGGCGGAGGCCTTGATCTCCGTGAGAAAGCCGCTGCGCTCACGGGGGTCGCAGAGTCCCATGCCCACGGGATTCACGCCGCGGTTGCCGACGATGCAGGCGCATTCCACGCCAAGGCGGTTTTTGGTTTTGGTGATCTCGGCGGCGTTTTGGACGCGCCAGTCGCCGAACTCGAAGCCCTGATAGCCCGCTTCGGCAACGCGTTCGATCTGGCGGGAGAGGGGCATGCCGGGGAATAACGGCTCGACCCGCACCGACAGCTTGAATCCCGGTGGTTTCGCTTGCGCGAAGGCCGCCAAAGCGGGAGCGCGCAGCAGGGTCCGGCGAAGCATTGCAATATGGTAGCATCGTCGTTCAGCACATGAAGTTTCCCGTGATCTTTCGAATGGCGGCTCTCGGATTGATGCTGGCTTGCCCGGGGATGACGCAGAATATCCGGGTGCTCCGGTTCTCGGAAGGCAAGCCGTTTCAAATGGGCAAAGTAACCGCGCGGCGCATCGTGCATCCCGATATTGGGGCGAAGCGAACGACGCTGAATTATTCGGTGTCGCAGGACGGGGCGGAATTTTCGCAACACGTACATGACAGCTCCGACGATACGATTCTGGTGCTGCAGGGGCAGATGGATCTGCGGCAAGGGAATTCGCGCATGCCTTACAAGGCCGGCGAATGCGCGTTTGTGCCGGCGGGGCAGATCCATGGGACGATCACGACGGGTGCGGGCGACACGGTGATGATCAGCTTCCAGACTCCGCCGGATCTGGTGCTCTATACGGGCGCGAGGGATTCGTCGAAGCCGGGCGCCGCTCCTCCGAAGGGAGTCATTACGCCGGGGGCGGTGAAGAAGGTCAATTTCGCGAGCCGGGATGGATTCTTTACGAATGCTTCGTTGGGCGCGGAGCGTGGCGTTGGGGCGTATCGTAAATTGAAACGGTTACAGAAATTCAAGACGAGCGTGGGCCAAGGCGGGGAGCAGGTCTTGTTTGTATGGAAGGGCGCTTTGCGCGTGAAGGATAAGGCCGGCGCTTACGATGCCGGGGAGAAGGATGCCGTGTTCATTTCCGGTCCCGCCAGTGTGGAAGTAATCGGCGAGGCTGAAGAGACCGTCATGATTCAGATCCAGGCTCCGCCGGGGAAGTAGTCGAGGCCATCGTGAGTCACCGATTTCCGACACGACGAAGCTTCTGCGGCGCGGCCGGAGTTCTGGGGAGTGGGGCGATGGGCGCCGCGTCCAATGGGAAGATACGCGTTGCGATGATTGGAACGGCGCACGGCCATGCGGCGAGCAAAATCCGGGCGCTGCGGGTGCTGCCTGAATTTGAATTTGTGGGAATCTGCCGGCCCGACGCCGATGAACCGAAGGATGGCGAGGTGTTCCAGGGCGTGCGGTGGATGTCCTTAGAGGAAGTGCTGGGGGACTCGACGATTGAGCTGGTTGCGGTGGAGGCGTTTCCCGGACGCAATCTCGACTACGCGCGGAAATGCGTGAGTGCGGGAAAGTTCGTGCATCTGGATAAGCCGCCGGGCGCAGATCTGGCCGCCCTGCGCGCGATGTTCGCCGAGGCGGGACGGCGGAAGCGGGTGGTGCAGATGGGCTATCAGTGGCGGTATCACCCGGGGATGCAGTTAGCGATCGAGGCGGCGCGAAATGGCTGGCTGGGACAGGTGCACCGGATGCGGGCTTCGATCGATAAGCCGATCGGGCCGGAGGAGCGGCTGGAACTGGCGCGGTTTCGCGGAGGGGTGATGTTTTCCGAAGGGTGCCATCTGGTGGACCGGGCGGTGGCTTTGTTCGGGAAGCCGAATAACATTACGGGGTTTCTTCGTCATGAATCCCGGCTGCGCGATGGGTTGATGGACAATACGCTCGTGGTTCTGGAGTATGAGCGGGCGATGGCGGAACTCTCGATTGCGTCCTTTCAGCCGAACGGCGGAAGTTATCGAAAGCTGGAGATTGTGGGATCGAATGGGGTCGCGCTGGTGCAGCCGTACGCGCCTTTGCGGCTCATGGTGGATTTGAAAGAAGCGGCGGGTCCTTATAAAGCAGGACCTCAGGTGCTGCAGCCGGCGGCGCCTCCGGGTCCTGCGTATGCGCCGGATTTTGAGGAGATGGCGCGGATTATGCGGAAGGGCGAGAAACCGTCTTATTCGGTGGAACATGATCTCCTGACGCAGGAGACGCTGCTGAAGGCGTGTGGGATGCTTGGGTGATTTGGAGGATTTATGAGGATCGCGCTGCTTCTGATGATTGCCGCGGCAGGGATGGCCGCAGAGACTGCGAGCCCGAAACACGTCACCGTCTTCGCGGAGGAAGGGCGTTTTGGGGGATGGCCGGCGAATCATGGCATGTGGTCGTGGGGGAATGAGCTTCTGGTTGGATTTGAAGTAGGTTACTTCCGGGCGAGCGATCGCGGACATGCTATCGACTACACGCGGCCCGCGGAACATGTGCTGGCACGGTCTTTGGATGGCGGGGAATCGTGGAAAATCGAGAAGCCCGAGGGGCTGCGTCCGCCTCCGGGAGAGAAGGTCGCGGGCGTGCCAACCGGCGAATTGGGGAAGCCTCTTCGCGATTGCCCGGGCGGGATCGATTTCACCCATCCGAATTTCGCGCTTACGGCGCGAATGACCAGTATTCATGACGGGGTGTCGCGTTATTACTACTCGATGGATCGCGGGAAATCGTGGGAAGGGCCGTGCCGGCTTCCGGATTTTGGACAGCCGGGAATGGCGGCGCGTACGGATTACCTGGTGAACTCGAAACACGATTTGACGATGATTCTTACAGCCGCCAAATCTAATAAAAAAGAAGGGCGGGTGATTTGTGTGCGCACGCGGGATGGCGGGAAGACGTGGAAGCTCGTTTCGTTCGTCACACCTGAGCCCGAGGGGAATGAGTACGCTATTATGCCCGCGTCGGTGCGCCTGGATCGCAATACGATTCTAACGGCCGTGCGCTACCGGAAGTTTATCGATACATACCTTTCGAAAGACGACGGGGCTACGTGGGAGCGGGTGGGGCGGCCGGCTCCGGAAACGGGCGGGAATCCGCCGAGCATTCTGAAGCTGCGGGACAAGCGGCTGGCGCTGGTTTATGGACGGAGGCTGGAGCCGTTCGGACTGCGTGCGCGGCTGAGCAGCGATCAGGGCAAGACGTGGGGGGACGAGATCGTGCTGCGCCAGGACGGCGGCACATGGGACCTGGGATATCCGCGCACAGCGCAGCGCGCCGACGGCAAGCTGGTTACCGTTTATTACTACAACACCAAAGAGCACCAGGAGCGCTTCATCGGCGCCACGATCTGGACTCCGTAGAAGGGGACGAACATGGACCGGCGTAATTTTCTTCAAACGAGCGCGGCGGCTCTGAGTGCTCTGGCGGCGAGTGCGGCGATTTCCAAAGTGCGGGCGGGGATGCTCGGGACAGGGCACAGTCACTTCGGAGGAAAGTTCAAGGCGATGATGGATTCGCCTGATTACGAAGTGGTGGGGATTGCGGAAGCGGATGGGGCGGCGAAGGCGCGGCTGGAGAAAGATTCTCGCTTTTCTTCGATCCAATGGATGAGTGAGCAGGAACTATTAGGGGATGCCTCGCTGCACCTGATTGTGGTGGAATGCCGCGCGTGGGAGGCTGTGCCGTGGGGGAGGAAGGTAATTGATGCGCGGAAACACCTGCATCTGGAAAAACCGCCGGGCAACGAGTTTGAGCCCTTCAAGAAGCTGATCGAGGATGCGCGCCGGAATAAGTTATTGGTGCAGACAGGTTATTTGTGGCGCTGGCACCAGGGAGTGAATGCCGCTCTGGAAGCGGCGCGGAAGGGCTGGTTGGGCGAGGTATTTATGGTGCGGGGCACGATGAACTCGGACCGCGGCGCGGGGGAACGGGCGATTGAAGCGCGCTATCGCGGCGGCGGATTGTTCGAACTGAGCGGGCATGTGATCGACCCGGTGGTGGAGCTGCTGGGGCGTCCGAAAGCCGTTAAGAGCTGGCTTCGGCATGACACGAGCGTGGCGGATAAACTGGCCGATAACAATCTCGCGGTACTGGAATATGATAAGGCGCTGGCGGTGATCACGCAGGCGGCAAAGATGGCGGGCTCGGGGGATCACCGGTCGTTCGAGGTGCTGGGAACGGATGGATCGTTCGTGGTGCATCCGGAATCGAATCCGCCGCGGATGCGGGTTTATATGAAAGCGGCGCAAGGTCCGTATAAAGCGGGCTGGCAGGAGATGAGGCTACCGCCGCAGCCGCGGTTTATCGGGGATTTCAAGGAGCTGGCGCGGGCGATCCAATCGGGGACGCCCTTGAAGCATTCCTACGATCATGAGCTTTTGCTGCACGAGACTTTACTGAGGGCGTCGGGAGAAATGGCGTGAGCTTGCGGAGAACAGGAGTCCGTATGGAAAATATTTCCCGACGGTCCGCGATTCAGGCGGCTACGCTGCTCCCGCTTCAGGCGGTGCGCGGCAGCGAGCAGAACAGTGCCATCAAGATCGGTTTGATTGGGGCGGGCAGCCGCGGCACCTACACCGCGTCCACGGTTGCGAAGGACCCGAGGGCGAAGATTACCGCTATCTGCGACGTGGTGGAGGAGCAGATGGTGAAGGCGAAGACGAGAATCGGAGCGCCCGGCGCCAAGACGTACAAAGATTACCGGGAGGTGCTCGCGAGCGACGTGGACGCCATCATGATTGCAACGCCGGTGTATCTTCATCCGGAACATTTCGAGGCGGCGGTGAGGTCGGGCAAACACATTTACATGGAGAAGCCCGCGGGTCTGGATGTGGCGGGCTGCAAGCGGGTGATGAGAGCGGCGGACGCAGCCGATCGGAAGATCAACATCACCTTTGGTTTTCAGCAGCGCTATGGCGGCGTTTACGTGAAAGCGAAACAGATGCTCGATGCGGGAGGGATCGGGAAGGTTCGCGAGGTGCATGGGGAGTTCTTAAAGTTCGCGCTCAAGGGGGATGAGCCGGTTCTTCCTCCGCCCACCAACGATAAGGAGAAGCTGGAGCAGTGGAAGCTGTGGCGCTCGACGTTTGGCGAGGTGATTGTCGAAACGTACGTGCATAATCTGGATGCGATCAACTGGTTTCTGGGCGCACATCCGTTAAAGGCGCTCGGCACCGGGGGACGGACGGTGGAAAAGCGCGGCGATCTGCTGGATCATTTGAGCGTGACTTACGACTATCCGAAGCAGGTGCAGATGACGTTCATCGGATCGCAGATGACTCCGCGATATACCGCTCGAATCGCGAGCGGTATATCGGCGACAGCGGATTTATTGAAACGGCGCGCGAGTATTGGACGTACAACACGGGGGGCGGACCGGTCACGGAGAAATCCCAGCACGATATTACGGTGGATGCGCTGCAGGAATTCGTGCGCCGGGTAACGGAAGGCAAGCCGGAGAACGTAGGCGTGAGAGCGGCGGAGAGCACGTTGACTTCGATTCTGGGGCAGATGGCGATTGACCGGAAGCGCGAGATCACCTGGGAAGAAATGATGAAGAGCGCCTGATCAGACAATGTTCAGGACTGCCGCGAGGCGATGATCTTTTGCAGGCGCGTTTTGAGGCTGGACTTCAGGGCAGAGGAACCGGAGCCAGTGGTAAGGTTCTTCAGTTCGCGCGGATCGGCCGAGTAGTCGTATAATTCCTCGCCCTCGCGGCCCTCGTTCCACATGGTGTAACGGTAACGCTCCGTGCGCATGGAATAGCCGCGTACCGGGTCTCCCTGGCGTGCGCGCTGGACCTGCGTGATGGCGGGGCGGTCCCAGGCGGCAGAGGGGTTTTCGAGCAAGGGCCGCAGACTTTTTCCGTGAAGCCGGGCGGGCACATTCTTCAGGTCGCAGAGGTCCGCCAGAGTGGGATAGATGTCCAGGAACTCAACGGTGCGCTGGCAAGCTTTACCTCGTGCGCGGATGCCCGCGCCGGCAATCATCAGAGGAGACCGGGCGGCGTATTCGAACACCGTCTGTTTCATCCACTGGCCATGTTCGCCGAGACCGTAGCCATGGTCGCTCAGGAATAAGACGGTTGTGTTTTCTTCCTGGTTGAGCCGCTTGAGGGCAGCCAACAGTTTTCCGACCTGCGCATCCAGAAAAAGGATGGCGGCATAGTAGGCGCGGATCGCTTCGACCCGCTGTTTCTCCGACAGACCCCAGTTGGAGGGGTTGGTGAAATAGGCCCAGGGAGGGGCGATTTTCATTTCCCATTCTTCAAACGGCACAAGTTTCACTTTACTCAGGGGCACCATGTCGAAGTACTTCGAGGGCGAGATCCAGGGGCAGTGAGGCTTGTAGAATCCCGCTCCCAGGAACCACGGCTTTCCCTGCTGTTCTTCCATCATGCGAATCGTTTCGAGCGCCACCATGCCGTCGGTGTGATCTTCGTCTTTGGCGGAGGAAGCATGGAAAACGATGGCGCTGCCAAGCCCGCGGCCCGGCGTGTAATTGGTGAGCAGGGGTTCTTCCTTTGTCTTGTCCACTCCGGCGGGATTGATGCGGCGGTTCCAGCTGGGCGCGTCATCGAGACCATCGGTTCCAATCTGTCCGGGATTTCCGTAGTGATAGATTTTGCCTACGCGAGCCACGAAATAATCGTTCTTCTGGAAAGCCTGGGCGAGGGTGACGACATCCGGCAGGGACTCGCGGAAGTGCTTCCGCAGATCGTAAACGCCGGTGGCATCGGGGGCGAGGCCGGTCATGAATGACGTACGCGACGGGCTGCAGAGGGGAAACTGGCAGTAGGAGCGGTCAAAGCGGACGCCGCGACGGGCGATAGCGTCAAGATTCGGCGTGTGCACGAGCGGGTGTCTGTAGGCGCTGAAGCAGTGGTTCAGATCGTCACTGGCGATGAAGAGCACGTTGCGGCGTGGCTTGGGCTGGGCGGAAGCGGCAAGCGCCGTTGCCGCAGTCATGAGGAAATGCCGCCGCGTGCAGCCGGATGCGGCCGAGTTAGTGTTCATAGGGAATTGGTCCTTTCGCGCCTTGTCAGCGAAATATAGCGGATGTCGGCGACTTGATTTCCGGGAATCTCGAGCGCGCGCAATGTCAGCTTTCCGCGGCCTTTGTTCAGCGTGATGGTTCCGAGGCGGAGGGGACGAAAATCCTTCACGTACGATTCCGCGCGGGGGACGCGGTCGAAGGCGGCACCGAGGAGCGGCGGATCGTAAACGTCGTTGATCCGGTTGCGCACGGTGCTATCGAGGAAACTCAACTCGACGGTGGAACCGGCCTCGCCAGCGGCGCAGGTGTAGTAGATTTGGGCGTCGAACTCGCCACTGTGTGCGAGTTCGATATCCCACGTCATGCGGTCATCGCGGCTGGTCCAATGGGTGAAGAAGGAACTGTTGGGCGGCTTGGCGCTGCGCTCGATTCCACCGGAGGGAACCCCGTCACGGGCGGGCAGCAGAGTAGTTTTAGAATGGCCGACGGGGAAAGGCCGGTCATCCGCGCCCACCAAGGGCAGCACTTCCTTCCCCCATTCGGAAACGGCGCGGCGCAGCTTCGCGGCGGCTTCCGGCTGATCCTTCGAGATATCGCGCTCCTGCGCGGGGTCGGCCCGCATAGCGAATAATTGGCCAGACGGGTCCAGCCGATACTGCTGCGTCCGGACACTGATGTGCTTGTTGTGCAGGGAGAAGAGCATGCGATCCGGCCACTGTTGCGTTTCGGCGAGCAGCAGGGGCTTGAGACTGCGGCCATCGAGCGGTTTGCTGGAGACGACCGGGATTTGGGCGAGGCCGGCTAAGGTCGGCAACAGATCGATGGCGCCGGCGATTTGCGGGATGACGGCGCCGGCGCGGATCCGGCGTGGCCAGCGAATGAGAAACGGCACACGTAAGCCGCCTTCCTCCACAGAACCCTTACGGCCTTTCATACCGCCGTTCCAACGCCAACTGTTGGGTCCGTTATCGCTGAAATAGATGACGATGGTGTTCTCGCGCAGTTTCAGTTGGTCGAGCCGGGAAAGTATGCGGCCCACGTTCCAATCGATGTTCTCACACATTGCGAGTGCGGCTCTTGTCATGGAAATTTCTTCCTGCAAGGGATCACGGGCTTTCTTCTCCGGAACGAGATGCGCAAACCTGGCGTAGAAGCTATCGGGAACTTGCATCGGGGAGTGAGGCGTGTTCAAGGGCAGATAGCAGAAGAACGGGCGGTCTTTGTGGCCGGCGATGAAGTCGATAACGTGATCCGTCAGGTCATCGGTGATGTAGCCCTTGCCTCGCGTCAGTTCGCCGTTGTGGTCGAGTTCGGGGCTGAAGTAATGCCCCCAGTGGCCGGAAGTAAAGCCGTAATATTCATCGAAACCACGGGCGTTTGGATGATAAGGGAATTGCGATCCGTTATGCCACTTGCCGAAGGCGCCGGTGGCATAGCCGGACGCTTTGAAGGTCTGGGCAATAGTTTTCTCGTCCAGATTAAGGCGTTCGGCTCCGCTGGTTACGCCGCGCACGCCGCCGCGAGCGTGATAACGGCCGGTGAGGAATTCGGCACGAGTGGGTGCGCAGACCGCGCAAACAAAGAAACGCTCGAAGAGGGCTCCGTCGCGGGCGATGGAATCGATGTGGGGAGTGGAGAGATTGGTGTTGCCGTGGATGCTGAGGTCCCCCCAACCCTGGTCGTCGGCGAGGATCACGACAATGTTCGGGGGCTTCCGCGCGGCGGCGGACAGTGGGGCGGACGCTATCGCCGAGCCGGCTGCGCGCAGTAGATCGCGGCGGGACACTGTGCCCAATGACTCCTCCTTGAAAACGCTTTCCCCAGAATATCCGAAACGTCTATCAGAGGTTCGATACGAGCAACACGCCCGCCAGGACGAGCAGGGCTCCGGCGATAGTGATCCATGTCACGGGTTCGCCGAGAAAGAGGCCTCCCATGCCAATCGTGAGGATGGGCCCGACGGACCCGACGATGGCCACTCTGCTGGGCCCCATGCGCCGGATCGCTTCCGAAGTCAGCCAGATCGGGACCGCGGTCGACAGGATTGCCAATGCGAGGATGTTCATGTACAGGCTCGAGGGAATGATGAGCGCATCGAGCGGCCGGAGGATCAGGAAGTGCGTGAGCACGAACACGGACGAGATTCCCGCGGCAATGCCTGTGAACCGCATCGAGCCCAACCGATGGATCAGGCGATTGTTGCTCACCAGATAGACTGCGTACGCGACGGAGCTCAGAAACACCAAAGCTCCCCCGGTGACTAAAGCTTTCGGTGATGCACTGAACTTCAGGTCATGGGTGAAAACGATGGCGATCCCCGAGAAGGATAGTATCAGGGCCGCGACTTCCCGGGCGTACACGCGTTTGCCGTAGAAGATTACGGCCAGCAGCAACACGATCGTGGGATAAAGGAAAAGGATCAGGCGTTCGAGCGCGGCTGAGATGTACTGCAATCCCAGGAAGTCGAGATAACTCGCGAGGTAATAGCCGAGAAAGCCAAGCCAGGCGAGGGCAAGCCAATCCTGGCGTGATATGGGTAGCGCGCCTTGCTTGCGGCCGCTGTACCAAGCCATCCACAAGAAGAATGGCATCGCTAGCAGCATGCGCAGGGCGAGGAGTGTCACGGAGTCCACGTGGGCCTCGGCGTAGGCGAGCTTGATGAAGATCGCTTTTGCGGAGAATCCACACGCGGCGATGAGGGCGAACAGCGGGCCCAAGAAGCGGGTTATGCCGGAGAGATGGGGCAACAGTGTCTTTCCATTCTGGCAGAAGGGATAAGAACCGCAGACTCGCGTGCGCGGTTCGATTGGGCAAAAGGGCGGGAGCGGCCCGCCGGGCGGGAGCAGCGCGCGGCCTATCCGCGGGTAAGCTTTATGGATCGCGGCGGAGGACGACCATTGTCAGATCATCGGCGGAGGGAGCGGTGGACATGAACATTTCCACGGGAAGGTGGAGCCTCCGCAACAATTCGCTGGCGTGACATCCCGGACATTCCCTAACCATGGCTTCCAGCCGTTCTTCTCCGAATTCCTCATCCAGGGGAGACCGGGCTTCGGTGACTCCATCGCTGTAGAGAAGGATGGAATCGCCGGCATTCAACTGGCCTTTGACCCCGTGATAGGTAAACTTTTTCAAAACGCCTACGACGGGGCCTCCGTCCGCCAGCTGCTCGATCTCACCGGAGGCGCGCCGCAAGTACGGTGGATTGTGGCCGGCATTGCAATACGTGAATTCACCGGTGGCGGGATCGAGCACCAGAAGAAAGAAAGTGACGAAGCGGTTGGCCGGACAGGAAAGGGCGAAAATACGGTTGAGCCGGGTAACCAGCTCGGCCGGATCACTGGTGACCTCGGCCAGCACCTGCACGCGCGCCATCAGACTGGACATGAGCAAAGCGGCCGGGAGTCCCTTGCCCGCCACGTCGCCCAGCAGGACACCGACGAGCCCTTGCGGCAATTGAAGATAGTCGAAAAAATCGCCTCCGACGGAACGGCAGGGGATGCTGAGGCCAGCGAGGCTGAAGCC
>DATLCW010000180.1:0-8074 GCA_035526195.1 Bryobacteraceae bacterium
GGCTTCACCACCTCTTTTAACCGCGCTTCGAGGAAGTGCTTCAGCCCCTGTTTGGTGATCGTGTCGGAATCGATCTTATTCGGAGCCTTCCAACCCGTGATCTTCGAAAGCTCAACGAGAATCTCGCCGATCTCCTTGAACAGATCCGGCGGCTGCGCGACGGCCCGCGCCACAAGGAATACAAAAATGGAAACCAAAAGGCGCAAGTTCATCCGAATTCCTAGTATAGGATCTCGCGGCGAAAATTTGGCATATCATGGATCTGCTTCACAAAGAGACCGTGCAGGTGTTGCAATGCGTGTTTTGGATCGTATGTGGACCGGACAACCTGTGGTTGCGGGCGGAAAGCTGGTGAAGATGGCGCAGCACCACACATGTTTGGGCCGGCTTACGTGTTCGCGCTGGAAATAGCGAAGGAGATGGGATGCGGAAATTGATTATGTTAGCGCTCTGCGCCGGCCTGCTGCCCGCGCAAATCACGCAGAGAGAAGTAGTAAAGGCAACGCCGGATGACGCGAAGCCCAATAGCGATAAAGTTCCGGACGTCTACGCCATTAGCGGGCAGTTCCAGCGCGTGGTCGTCCTGCGCTTCAAATACGACACCGATTTGTTAGGCGGCCTGGAGAAGATGGTGAAGCAGGAGAAGATCAAAAACGCCGTAATTCTGGCCGGCGCCGGCTCCGTACGCAACTATCATATTCACGCGGTGAACAATCGCACGCTGCCTTCCAAAAACATCTTCACCAAAGACCCCACGGCCCCCGCGGACATCGTGAGCATGAATGGCTACATTATCAACGGCGCGGTCCATGCGCACATGACCATGACCACAGGGGAGAAGGCCTTCGGCGGCCATCTGGAGCCGGGAACGACCGTGTTCACGTTCGGCATCGTGACCGTTGGAATCATGAGTGACGACGTCGACTTCACGCATCTCGACGATAAGAGCTACCGCTGAACTTTCCTCGTAGCAGCCAAGCAGCCCAACGCAAAGATCGTCAAACTTATAGCGGAGTTACCGGTATGTGATCTCGTGCGGCTCCAGATGCGGCACGGCGTTGAAGAGATCAAGCGTTATTCGGCCGCGGCTGAAAAGGAACTCGGTGATCGAGGTATTGCGCATGCGCCAGTTGAGTTCCAGAGCCGTGGCCGGCGGGGCGCTCAAGGCGATCTGCACCGCCGTGGCGATGGCTCCGCCGGAACTCACCACAAGCACGGTGCGGCTTTCGCCGGGAGCATGGACGATTTCGTACAGTACGTCCCGTACCCGGGCTTGAAACGCCTGCCATGTCTCGACGCCCGCTACGTCCACCTCTCCATTCCTCCATCTCGTCATCAGCACTTCGAACATCCGCTGAAAATGGCGGTTGGCATCCGGAGTATGCCGCTGCTGTGCCGCGGTTTCGAACAGCGCCGCAAACTTTGGATCGTTTGCCGCCATGGCTGGCGCGATGCGGTTGAGCACTCCGGTGGCGTCGTATTCGTTGAGCCGGGCATCGGTGCGGGGCAGCACACCCATTCGCTCAGCCGTGGCCCGCTGGCGCACCAGGGTACCGCAGTACGCTTCGCGCCACGTCAGGTTACGCGCGGTAAAGTAGTCTCCGAGCTTTTGTGCCTGCCTCTCGCCGAGCTCGGAGAGGCGGTCGGAATCGTCCTCAAACGCGCGCGCCTGTCCGTGCCGCACAAGTACCAGCCGGCTCATGCGTGCTTGCCAATCTCCGCCTTGGCGATGCTTTCCAGATGCACCTCATCCGGGCCGTCGGCGAGCCGCAGGGTGCGCGAGTTGGCCCAGGCTCCGGCGAGGAAAAAGTCCTGGCACACTCCACCGCCGCCGTGGGCCTGGATCGCACGATCAAGCACCCGCAGCGCCACATTGGGGGCAGTGACCTTGATGGCCGCTATCTCCGTTCTCGCCGCCTTGTTCCCCACGGTATCCATCATGAATGCCGCCTTCAGAGTAAGCAGCCGCGCCTGTTCAATCTCGATGCGCGACTGCGCGATCTCCGCTCGCAGGGAACCCATCTCGGAGATCCTGCGGCCAAAGGCCACCCGTTGGGTGGCGCGCCGGCACATCGCTTCCAGGGCGCGCTCGGCCACCCCCACTAAGCGCATACAGTGATGGATGCGGCCAGGCCCCAGGCGGCCCTGCGCGATCTCGAAGCCGCGGCCTTCCCCCAGCAGAATGTTCGATGCGGGAACGCGCACGTTCTCGAAGACGATCTCGCCGTGGCCGTGGGGAGCGTGAGTATAACCGAACACGGTGAGCATACGCCTGATGTGCACTCCAGGGGCGTCCAGCGGTACAAGAATCATCGATTGCTGCTTATGCCGCGCCGCTGTGGGATCGGTCTTACCCATGAAAATGGAAATCCGGCACCGCGGATCGCCGGCGCCCGAGCTCCACCATTTATGTCCGTTGATCACATACTCATCGCCTTCGCGGCGGATGCTGGCCTGAATGTTCGTTGCATCGGAGGAGGCGACCGCCGGTTCCGTCATACAGAAGACGGAGCGGATTTCGCCTTTCAACAGCGGCATAAGCCATTTCTGTTTGTGCTCGGGGGAACCGTAACGTTCGAGGACTTCCATGTTGCCGGTGTCGGGCGCCGAACAGTTGAAGACTTCCGCCGCGAACGTGACACGGCCCATGATCTCGCACAGCGGGGCATACTCAAGGTTGGTGAGACCCGCTCCATGTTCACTCTCTGGAAGAAAGAGATTCCACAAGCCGGCCTTGCGGGCCAGCGGCTTGAGCTCTTCGATCAGGGGGATAATGCCCCAGCCCACCCGTTCCACTTCTTCCTGAAAACGCTGCTCATTCGGATAGATATGCTCATCCATAAATGCCTGAAGCTTCTGGCGAAGCTCCTGGACTTTGGGGGTGTAGTCGAAATTCATCGTAAGTCGTCCTTAGCGAAAGGTTCGCAAAGCGGGAGTGGTGAGGTGCGGAATCGAGTTGAACATCAGTACGTAGGGCTCGTTGTCCCTCATTCGGAAGATGCTGATCGATGCGTTATAAAGCACGCCGGCCGAGCGCATAATGTAAGGGTTTTCCAGGTTCAACGCCAGCCCGAGCCAAACCGCGATCGGTGTGGCCGATGTGGAGATTGCGATGTTCTCGCCGGAATTGAATTGAGCAATGCTATCGAAAGCCCCGCGAACGCGATCCTTGAACTCGATCCAGGATTCGCTTTTGGATGGATAATGGGCGCCTACCCAGGCCTTGACTACCGCAATATCGCTGGGCGTCCAGCGGCGATGCACGGCGGACTGCGCATCGGCTGCTTCGCGTTCCAGTGCTTCATAGTCGCGGCGGAAATCGTCGTTATCGGCGGCGAGCTGCGGAGCGATCTCCTCGTAGACCGCGGTTAGATCGAATTCATTCCAGAACGGCGAGACGCGGGGTTCAGGCAATGGGATCCCGGCTCTCTCGTATGCGCTTTGTATCTCGCGCGCCGTCTCGATCTGCCGCGTCAACCCTCCCGTGAAGAATGCCTGAAACACGATCTTCTCACCCGCCAGATGTTCGCCAAGGAGCATCGCCTGCCGCCGGCCCGTTTCCGAGAGCGCGTCATAGTTGCCGCGCAATCCCGCCTGTCCGTGACGCATGCAGTAGAGCGAGCTCAAAGTAATGCCTCTACGCGGTGGTAGGCGGCTTTCACCAGCGACGCCACACGGCGGTGAAAATTGACGAAGCGCTCGTCCGCCGTCTGTCCTTTGAACCAGCGGAAGTAGATCTGCTGGACGATGACGGCGAGTTTGAAGATGCCCAGAATCTCGTGATATTTCAGGAATTTCAGAGGCCGCCCCGTACGTTCCGACCACTGGCCTGCGAGCTCCTCGCGCGGCATCCATCCGGGACCCCTGGTAAGGCACTGGACCGGACCTTCGCGGACTTCCGCATCGGGAGGATCCCAGTAACAGAGAGTGAGGCCGAGATCCACCATCGGATCGCCGACCGTGGCCATCTCCCAATCGAGTACGGCTTCCACGCGGCTGGGATCGCCGGGATGCAGCATCAGGTTATCGAGCTTGAAATCATTGTGCACCAGGGCGGGCGGTCCGGCCGGGGGCAGCTTTTGCCGCAGGTATTCCATCACCCGATCCATTTGCGGCATGTCTTCGGTGGAACATCTGACCCAACGCTCCGACCAGCCCCTCACCTGACGTTCAACAAAGCCTTCCGGCTTGCCGAGTACAGCCAGGTTGTTCCGCATGATATCGACGGAATGGAGTTCCACGAGGCAATCGAGGAAAGCCTTGCTGACCAGTTGCGGCAGCCTGGGCAGTTCGGCCCAGTCCGGGCGGATTTCGGCGCGCAGCACGACTCCGCGGCGGCGCTCCATCAGGTAGAAAACAGCTCCCAGGACGGAGGAATCCTCACATAGAAGATACGGCTTGGGAGCCGGGGGAAAATGCGGGTGCACGGCCGCAAGGAGTTTACATTCGCGAGCCATGTCGTGCGCCTTCGGAGGGACGGGGCCGAGTGGTGCCCGGCGCAGCACGTATTCCCGGCCGCCGGCCGTGAGCATATAGGTGAGATTGGAGTGGCCTCCCGGGAACTGTTCGAGAGTGATGCCCGTGGCGGCTCCTTCGATCTTGCCGGCAAGGTACTCTCGTAGACGGTCGACAGGCAACTCCTCGCCTGGACGGATGGGGGCTGTATCTCGCTCGCCGGTTTGGTACATGGGCGCTTCAGCGTGACGATACCAGAATTAGCCGGATGCCCGCATCCAAATGCAACAAGGGCGGACCAGGATGTATCCCCGGTCCGCCCCTGGCGGTCATGCAACGTGAATAAATTTTAGCTGGCGGCGGCGGCGGTCATCACAGAGCCGACCTTTGAAAAGATCGTGCTGATGCTCGTCGACACACCGGGCATGATAGCGCCGGCTGCTACGGCCACAAAACCCGCCATCAAGGCGTATTCGATCAAGTCCTGGCCGCGGGTATCTTTCCAGATACTCAGCTTCCAAACAAAACATGCAATTGTCTTCATTTCTTCTCCTCTTTTCCTGACTGGGACATCCTTAAAGTATCATTGGGTCCGCGAAACGCGAATCCGGTGAACCCCTATTCCCCACGTACCAATTTACTTAGGACCAGGGGAGGGCCCTGCTTCTTTTTGGTCGTCCCCGGCCACCCGCGCCAACCATCTGGCTCCAGCGGCAATCGCTTGTATCGCGCCATAATTTACAGAGATGCATAGACGGCACCTTCTGCACGCCTCCGCGATCGCCGGATCCATGTTTGGAGTTTCAGCAAAAGGTGCGGTGCTGGAACCGAAACCGCTTCCCGGCGACACGCTTTTCCACTCGAATCCCGAAGCTTACTGGAACAGGATCCGGGACGAGCAGTTTCTGCTTCCCGGCTGGCGCGCGTTTTTAAACAACGGCAGTCTCGGCATTGCTCCCGTGCCGGTCGTGAAGGCGGTGTCGGATTATCTGGCAAGTTCGGCGGGGCTGGAAATGGAATACTATCCGCGCTGGGGCTATGAGCAGATGGATGAGTTCCGCCAGGAGCTGTCCGATTTCTATGGCTGCAAGAAGGAAGAACTGGCGCTGATGCACAATGCCACCGAGGCGATGAGCACAATCGCCGCGGGCCTGGACTTGAAAGCGGGAGAGGAGGTGCTGCTCACCGACCAGGAGCATCCGAGTGGACGCGGCTGCTGGTACATGCGCGCCGCGAGGCAGGGGATCCAGGTGAGGGAAGTGAAGATCCCGCTTCCCCCCAAAAGTCCGGAGCAGATCGCCGATCTGCTGATCAGCGCGATTGGACCACGGACGCGCGTCATCAGCTTCAGCGGCATCACTACGACCACCGGTCTGATCACACCGGTGCGGCAGATCTGTGAGGCGGCGCGGTCCAAGGGCGTGATCTCCGTGGTGGACGGTGCCCACATGCATGGCCAGATACCCTTCCGCATTTCCGAGCTCAACTGCGACTACATGGCTGGCAGCCCCCATAAATGGGTCTTTGCGCCCGCCGGCTGCGGTTTGTTGTACATCCGCGAGGACAATCTGGAGAAGCTCTGGCCTACCATCGTAAGTGGAAGCTGGAATGACACCAAGCTGAAAGCGGGGCGGTTTATGGTGGTGGGCACCAACAACCGGTCTATCATGGAAGGCATGATGGCGGGTCTGAAATTCGCCAAGGAAATTGGTCCGGAGCGGATCCACGCGCGTGCGCACCAACTGGCGCGTCATCTGTTTCAAAAAGCCCGCGAGTGCCAGCATGTCGATCTGCTTACGCCAGACGACGACCGCATGTTCGGCGCGCTGGTAACCGTTAAATTCAAAACGGGGAAGCTCGACAAGTTTCACGAGCTGCTCGCCAAGCGGCGGATCTGGTGTTTCCGTGGGGAGCAGGTTCGCCTGTCTACGCATATTCACACGCGTCCGCAAGACGTGGATCTGTATTTCGACACGATTCGCGAAGCGCTGGGATAACTTCATGATCCGTCTGGTTCAGCTCAAACATTTCGATGGTGGGCGCGCCGTGGCTCGCGTGAGCGGGAAGGAACTGCATTTCATCGAGTCCGTGTCGAGCGTCTACGAACTGGCGCAGCAGGCGCTTCGTTCGGGGCAGGCGCTGGCCAAGCTGGCGCAAGATATGGCCACCGGCTGGGCGATGCCCTACGACGCGATCTACAACGGCGATTCGGAATGGAAACTGCTGCCTCCGTTCGATCATCCGGCCGAGCCCGCCCGTTGCTCCATCACCGGAACCGGGCTGACCCACAAAGCCAGCGTCGACAACCGCAACGCGATGCACGCCGCGCAGGTGCAAGTGACCGACAGTATGCGCATGTATCAGTGGGGCCTGGAAGGCGGCAAACCCGCAGCGGATGAAATTGGAGCGTCTCCCGAGTGGTTCTACAAAGGGAACGGCACGATTCTGCGGGCGCATGGCGAGCCGCTCGAGATTCCTGATTTTGCCGAAGACGGCGGTGAGGAATCAGAGATAGCGGGCGTGTATCTGGTGGATCCAAGCGGCCTCCCGCGACGGGTGGGGATGGCCCAGGGGAACGAATTTTCCGATCATATTTTCGAGAAGAAGAACTATTTGTACCTGGCGTCCAGCAAGCTGCGGCAGTGTTCGCTTGGTCCTGAACTGATCCTCGATCCCGAGTTCGAGTCGGTGCCTGGCAAGGCGCGTATTCACCGCGGCACCGCTGTTTTATGGGAGAAGGACATTCGCAGCGGGGAATCGGCGATGTGCCATTCGCTCCAGAATATGGAGCATCATCATTTCAAGTTCCCGCTGCACCGCCGGGGAGGCGATGTGCACATTCACTTCTTTGGCGCGAGCGCGTTCAGTTTTGGCGACCAAATCCAGCTGCGGGAGGGCGACGTGATGGAAGTGAACTATCAGGGGTTCGGCCGGCCGTTGAAAAACCCGGTGAAAGTCATAGGTGGGCCGGCGAAGCTGGCTCAAGTTTCGCCTTTGTAAGCCTGCCGTTCCCGCTACAATACGGTTAGAATGCTGCTGGCAATTGTGCTGATCGCAACCTATCCGCTTCTGGCCCTGACGACGCCCACCGAGCTTCGCGCGGCGCGAGATCGCCAGGACCGGCCCGCGCTCGAAAAGATGATTGCGGAGCTGGCGGCCGCCGCCGGGAAGAATGCCAAGAATTCTGACGCCAACTACCAGCTTGCGCTTGCCAGCCATTACCTGGCCGAAATCTGTCTCGAACTGCGGCTCAAGAATGAAGCCAGAAGCGCGGCGGAATCCGGCATTCGGGCGGCCGAAAAGGCGGTCGCCGCTAAACCGGACTTTGCCGAGTATCACCGGATTCTGGGAACGCTCTGCGGGCAGGTGATTCCGGCCAATGTGCTGGCGGGTCTTAAGTACGGAAGATGCGCGTTGGACAGCGTCAATAAAGCGATTCAACTGGATCCGAAATCGTCCGATGGATACGTAAGCCGCGGCGTGGGCAATTATTATCTTCCGCCTTCTTTCGGCGGCGGGATCGAGTTGGCCATCAGAGATTTTCAGAAGGCGCTGGAGCTGAACCCCAAGTCGGCAGACGCACAGCTCTGGCTGGGAATCGCGCTGCGCAAGAAGAAGG
>DATLCW010000226.1:0-17001 GCA_035526195.1 Bryobacteraceae bacterium
GATCCCGAAGGCATCCACAACCCGCAAAGTGAAGGAGCCGGTACCCGGTCCGGTGGGCGAGCCAGAGAGCTGCGTCCCGGTAAGTTGAATGCCGGACGGAAGCGCACCCGAAGAAATCGTCCAGGTGTAAGGGCCCTTGCCGCCGCGGGCATCGAGAGCAATGTTATAGGACCTGCCCACGGCGGTGGCTGGCAGAGATGGCGTGACGATCTGCAGCGGCTCCCCGGTCAGCGTCAACGGCAAAAGCAGCGAACGCGTATCGGTAAGGCCATTCGCATCGGTCACACGGGCTGTAAAAACGAACAAGCCCTCTTCCTGCGCCGTTCCACTAAGCCGCCCCAGCACGGGATCGAACACCAGACCGGCCGGCAACGTCCCGGAAACCACAGACCATGTATAGGGCCGAAAGCCTCCCGCCGCTTCCAATAGAATCGAGATGTTCTGGTTCAAAGGAGACAACGGCAGTTGCGGTCCGCTGCTGATTGTAGGTCCGTCGCCCGATGGAAGGACGCGCCATTCATACGTCTGCGAAGCCGTGGCCTGACTGCCGTCGCGCGCGTTTATGGTGAGCGTAAAGGTCCCGATCTCCGTGGGGACACCGGCCAGCAATCCGTCGGAGTTGAAGGAGACGCCCGCAGGCAGCCGGCCTGTCAGGGTGAAGCCATAGGGAACGCTGCCGCCCACCGCGTTGATCTGCACACGCACCGGCTTACCTTCCGCTCCATCGGGAAGCGGGGAAGGCGTAACAATGCGGAAACCGCCGGCCGCAGGCAATACGGAAAGCTCGAACTGCTTTCGCCCCGGATTACGGTCTTGCGCCGCCACCTGAATGCGGAAGGCAAAAGTAACCGGCACGGAGGCGGTACGCAAGCCCCTGGCTGCATCGGGCTCCGGCGGCTCTTCGGCAATCCCGCTGATCTCGCCGGTTTGTGCGTTTAGAGACAACCCGGCAGGCAGTGTGCCTTCTATCACAGACCAGGACAACGCGCCCGTGGCGCTTACATTCGCCTGGAACCGGAATGAATACGGCACACCCGCGGTTGCCGGCGGCAGCGGCGAGGTGGATGAGATTTCAAGATCACGCGGCAGAATCCGAAGACTGGCGCGTTGCCGATCCGTCGCGCCGGTAGCATCCAACACTTCGATGGTGAAGGAAAAGGGGCCGTCATTCGCGGGCGTTCCCCGCAGGGTCCCATCTTCCGAAAGCGTCAGCCCCGGCGGCAACGCTTCGGAGCCCGCGGCCACCCGCCAGCGATAGGGCCGCGCCCCCCCACTGGCGGTGAACGAGGTCTGATATACGCTGCCCGCCGTCGCGATAATCAGTTCCGCCGCGCTGGTAATTCTAAGAGGATCCCCGACGGCAAACGCCGCCGGTAGCGATATCCTGGCATCGGAATTCCGAACCGTGATACTTACAGCGCCAGGCGAGGTGAGAAACGCCGGCGGAACAATGGCCGTCAACTGCGTCGCTGACACGAAGGAGGTAAGCAGCGCCGCGCCATTCCACTGCACCTGAGACGTGCTGATGAAGTTTCTACCCTGAATCGTTAATTGGAACGACGGGCTGTTGACAGCCGCTGAGGATGGCATCAATTGCGTGATCTCGGGAGTCAGAGCGGGGGCAATCGTGAGCGTCACGGAGTTCGAAACCTGCGTGCCGCCGTTCACCACCGTAATGCTGGCGGATCCGGCGGAGGCGATCAGCGCGGTATCGATAATCGCTGTCAACTGGCCGGCAGCGAATGTAGTGGGAACGGGAGAGCCATTCCATCGCACCACCGACGTGCTGAGAAAGCCGGTGCCCGACACGACCAAGGAGAAGCCCGGTGTCCCCGCGATCGCGGTGGAGGGCGTGAGACCGGTGATCAAAGGCTGTGGAGCAACGACCGTGAACGTGACCGGAACGGAAGCCTGCCCGCCGGGATTCCGCACCCCGATACTGACCGCCCCCGGTCGCGCAAACAGGCCCGGCGAGACCGAGCCGGCGATCAACTGCGTAGTAGAGACGAAGGCGGTAGGTAACGGCTGCCCGTTCCAGGTGATGACGGCCCCGGTGCGGAAGTTCACTCCGAAGACGGTGAGTGAGAATGGTTCCGGCGTGCCGGCAACCACCCCCAGCGGCGATATCCCTGTGATGGAGGGTTGCAACAGTTGGATGCTGAATCCCGCAGCGTTCGAGGTTCCTCCGTTTGGATTGCGAACCGTGATGCTTGCCGCCCCAGGAAATTGAATGAGGCCGGCATCGACAGTCGCCGTCAGGGAACCCGAATTGACGAACGTGGTGGCCAACGGTGTGCCATTCCATTGGACAACAGCGCCGTTCTGGAAATTGGCTCCCAGTACCGTCAGCAGGAAAGATGGTCCAACGGCCAATATGGAGGCCGGGTTCAGGGAGGAGATGACCGGCAATACGCTGGTTGATACGGTGAAGGCAGCGGGAGCCGAAGCCACCGCTCCCGGATTCACAACGGTGACGGCGTTGACCGAAGGAGCCGTCACCAGGATCGCGGGAACCTGCGCAAGCAGCGAGCCTGCATTCACGAACGTTGTGGACAGCGCCGCGCCGTTCCATTGCACAACCGCTCCATTTTGAAAGTTGGCTCCGAGTACAGTGATTGCA
The DNA here is from genome assembly GCA_035526195.1 of Bryobacteraceae bacterium. GTDB lineage: Bacteria > Acidobacteriota > Terriglobia > Bryobacterales > Bryobacteraceae > CADEFT01. The sequence goes on from DATLCW010000226.1 coordinate 2,621, forward strand.
AACGCCGGGCTGCCCGCAATGGCAGCGCCCGGGTTCAGAGAGGTGATCTGCGGCGGCGGCGTGGCCGAAACAACGAACGTGGCTGGCGCGGATGTAGATCCCGGATTGGCCACCGTTACGGCGATGGCGCCCGCAGAAGCGATCAGCGCCGCGCTAACCTGGGCGGTCAGCGAGACCGCACTGACAAAAGTTGTCGGCAGCAAAGTACCATTCCATCGCACGATGGAGCCATTCTGAAAATTGGTTCCACTTACGTTCAGCGTAAACGCCGGGCCGCCGGCCACCGCCGACGCGGGGTTGAGCGATGAGATCTGAGGCGCGGGCGTGGCGGACACGGTAAACGTAGCCGGAGCGGACGAGGCGCCGCCCGGGTTGACTACGGTCACAAAGTTCGAAGACACCGCCGTAATCAGAGCCGCGGGAACCTGTGCCGTAAGGGCAGTTGAACTCCCAAACGCCGTAACCAGAGGCGATCCGTTCCAATTCACAATCGCACCATTCTCAAAGTTCGCCCCGGCCACACTCAGCGTAAAGGCAGGTCCGCCCGCGAGCGTGGAACCAGGATTGAGCGAAGTGATCTGCGGAGCCGTCGCGGCGCCGGTTACGGTGAATGACGAGGGAGCCGAAGTCTGGCCGTCGGCATTGCGCACGATGACGGGGACGAGTCCGGGGTTCACCAGCAGCGAAACAGGGACGACCGCGCTTAATTGGTTCGCGGCCACAAAAGTGGTGACAAGATCCTGTCCATTCCAACGGACCAAAGCTCCGTTCTGGAAGTTGTTTCCGTTCACGAGCAGTGTCAGTTGCGGACTTCCCGCGGGAGCGGTAGAGGGATTCAGGCTCAGGATCTGAGGCGGTAGTCCCGTAATGAAAAAGCTCCGCGCCGCGGAAACCACATTTCCTGGATTGAGCACCGTGACCGCCGCCGCCCCGGGATTCAAAAGGAGCGTAGCGGGTACGATGGCCGTGATGCGGGTGGGGGACACAAAGTCCGTGGTGAGCGCCGCGCCGTTCCACTGCACCAGAGAGCCGCTTTGAAATGCCGTGCCATCCACGGTGAGAACCAACTGCGGGCTGCCGGCCGCCGCACTCGCCGGGTCGATCGAAGTAATAGCAGGCTCAGCGCCGCGCACGATGAAGTTCAACACGTTCGAGTAAAACCCTTCCGGAGTGCGGACGCGAACCGGAAAAACGCCTCCAATCTGCAGGGCGGATGCCGGGACCACGGCACGGATAAGATCGGGCGTGAAGGCGTAAGTCAGCAGCGTCTGGCCGTTGAACTCGACGAACATATTCGGCCGGATATTGGTGGCTTCGACACTTAGAATGAACTCCGGCGAACCCGCATCCCCGATGTCCGGAACAAGCCTGGTCAATGTGGGGACGTTTGGAGTGATGGTGAAGGGTAGGGAATTGGAGAGCGCGTTATCGGGGTTGCGGACCCGTACAACAATTGTGCCCGCGGTTGTAAGAAGCGAAGCGGGAACCAGCGCCGTGAGCTGCGTAACGCTGTTGAAGGTAGTCGCCAGATCCTGGCCGTTCCAGGTAACCCGCGGTGACTGCTCGGGATTGAAGAAATTTTGACCCGTCACCACGAGGTTGAAGCCCGGACTCAAGGCAACCGCAGACGAAGGATTGATCGAAGTGATCACTGGCGGAGGGCGCACCAGCGTGAGCGAGAAGCTCCGCGAGGCTGTCAGCGGGCCGCCGGAGGACTCGGGAGAATTGTCCACAACCTGAATCGTGAAGTTAAAAGTCCCTGGCGTGCTCACCGGCCCCACCGACTGCAGCAGGCCGGTGGACGTCAAAGCAAAACCCGGAGGCAGACTGCCCGCGGATACGCTCCAGGTGAAACCAGGTGTCCCGCCGGAGGTTTGGATCTGTTGGGAATAGGGCTGGCCGACGATGCCTTGGGGCAGGGGCGAAGGCGTGGTGATGCTGAAGGACCCGCTCGCATCGAGCACAGTCAGCGTGAAAGCGCGTGTCACGATGGTCCCGTAACCATCGGTGAGTTGCAGCGTGATGGGAAAACTGCCGGCCTGTGCTGGGATTCCTGCGATCTCGCCATCAGCGTACAGCGTCAACCCCGAGGGCAATGAGCCGGAAGCCAGGGACCAGCGGTACGGGTGAGCGCCGCCGTTTGCGGCGCACGAACAAGTGGCGGGGAAGTCCAGAAAGGAGTAGCGCACACCGCGCGTGGCCGTGGGGAGAGCGCTGCTAAGGATGGTCAGGGCGGGTGTTGGCTGCACGACTTGCGTAAAAGCTTTCGACGCGATCTGCCCATCCACTGCCGTTGCTTCCAGGGTGAAATTGTTTGTCCCGGCGGTAATCGGCGTCCCATTGAAGCCCAGCGGCAAACCGGGCGTCATCCCGCCCGGCCACGAGCCCAGTATCATTTCGATCGACGAAGGAACAAACGCCGGGCCTGACGTACCCAACGAAGAAACCGAATACTGTCCCCGGTTAAGCGGCGGCAGATTGGTGGGGGAGGTCCACTGAAACTGGAACGGACTAACCGTAAGCGCGAAGGTCTTTGAAACCGGAGATCCGTCGATTGGCGTGAAGAGAACATTAAAGCTAAAGGAATTGACACTGCTGGGCGTACCGCTGAGAAGTCCTGTGCTGCTGAGGTTCAACCCCGGCGGCACACCCGCGGGGGCGGACCAGGTTCCCGCCGTCACGGCGCCGCCAAAATCCGCAACGACGAATTGCTTGCTAAAGGAGACACCTTGAACGGCGGTTGGCAAGGGAGAGGTGCTGGTGATACTCAGACCCTCCGGCGAGTACACGAACATCGTCCCCGATGCGAGCGCTGTGTTTCCAAGGGCGTCCGTAGCGCGAATTTGAAGGTCAAAAGAGCCGGTCGCGGTTGGAATACCCCGAAGTATCCCGCCCGTGGTTAACTGCAAGCCGGGAGGAAGGGCGCTCACCATCGTGAAGACGAGCGGCCCGAATCCGCCGAAGGAGGAACTGCGAACGTTTCCCGAATAGTCCGCCCCGATCGTCCCGCCGCCTATATCCAGACTGGAGAAGTACAGGGGGACGTCGGTTGCGGTGGTGGTCATTACAGCGGTCGCGGTGCGATTGTCCGAGTCCGTCACCAAGGCGACGAAACTATACGTTCCGGCGGTGCGGATTACCCCTTGCATGAAACCCGAGCTGTAGCAGAAGCAGGTGCTCTTGGTGAAGTCCCACCCTGTCGGAAGGGTGCCCGAAAGAATCGAGAAGTTATAAGGACCGCGCCCGCCGGTCGCGCTGAAACTGGCGCTGGATAGTTCGCCTGTTGTGTACCCGCTGTTGATGGAGGGCTGAACCTGAAGCGCCGTGGGAGCCACATTGAGCGTAAAGCCCTTAACCACGGTTGCGGAAACGGCGTCGGTGGCGCGCACCTGAAAGCTGAAGTCGCCGCTGGCGGAGGGAACTCCGGTGATTGCGCCGCCGGGATCGAGGTTCAGTCCTGTGGGCAGCGCACCGCCCGCGAGCGCGAATGTGTACGGCGCCGTTCCTCCGGAAGCGACCAGAGAAAAGCCGTAGGCCTGACTGACAGTAGCACCGGTTAGCGCCGTGTTGCTGTTAATGCGCAGTTGCGCGCTGGCGATGTTCGCCATCAGGAAGACAAATAAAAGAGATGGAATTCGCATGGCGGAATACGGGTTCGGAAAAAGTCACCTTGTCGACGCGTTACTCCAGCATAATCAGTTAACCACGGGGTGGCAAATTGGGCGAGATGCCGGGGATCGCCGCTGTTTCATTCTGTTATGCGAGGAGCAGAAAAAAGTCGGACAGAGAAGTCAAGGGTCGCAATCGACGGTCTTGAGCGGTTTGTAGGGGCCGAGGAACTTCGGCCCATTGAAGTGAATCATGTGGTCCGGGTTATCGGCGATCCACACTTCTGATTCCCAGGCGATGTCGCCGGAGTACTTACGAAACTCGCGGAGGTCCAGGAATGCCGTTACGTACACGGGGTCTGCTCCGCACCGTTTGAGAAATGCCTCTATTTCGCGGCGACGCTTCGGAGAGACCGGTCCATGGGACGTTACAGCTTCAATCAGATACAGCCAGTTTTTCTCGCGCCAGTAGAGAACGATATCAGGAAGCTTGTCGTGCTTCGTGATCGGCACCCCAATTGCCGCCAACGTTTCAGTGTCGCTCACGACGCGTTTGCGCGCCGTAACTCCGAGATAAAGTACTGCCGCGCCCGGCGCGAAACGAGGACCGAACTGCTCGATGATCGCCACTTGAAGAACGTTGTGCTCCCGGGAGAGAGTTGAACGGTCGAGCCATTGGGCAGCCGAAGGGGGATACGGTTACTGGCGCGGGTCTGGCGGTAGGCTTCCTGCAATGCTCCGAAGCGTTCAACAAATGTCCTGACTTCCGCATCAAAGCAGCCGGAGCCAAAAGCTGAAAGGACAGCAGCTGCTTCTGTAGTGAGTTGGTACACATTGCGCCCGCTGTTCGTCGGCCTCAGAGGATCGTCCGGGTTTCGGTCAACGAGGCGAGCCTGCTCGAACTGATGAATGGTTTGGCGGCGGATTGTCTCGCGGGTATTTGCAGCGTAGTTCTTTCCATACCTCGCTCGGATGAAAGCCATGATGTCCCAGATCCTGAGTAAGGGCCGCTGTGTGCTTCGCCAGGAGCTTTTGGGCGAAAGAGCAGCGAGGGCTAGCAGCGTTAACGCGGAGCGCTCGTTCCGCTGTGCGAACGGGAGACCGAGGGCCGCCAGAATTTCTCTTGCCTCCTCTACTTTCCTCATGAAGCCAAAGTCAAAAGGTGGCGGCCCAGAGAACCGTTAACCCCCAGTTCTTCCAGTACAATACGTTCTACCTCCAGACCTGTCCGTGACGGGAGGTCCCGGATCGAGCGCCCTATTCGGGAAACCACCGCTAGAGCAGGGAATGGCATGGTTCTGAGTTCCGTCGCGTTCACTTGGGTATTGCCGCTGATGGTGCGAAAGTATTTGTCCAGAAGAGCCGAATTAAAGAGGCCCGCCAAACCAAACGTTTCGTCAATCGTGAGATCGCGGTTGAAGTGATAAACGTAGTTCAAGTGATTCTCCAACGCAAGAAACAGCGTGGTACTGTCCGCTGCCAGATAACAGCTGGCGGTTAGGCGCCTGAACTCCTCCTTCGCGCTGAACCGCCGCAATAGGACATAATTTCGCGACGGCACCAGCAGCCTCAGAGAATCGGCGCAGTGCTTGAATGCAATGGGATGCTTGCGATGCCGTATTGGCCAGACGGTTTCAAACGCCCGGATGTTGAAGACCGAAAGCAGCGGCACGGATTCGTCTCCATCGTGTTCGTCCAGTAGGAACTTGCGAGCACGGAATGTAACGACCGGTCCAGTGGACACGCGTAAGCCTAGATCGGCGAGCCGCTGCGGCCAGCTTTCCACCACGTTCACTACCGCGCAATCTTCAGACGTGCCGCAAATGCGAATAATCGAATCTCCGGTGGAGTCATCAATAACGTTCTTAGAGGAGAGATACCGCCGCTCGTCTAATTCGAAGATATCGCGACCGTAGCTCTTGCTCACGGCGATTCGCGCAGATTGAACCCCTACCTTGCTCCAGAGCGTCACTACGCTCTCCTGTAGAACATCACGGAACGTGTCCGTTCGAGACTCGAAGAGGTGAATGTGTTCCAGACTCGCCCGTTCTAGAAACCAGGGTCGAAACCCCCGGAAATAGAGGCCATTGCAAAAGCTTCGGGGCGTAATGGCAACAAGCTGCCCTCTCCGGTGGAGTATCTCTGCGCCCGCCGCCATGAAAAAGGCGTAGATGTTTTGGCTGCCCATGAACAACGTCCCGCATGACGCGAGCGTGCATGGAGTCCTTGTTCACTTTGAAATAAGGCGGATTCATGATCACGGCGTCGAACTGGCCATAATCGGATGGATCGAAAAGCGATCGGGCGCCGAAGACGGTCGATGCGGCATCAAGAATAAAATCCTTCTCATGCACCACGTACCGGGCAGAATGCCCAGCCGCTCCAAGGGCCTCACAGCAACTCTTCATGGTTTTATGAAGAAAGGGCAAAACGCTTGGATCGTTCTCAAAGAGGTGAAATTCCAAGTCCCGAGGGAATCGAAGCGCAAGTAGCCGGTCACACACCGCGGCGGTTAGCAAGCCGGTACCCGCACCCGGGTCGAGAAGCCGAAGCGGCTCCGAACCCGCTGGCGAAAGCAGTCCGGCCATGAACTGACAAACTTCCACGGGAGTGAAGAACTGGCCCTTTTGCTTGCGCTGTTCAATCGAACTCTGACGTTCGTATTGGTGTTGGAGCGCTGCAGCTTCGCCCAACAACGAGCCGGCTCCACTCTCCGCCGTTTCTATTCCGCGGATCTTACTCATTGGTATGCAAGCCCTGTCCTTTAGCCTGTTAGCTGGTATGGTCGTGTAGAATTTTCCAGTCGTCGTGCTTGCGCCGCAGGATCAGTGTAAATCGCCCCGTGACCTCTCCGCCGTGCGCGGCATCCCGCTTTACGGTATACCGTCCCGTAGCAATCGCCACATCCGCCTCGACCAGCCGGACTTTAATATCGTCGAAGCGCAAGTAGCCCATGCCAGCCTTGCCGGGATACCGTTTTCTGTAATTATCCAGAATCGCCTGATATCCCGTGAGAACCGAGCGCCCGATCATAGTCGTCTCCGCCGAATTCTCGTAACCCGCCATGAATCCCTGGATGTCCCCGCGGTTCCATGCCTCTTGCTGCAATGCCAGCACTCCCCGGATCTGAGCCTCCGGACGGATCGCCGCAAAGAACAACAGCGCCAGGAAACTCAGCATGGGCGCTACTCCGGCAGCAGAATAATGAGTTCCAGTTGCGGGGAGGGGAAATCGCCCGGCACATAGGCCGCCAGATTTCGCGCGCGGAGCACCGCCTCCCAATACACACCGCTCATATTCAGGCTGAAGTACTGATGATTCAATCGCACCGGTATCGCACTCGGAGGTCTGGGCGTGTGGGTCAACAACACCCCGGGCAATGCCTGCCGTACCAGCAACTCAATCTGATTCGCTGAACACACCTTTATCAAAGCCGGCGTTTTGGCGATTAATTCGCCTTCGTTCATCTCTGAGTTGATGGCGAGGTACATGCGCGTATCGCGGAAATACTTATCGTCCGCCAGCGCCGTGGCATAGATATGGGGCGCCACCAGTTTCAAAGGCAGCGAAATGAAATTGCTCGGCACCACGGTCTCGAGCAGCGTCCGCACCTTCTCATCCAGATCGGAGAACGGAGGCTCCACGTCGTCATGCGCGTAACTCGGCAGATCGCGCGGGTGGATGTTCGTCGAGAATGTCGTCAGGCAACCCGCCAGCGAAAGCATCACCGTGAACAGTTCCTGCGGATGCCCATGCTTGGTTTCAAACAAATGCTGAATGATCGGGAAGTGCGAATTGATCGTATACAGCAGCCAGAAATTCGCGATATCGGAAGACCCGAAATCCGCCAGCGTCAGATTCTTCTGCCGCCGCAACCCAGCCAATATGCTGCTTTTCGCGGAGAGGATTTCCACCAGCCGGCGGGCGATCGACATGAGGTAATCGCTGGTCTCAATATCCAACAGCGGCGGTTGAAAACGCGTGTCGAACTGCAGCGTCCCGGCCGCGGTTTTCTTCACCCGCGCGATGCGAAGCGTGGAATATCCCTTCAGGTTCTCGCCTTCAAACAGAAACCGGAAATTCTTCCGCGCCACCTGGACCGGCTTTTCCATCAGCCCCGTGTTTTCGTCCCGCAGCATCACCACATCGGCGAGATACCGTGTATCCGAATTACTTCGATTGGCCATCGTGACGTTCAGTCCCCGTTCCCGGTAGCCGGGAATAGCGAGATAGACATCGCAGGTGGTCTGGTCCTTCTCGAAATACTCCGCGATCGGACGAAGCGAGGGCGCAGGATCAGCGTTTGGGACATCGAACAGCAGCCCGTCCGGAAAAATTCCACTGGCCCGCGAGACAGCGATATTCCCCGCCGCCAGCGCCTCCTGATCCAAACGCAATTCCCGAAAACCCCAGGGATAGGAACTGAGCGCCTCCATCTGGAACTGCATGGTGCTATCAAGGAAACGGTCCTGACTCTGCAGATACTGCGCGTTCAGGAACGTGCCCTTCATCCAGATGACTGGCTGCAATCGTTTCATTCCACTCTAACGTACCAGATTGCCGTAAACGGGGCCATTCACGGCCGGATTGCTATTTTTTAGTTGCCGGGGGAGTGGCCGGAGGTCTCGCGGCAGGCGGTTTTGTTAGCGTAGCGGGAGGAGCGGCTGCCGCCGGGCCCGCCTTATCGTAGGATTCGATAATATCCTTGGTCATATCCACTTCGCTTGCTGCATACAGAACCGGAGTCTGTTGCGAGCTGACGTCGATGACCAGAGCGAACCCCTTCTCCTTGGCATGTTTGTCAATGACGGCCATCATCTTGCCTCCCAGTTCCTGGAAGATCTTCTGCTGTTCCTGCTCCAGCTCTTCGCTGGCGTCCTGAAGATCGCGATTATAGCTCTTGGTCTGGGAATCGATGTCGGTCATCAGACGGCGTTTCTGGTCTTCACTAAGAACCGTCCCGCCCTTCTGCAATTGCGCTTGCAGACCCTGGATGCCCTGTTGCTTCCTTTCCAGTTCTTTCTTGCGCGGAGCGAACTTGGTTTCCAATTCTGTTAGCGCCTTTTGGCCGTCCTTGGTGCTGGCGATGGCGGCATTAATATTGATAATCCCGACTTTAGTGGGGCCCTGTGCGGCGGCGGTCCCGGCTAGCTGGAGGGCCAGCACGGGTAGCAGCAGCCATTGCAGTCTCAGTTGCATTTGCGAAACTCCTTCGAATCTTTTCAATGTACCAACTTTGCCGTCGCGCCTTCTGCCCCGCTAAAACGTCCGGCTGATCGTAAACCGGAACTGGCTTCTTTTTTCAAAGAACGGAGTGGGGCTGCCGATAATGCTGACAGCGTTTATAAAGGAAGCGTTGTTGGGGAAGTAAGACCGGTCGGCAACAACGGGCGGAACCAAGATGTCCTGGAAAAGGTTGGGGTTATAAGCCCAGTAGAGGCGGAACGGCGCGTTCACCACAGGCATCATGATCTGCAACTCCAGTCCCGTGGAAGTGCGGATGTTCTGGGTTCCCCTGGCAATGATTGCTTCCTTCTGAAAACTCGCCTGTGGGAAAGCGGAATTCAATTCCGCCAGGCGGCCTTCATTAATGGAAAGTTGATGCGGCCGGCTAATCTTGTTGACGCCGCCATCGAAAAAAGCAGCGAGCACGACGGGCCCCACGATCGGAATGCGATATTCAAAGTTAGTCACCACCTGCGTATCCCCGCCGGGGAAGATGAGCTGATAAATGGGGATCGTCTTTGTCACGGCGACGAACTGCTCGACCCCGTCCACGATTTGCTTTTGAGTACGCTGTGAGCCGTCGGCATTCAAAATGGGGACCTGGCCGCTGCTGGGAATATAAGCGATGGGGCTAATGCCCCAGATGTCGAATCCGCGAATGTCGTTCTCTCCCCCCATGTAAAAGCGGTTGAAGGGAGGAGCCGCGCGGCCTCCGTAGCCAGTAACCCAGCGCCCCAGGCCGTGGGCTCCAATTACATGTCCCTTCATGAATCCGCGGCGGAAATATTTCATGTCGAGAGTGGGATTGATCATGTTCACGTTGCCGCGCAGGAAGCTGCCCGCAAGGCTGGTAGTGAAGTAAATGCTCTTACCTCGGCTGGGCGTAATCGGATGGTCTACCGTGTTGTAGGAGTAGGAGGGGATGACCTGGCTGGTGTTAATGCCGCTCAGCGAGTTAGGACCGCTGAGGCCCTGGAAGTTGACGTACTGGAAATAATTCTGCGACCCCGTACTCAGCGTCTGGATGTTCTGCCGGTTGTAGCCATAGCTCAAGCCTACGCGGGCGAAACTGCGCCGCAGTTGATAACTGGTATAGGCCGTGAACCCGCCTCCATTCGAGACATAGTTCAGCAGGTTGTCCTTGCCCAGAGATTCATAAAGGGGAATCAGATTGCGGCCCGACAGCAGGGACACCTCCCGTGCCTGATCGTAGTTGAACCGCTGCATGTAGATCGTGAAACCAGCTTGGATGGGGCGGTCAAGCAGATAGGGCTCGGTAAAGCCAAACGTAACATCGCGAACGCGATCGCCAAGCTGTGAGTTGATGGAGAGGGTCTCACCCAAGCCCAGGAAATTGTTGGTGGAATAGCCAAAGCCCACAAAGCTCCCGGCGATGCCCGAGACCCCGCCGTTCAACTGCACCGAGTTCTTGCCGCGTTCTTTCACTTTGAGCGTGATATCCACCGTGTTCGTTTTGGTGTCCTTGGAGATGCTGGCGGCTTCATTCTCCTTCAGCACTTCAAAGTAGCCTAACTGATTCAGCCGCAGCAGACTAACTTCCCAGAGTTGCGTGTTGTAAATGTCGCCTTCGTCGATCAGGACTTCCCTGCGGATCACTTTGTCGCGGGTGGTGGTGTTGCCGGCGAAATCGATACGCCGCACAAAAAACTGTTTGCCTTCATCCACGGTGAGCGTGAGATCGAGCTTATCGCTGTTCGGAATGATGTCAAAGCTTGGCTCCGGAACGAAGTCGATGTAGCCAAACTGGCCGTAAAGCTTGCGAATCTGCTCCAGGCCCTTGCGAAGTTTGCCAGTCGAGAAAACATCGCCTTCCCCCATTTGAAACAGCGGACGCATCAGCGAGTCGGGAGTACGGAACAGTTTCATGCCGACGAAGTTGATCTTGTTTAGTTTGTACTGGCGCCCCTCTTCAATGGGAACCACCAGATCGGCGCGTTTGCCGGGCTTATTCGGATAAAACAGCGGGATGCGGAAGCCAGTGCCGCCCACGTCACGGATGGCCAAGGTGTGATCGAGCGCTCGCGCGGTGAAGTAGCCCTTCTCCTGATAGAAGTTCCGCACGCGATCCTTATCTTCCTCGAGCTTGGTGGAATCGTAAGTCTTGGCGAAGAGGTTTTCAAATAGTAGCGAGTGAGGAATGCCGATCGGCTTGAGATTCTTCATCGCGCGGATGACTACGCGGTCGCTGAAAAACTTGTTGCCCTGAATATCGATGGCGCCCACTTTCACTTTGGGGCCTTCCTGAATCTTGAATACCACTTCGAGAGAAGAAGGCGGAATCTGCCGGACTTCCGGTTCGACGCTCGCGTACTGCCGGCCGCGTTCGGCCAGATACTCGCGCAGCACATTGGTCGCCCGCTGAACCTTGTTCGGATCGTACTGCGATTCCACCGACAGGCCCACCCGCCGTTCTTTGAACCGGTCCAGAATCTCCGACACCGTGATGGACTTGTTGCCATCGTATTTGATCGAGCGCACCACTCGCCGCTCGGTCAGCATAAAACGCAGGATCCAGCCCGTCTGCCCCGCTTCGCGCTCGAGTTTGATGTCGTCAAAGCGGTTCGAGTTCCATAACGCCATGAAGTCCCGGTGCAGGGTATCTTCGTCGATGCGGTCGCCCTTTTTAGAGATAATGAGGGCCTTCAACGTATCCTGTGGAACGCGGCGGGATCCGCGAAATTCGATTGCTTCGATCACATCCTCGACCGGCGCTTTGGGATCCGCGGGTTTGGGAGCTTCAATCGCTGGTTTTGGAGTTTCCAGTTGAGGCTTCGCCTGCCGCGGCGGAGGGGCCGGTGGCTGTTGTTGCGGATTGGCCGTTTGCGGAACCGCTTCAAACGGATTGGACTTCTTCTGTTGAGCGCCAGGCGCGGGGGGCGCCGGCTGCTGCTGTGATGGCTGCTGAGCGAGCAGCGATGGCCCGAGACCACTGATCCAGAGAAGAATTATAAATTTTAAGACGAAGAGGGTGTGCAGGCTTGGAAGCCTGGGAGACATCATCAAAACAACGGTCCTTTCCTCTCTGCGCCCTTTACGAGACGTTCATACCCCATTTATGGTTTCACGAGACCAAGGGACTGGTTAAAGCGAATTTTCTATTTTACCAGAGGTGACTGCCTTACTTGGTTGGCATAAGCAATCAGGTCCGCCATTTCCGAATCCCGGAACGCGGGCCAGGGAATTCCCTTACGCCGGGCGTCATGGAGAACGGCGGGAGTGTGCTTCCATAAGATAGCAAGCATCCGGGCCGCATCGTACGGTTTTCCTTCCGGAAAGATACTGTGGCAGGACCCGCAGCGCTTCGAGGCAAAAACAGCTTTGCCCCGTTTCGCGTTGCCGGGCCGTTCAAAATACCGCGATGTCCAAAGGTAGGCGAGCAATCCCGACAACTCATCGTCACTCAAGGGAGGAGGTGGGGTAGTCATCATCGCCGCGTGGTTCCAAAGTATGGCGGCGAACTCCGTCAGCGTGTGCTCCCGCGCCGCTGTGGGCAGCGCCGGCGGCTCCCGGTGGCAATTCTGGCAGGCCTTTGCCTGCAAAGCGGCCCTCCCTTTGTCCGGATCCCCGATACGCAAGGCCACGCGGTTTGCCTGTGGATTCGCCAGTGAGCCGGCGTAGGCGGCGATGTCGCGTGTTTCGTTCACCGAGAGGCTGGGCCAGGACATGCGCCGGCTGTCCAGCGCCGCTTTCATCACCGGGGCGTGGTTCCACATCGCCCGGAAAAGCTGCAACGGATCAGTCACGCTTTTCCATGCGGCGACTGCCGGCGCCTCGGAGTTGCCGCGCGCGGCGTGGCAACTCGCGCAGCCTTTGGATTGGAACACCCGGCTTCCGTCCCGCGCGTCTCCGGGCGGCTCAAAATATCCAGCGGCGGCGAACCACACCAGCAGGTCATGCGCATCGCGCTCGCCGAATGTTGCAGGAGGTGGCGTGCCGGTGTCTTCGATGGCACTCCACATGGCCGGCGCATGGTTCCACACCGCTCCCACCAGACGGGCTGGCGTCAGCTGCGTCTTCATGAGCCTGGCAAGACCCGTGGGCCGGGCGAGCTGTTCAAAATGGTGGCAGCTCTGGCAGCGATGAGTTGCCAGCAATTGTGCGCCCCGCGAGGCGCTCGCAACTTCCTGCGCCGGCAACTGCGCCATGGCGAAGAGAGAGACCCAACAAATTGAGCGTTTCAAGTTCCCTTATTTTCCCATGCGCTCGAAACGGGTATCCTCTTAGGGAACCTTGTGACATTTCCCCTCGCGTTGCTGCAAGCCTGGCATGAACTGGATTTCAATCTGGGATCGCCCGAGGATATGGAGGCCTTTCCCTGGAGTGGGCCGGTAGCGATGGTGATTCTCCTCTTGCTGGGATTCCTTCTTTGGAAGGGCCGGAGAAACTACCTCGCGCTGCCGGAACTGCCGGTAATTAAGAATGCGCCGCCCGCCGACGTCACGGTTGTAATCCCCGCGCGCAATGAGGAGGCGTCCATCCGCCAATGCGTGCTGGGGTTCCCGAATGTACGGGTACTGGTGGTGGACGATGATTCCTCAGACCAGACCGCCGCGGTGGCGAGCGCCGCGGGCGCCGAAGTGATCGCCGCTCCGGAGTTGCCCAAGGGGGCGATGGGCAAGCCGAACGCCATGGCAGCCGGTGAGAAACTGGCGACCACGGCGTATGTCTTCTTCACGGAAGCCCGCGCCCGTTTTCAACCGGAGTTTTTGCCGTTGGCTGCCGGATATGCGGAGAAGCACCAATGCGTGCTGCTGAGCGCCTTTCTAAAGCAGGATTGCAAAACGTGGCTCGAGAAAATGTTGATCCCCTACGCCTTCGGTCTGTATTTCACAGGCGTCAACGCCTCGCGATTGCAGAATGTGCTTGCCGCCGAGACATTGGCGTATGGTCCTTGCATGCTGTTTCAACGGAGCGCGTACGAGTTTTTCGGCGGCTATCCATCGGTGCAGACCAGCCAGATTGAGGATATTGCCATCGCCCAGAAGGTGAAGCGGCATCGGATGAAGATCTCGATCATGCGCGCCGAACGGCTGGGTGCGGTCCGCATGTACGATTCGCTCGCGTCCCTCCGCCGCGGGCTGCGGCGCCGGGCGTGGCGGTTTCTAGGCCTGAACCGGTCCGGCGGCTGGCAGGTGATGCTCACCTCGCTGCTGCTGCTTTCGATCGGCCCTTTCGCGTTATGGCTGATTCGGCAGCAGCAGTGGCATTTCCTCGCGGTGTTCCTGATGGCCCCGCCCCTGTTCTTCAAGCCATGGTATGGAAGCTATGCGCGGGCGCTGCTGTTCTATCTGCCGGCGATTTACGTGTTTCAAATCCTGGCGCTCGAAGGCATTGCCGCCGGGATTCTCGGATTGCGAACGTCCTGGAAAGGCCGCAGCGTTTAGCGGACCCTGTTTGAACGAGGGGGCCGCGCCGGCTCCGCGATCTAATCGTGCAGCACGACATTGAGCAGCGAGCTATGCACTTCGAGGGAACCGTTGTACTTGATGAAGCCCAGGCGGCGAAACTTATTCATGAAGAAGCTGA
>DATLCW010000228.1:0-9967 GCA_035526195.1 Bryobacteraceae bacterium
GTCACAATGAGCGCTTTCCGCGACACGAGCAACGCCGTTCTTCCCCCAACCCTTGGAACCACCAGTGAGATTGCAACCACGCAAATTTTCACTCCCGGAGCCGTTTCGGCAACCGTCAGCGGCTCATTTTCTCCGACGACCGACCCCTACTCGTTGACGCAGCAAATCGTCATCAATACGACTGGTGCAGGCCTATTCAGCTTGGACTTTTTGCTTAGCCCTGTGCCGGAGCCGGCAAGTGTTCTGTTTCTCGGTACAGTCCTCTTGATCTGCTTCAAAGCCCTTCGACGCCGGACCAACGTGGCGTAAGACCTCCGGAACGCGTTAAAGTCAACTCGGCTGATGGCACCCACCATCAGCCGAGTTTCGTTTGCGCTTAGCCATTTGCATGATGGGCGGAGTGGATACTAAAAAGTGGGAAACAATCTTGGAAAGCTGCTCCCTCGAAGCTTAGGACCGGATAGACCGGTAGCCAAAATCAGCCAATGAGGCGTTCGTCTCGGTCGTCCTGCCGGGTTAGAGTTTGGCTCAGAAGATCTCAGATTCCGCAAATATCACTGTAAACTATTCATTTAAAAGAATAATTTGTAATAGGAACCAGCTGCCGGTCAAAGCTGCTGCGCCGCCTGCCCGTTCCACGCTTTTCCGAAACATATTGGTCATGAAATTGGCCACAACCGTGCAACAAGATGTTGACAACCCACGCATCAGCGCTTCGGGCCAAACCAGAATGCCTCCCAAGAAAGACCCATCCCCGCTGCAGCTTGCCCCACTCTCGGTGGCGAGAATCCTGTGGAAGCGAAAGATCCTCATATTGAGCATCCTGGTGCTGGGGTTGACCCTCACTGCCGCGGTAGTTTACAACCTCCCGGCAATCTATAAGTCGGAAGCCCTCATCCTCGTCGATTCGCAGAAAATTCCCGAGAAGTATGTCAGCGCCACCGTTAACACCGACGTCGGCGACAGGCTGGCAACCATCAATCAGCAGATCATGAGCACCAATCGGCTTCTCAAGATCATCACCACCTTTGATCTCTATAAGGAAGAGCGCAAAAAAAAGGTTCAGGAAGAAATCGTCGAACAGATGCGCACCAAGCACATCTCTTTAAAAATAGAGAAGGGTTGGACCGGAGGACGTCCCGGCGCCTTCCGTGTCGGGTATCAGGGCAAGAATCCTGCCGTTACCGCCGAAGTCGCCAATCAGCTTGCAAACCTTTATATAGACGAAAACCTGAAAACACGCGAAAACCAGGCCGAGGGCACGGCGGAGTTCGTGGACAGCCAGCTCGAACAGGCCAAGAAAACACTCGACGAGCAGGAATTGAAAATGTCCAACTTCAAGCAGCAGCATAACGGTGCACTGCCGCAACAGGAAAACTCGCTTCTTTCCACCGTCGCAAGCATGCAGGTTCAGTTGCAAGGCTACCAGGACGCCATCAACCGTGCGCAGCAGAATAAGATGATGATCGAAACCGCCCTATCTGCGGCGGAAGCTTCCGAGTCGGTCCTGCAGCGTTCTCTCCAGATGGCACAGGCCAGGTCAAACCCTAATGTTGCGCCCGTCCTCTCCCTAACAACCCAAATGCCTGCTGATCCTCAGGCCCCTCCAGAGCGCCGGAGATCGGAGATCCTGGAACAGCAGATCGAACAGCTCAAGAGCCGCTATACAGATGATCACCCCAGCATGAAGTTTCTTCAACAGGAGTTGGAGCGAACCCGGCGCGCCGAGCAAACCGAAGCCGCGCGCATCGTCAAATCAGCACTGGAAGCGAAAAAGGCGGATACTCTCAAGCAAGTCCCAAAAACGGACGCCCAGAAGCTGGAATCAAGGAGCACCCCGCCCACCCCCCCCGCCCCAGTCACCGAGGAAAGCGGAAAGCCCGCGCAGCCGGCCATCACCAACCGGGAACTGCTTAAGGAGAGAGAGCGCATCGCCACTCTGCAGGCGCAACTGGCGAATGTGAAACACGAGATCGAGTTCCAGAACAAGGAACGCGAACGCATTCTGAAAACAGTGAATTCCTACCAGGGGCGCATTGATCGCCTGCCGCTTGTGGAACAGCAGATGGCCGCCGTCACGCGCGACTACGAAATCTCCAAAGCCAATTACAAATCCCTTCTGGATAAAAAACTTTCGGCTGGTATGGCCACCGACATGGAGCGCCGGCAGAAGTCGGAACGCTTCATGATTATTGACCCCGCCCGCGTGCCCGAAAAGCCCTTTTCCCCCAACCGGCCTTTGCTCGCCGCTTTCGGCGCCGCCTTAAGTCTGGCGCTGAGCATCGTCGCAGGCTTCGCCCTTGAGTTTCGAAAAGGTGCTCTATTAGGCGAATGGGAGCTGCCGCCGGAAGTGGCCATCCTGGGACGCGTCCCCTATATTGAGATGACCCCGCACCCTCGTAGCTCGATTGGCGCAGCCATGGGCATGAGCCTGGGGGTTGCCGGGATCCTCACGGCGGTGGCGGCTGCGTTTTTACTGCGAGCGTGGAAGTAGCCCATGTACCTGGATTTCTTCGGGCTTCAAAAGCAGCCTTTCGCGATGACGCCGGATCCCGCGATTCTCATGCTTACCCCGAAGCACCGTGAGGCGCTGGCTGGCCTCATCTTTGCCGTCAACAGCGGGAAAGGTTTTGTCGCGCTCACAGGGGATGCCGGTACCGGCAAAACGACGCTGTTACGCAAGATGATGGGATCGCAGCCGCCCTCGAAACTCCAGTTCAGTTTCGTTCTCAACCCCACTCTCACCACCTCCGAGTTCCTGGAATCCGTCCTCCTGGATTTCGGGTTTGTCGATATACCAGTGAGCAAGGCGCAGCGCCTGGTCCGCTTTCAGGAATTCCTCATCCGTTCGCATGCCGAGGGCAAGATTTCCGTCCTCGTTGTGGACGAAGCCCATAAGCTGACCCCCGAATTGCTGGAAGAAATCAGGCTCCTCACCAATTTCGAAACCGCCGATCAGAAATTGCTGCAAATCATTCTGGCCGGGCAAAGTGAACTGATCGATTTATTAAATCAACAGGACCTGAGGCAGCTCAAACAACGTGTCGCGGTTTGGTTGGGAATTGCCCCCATCGATGAATCGCGAGTCTCCGAATATATCCGGATTCGCTGGCGCTGCGCCGGCGGGGGAAGTTCGGTTCCCTTTTCTCCAGCCGCGGCTCAGTTGATCGCAAAATGGTCCAGAGGGATTCCCCGCATCATCAATGCGATATGCGACAACGCGTTAACCAATGCATTTGGAGCGGATGTACAGACAATCGATGCGCCGGAAATCCTGGAAGTAATCCGCGACCTTCATCTCACGGACAGTTTGCCGGCCCGCCCCGTCCCGGCGGCGCGCCCCCTGCTGCCGCCTCCACCGGTGGAACCCATCATACGGAATGGAACGGCTGCGGCGGAGCTTTCCCCCATCCTCGGCTCTCTGGAACGATATATGCCGGCGCGGGAACGGGAACCCTTGCTGATGCGCTGGGCTTTGAAGCTGGGTCTTAAGGTGTCCGGAGGATGAGATGAGCAAGATTTTTGATGCATTGAGGCGGTCCGAATTCCCCGGAGTGGAAGGTTTTGCACCCGCCGGTTCGGAAGCTCTGCAAATGAGCGAGCCTGCGATTCCGCCCCCCCTCATGGAGCCGGAGCCGGAACCAGACCCACTCCCCGGGAGCGCGATGCGGAGCCCCGGCGCCCGCTCCGCCACCCTCCGCATCTCCGCCCTTGCTCCGATTTTTCCCTTCGATCAGCAGCACAGCGCCGCCTCGGAACAATACCGGATCATCCGCACCAAGATTCTGCATCATCCCAACAAGCCGCGTGTCCTGGTAGTCTCCAGCCCCAGGTCCGGCGACGGGAAAACGATTACCAGTATCAATCTTGCTGCCTCGCTGGCGCTCAAGCCAGACCTTTCCGTTCTGCTGGTCGACGCGGATCTGCGCCGCTCGAGCGTCGGTGATTTGCTGGGAATCCCGCCCGGTCCCGGTTTGACGGACCTGCTGGCGGGCCACATCGCCTTCGATGAGGCCCTGGTTCGTGTGGAACAGTTTCCCAATTTATGGGTCCTCACCGGCGGCACGAGGGTGAACAACCCCGCCGAGCTATTGGATTCTCCCAATTGGCGCGCCGTCCTGGACCACATTAAAAGTTCATTTGACTATACGATTCTGGATGCCACGCCGGTGGCCGCTGTGGCCGATTACGAACTGGTACAGCACGCCTGCGATGGTGTCCTTCTCGTAGCCCGGCCGGATCATACCGACCGCCAGGCCTGCGCCAAGGCTTTGGCAACAGTTCCCAAACAGAAACTGATCGGTGCCGTGCTGAACTGTGTGGAAGATTGGTTTTTGTTCAACACCCACGGCTACGGATATTACCGGAACGAAAAGTAAATAGTTAATAAAATCAATCATTTACAAGCAAAACTGTAAGTGAAAGGGCGAAGCTATGTCCATTTGGGAAGACCAGCATTGGTATGCCGTGCGAACACGGTCGAATTTCGAGTGGCGCGTGACCGCCGAGTTGTCCGCCAAAGGCGTCGAGTGCTTCCTGCCATCCGTCCGCCAGATTCGCCAATGGAAAGACCGCCGGAAAGAAATTGACCAACCGCTGTTTTCCGGCTATGTGTTCAGCCGCTTTGCCGGCAACGCCCAGAGCCGGGTGCGCATTCTCAGCACCACGGGAGCGGTTTCGATTCTCGGAACAGGATCGCAGATCGAGCCCATTCCGGACCGCGAGATCGACCAGATTCGCACCATGCTCGCCGCCAAGGTGAATTGTTTTGCGCATCCTTTCCTCCAGGAGGGATGCTGTGTTCGCGTCCGCCGCGGCCCGTTGAAAGGACTTTCCGGGCTCCTCGATCGATTCAAGAACAACACGCGACTGGTGCTGTCCGTAAGTCTGCTATCGCAATCGGTAGCCGCGGAAGTGGACATCAGCGACGTGGAGTATGTGGGGCAGGCCGCCAGCCCGCAGCCGGCTTTCAGCCAGTCTGTGGCATGGGCGACACCGTAGCAATTCGGGGGAATTCTTCGGAGAGGGAGAAAAGGCTTTGTACCCAAATCTAAAACTGCAAATGTGGAAATCTGGCGTGCGCCAGAACCGGCTTGCCCAGATGCTGAACGTGGACGAAACGACGCTGAGCAAAATCGTAAATGGATTCCGCGAACCGAGCGAGGATCTCAAGCGCCGGATCGCCGAGCTTCTTTCGAGCGACGCAGCCTGGCTCTTCGAGGCGGCCGTGCAGCAGGAGAGCGCCGTCTCCCCTGCGGTCAAAGCCAAATCGGCGGGCGAAGCCGGCTTTTAATCCATTCACCGAACTGCAAAACCCAATGTGTGGCATCGCCGGATTTCTAACATCCCATCCTGATCCGCTCATCTTGACCCGCATGTGCGACCGCATCGCCCACCGCGGCCCGGATGATTTCGGAATCTACCGGGATCACTTCGCCGCCTTGGGCCATCGCCGCCTCAGTATCATCGATTTGCGCGGCGGTAAGCAGCCGTTGTCGAACGAAGACGGATCTCTGATGGTTACGTTCAACGGCGAAATCTACAACTACCGGGAATTGCGCAGCGATCTCATCCAACGCGGGCATCGCTTCCGAACCGAGAGCGACACCGAAGTACTCGTTCACCTGTACGAGGATGTCGGCGAGCGATTACCGGAGTTTCTCCGCGGCATGTTCGCATTCGCCATCTGGGATTTGCGGCGGCGGGAGCTGTTTCTCGCCCGCGACCGTTTCGGCGAGAAGCCGCTATACTATTCCTCCTCCATTCCGGGCATGCGGTTCTGTTTTGCCAGTGAACTGAAGGCCCTTACCGTCCTCGACAGCTTCCAGCCGAAATTGGATCCAACCAGTCTTGCCGATTATCTGGCGCTCGGCTATGTGCCGGATCCAAAATCGATTTATCAGGGTGTCGCGAAGCTGCTGCCAGCCCACAGCCTCCTCGTATCGGAGTCCGGTGAGAAGCTTCGCCGCTACTGGGAACCGGACTTCACCGTCCCCAAACAGCGCGACTTTTCTGCCGCCGTGGAACAGCTCCGCAGCCTGGCCGGCGATGCCGTGGCGGGACAACTGGTCAGTGAGGTGCCGCTGGGCGCATTTCTCAGCGGTGGGGTGGATTCGAGCGCCGTTGTGGCCCACATGGCCCAGCGTTCCTCGCACCAGGTGAAGACATTCTCCATCGGATTCACCAACGAGGAGTTCGACGAGACACGCTATGCCCGAATGGTGGCGGAGCGCTATTCCACCGATCACCGGGAACGGATCGTGACTCCCGATATCGAAGAGATCCTGCCGACGCTGGTGGAACACTACGATGAGCCGTTCGCCGACTCCTCCGCGGTACCGATGCTGTACCTCGCGCGGATGACCCGCGAGCACGTGACGGTGGCCCTTTCCGGCGACGGCGCCGATGAGGTGTTTGGCGGATACCGGCGGTACTATTGGGGAGTCGCCGAGGAACGGATCCGTGCGCGGTTTCCCCAATGGTTCCGCCAATCGGTGTTTGCGTTTGGCGGCCGGCACTATCCGAAATTTGACTATCTGCCGCAGGTGTTTCGCGCCAAAACGCTGCTGTCGAACCTGGCGCGGGAAATTGGGGACGCCTACTTTACGTCGGTGTCCGGGTTCCGGGATGAGAGCCTCCAGGAAGTCCTTTCGCCGGATCTGCGGAAAGAGCTCAACGGGTACTCGCCGCGGCGCGACTTCGTGGCAAGGTTCGAGAAGGTGAAGCATTTGGCTCCACTCGAACAAATGCAGGCCGTGGACTTCGAAACGTATCTTCCCGGGGACATCCTGGTGAAGGTGGATCGCGCGACAATGGCCTATTCGCTCGAGAGCCGTGCGCCGTGGCTGGATCACCGGATCGCCGAATTCGCCTGCTCGCTGCCGCCCGAGTGGAAGCTGCGAGGGAACGTGGGGAAGTACATTTTCAAAGAAGCCGTCCGGCCAGATTTGCCTGATACGGTTTTGGACAGGCGTAAAATGGGGTTTTCGGTGCCGCTGGCGCAATGGTTCCGGGGGCCACTGAAGCCCGCGTTTGAAGCATCTGTGCTACGGCCGGATATGAAGAACTGTGTGAATATCCCAGCTTTGAAAAGGCTTTGGCGCGAGCACCAGTCCGGGAGATCCGATCACAGCCGGAAACTGTGGACTACCTTGAAGTTCGGGATGTGGGACGCACAGCATCGAATGAATGATAAAAACACCGTCTTCGCATTGGCAGGAAAAGCCCGTTCAGCCTGAACGATGTATCATGGCAACTGGTAAATTAACCGAGCGGCTTACCCAGAAATTCTACGATAAAAGTTCACACCCCTATCGTATTTTTGAGGCGGAGATTGCTCGTTGGCTTACTCCGGAAACCGTCATCCTGGATGCCGGATGCGGCCGGTCTGTCGAGATCGCGTCGATCGTAAGTCGTTGTCGCGTGAAAATGGCTCTCGGAGTGGATGTCATAAGGTTTCCTGTCAAGAAGCCGGGCTGCCACTTGGTTCAGGGAGACGTTGGAAAACTACCCGTTCGGAGCGCGAGTAGTGACGTAGTAATCACACGAAGCGTTATGGAGCACGTCCAGAACCCCGTCGAAGTCTATCGGGAGTTTTACCGTGTTCTCAGGCCGGGCGGGGTTTGCGTCATCCTCACACCAAATGTTTGGGATTATGCCAGCATCGGATCCCGTCTGATTCCCAACCGGTTTCATCCGTGGTTGGTGAAGCGAATGGAAGGACGCGATGAAGCGGACACGTTCCCTGCATACTACAGAGCCAACAGTTTGCGGGCGATTCGGCGGCTCGCAGACGATACAGGATTTCACGTGGAGGTGGAACGCTGTCTTGGACAGTACCCAGCTTACTTCATGTTCAACCCGATTCTCTTTTTGTTGGGCACGGTCTACGACAAATTTGTCTGCCGGTTCGATCGTCTACGCCAGCTTCGAGGCTGGTTGCTGATCAATCTGCGAAAACCTCGTGAGGTGGCAGGGAAGAGGTCCGCGTAGTAATGGCGCAATGGATAGCGATACAGGGCGTTTCTACACAACATACCAGGGAACTGTCCGCCCGTGCCCTGCAAGCGTTCGCAACGATTCACCGCCTGGAACCTTCAGACGCGATCTCTTCAGCCGGCATATGCGCCTACATGTTCCCATCACATCTCGCGCCACCTTTGAAGTTCGAGCGGAATCCTGAATCGGGCAAATGGGGGGGAGTGGCTGGTCCACTCTTCTTCGGGAACCTTGCGGGACGAAAGGCTCTTTGCGAGCTTGTCCGTGCCGACTTGCAGCGCGACTCAGGCCGTCTCGACGGCTCATTCTCCATCGTTCACGGGGACTGCGATGGTGAACTCACGGTTGTTACCGATCGGATTGGTACGATCCATGTCTGCTCCACGAATGTCGGCGCCACGGCTGTGATTACTACATCCTCCTTGGTATTGGCAGCGCTGACTGACGCAGGCTGGGACCTTCTTTCGTGCAGGGAATTCTTAGCGACAGGATCAGTTTTCGGTCAACGTACGCTCTTTCGTGGAATCGAGAAGATTCCGCCGGCAAGCATCTACAAATTCCAAGGCGGATCCCTACAATCCAAGTCGACCTACTGGAAGTTAAGCGACTTTCATTACGAGCAATCTCGTGGCGTCGATGTTACTGAGCGTCTTGCAAATTCTCTTGAAAACACTCTGAAGACCATTTCGTCGAATTTTGCTCATCCTGTATTGGATCTAACTGGCGGCCTTGACTCGAGAGCAACCGTAGCCGCCGCCATGAAGACGGGTTGCCGTTTTTCCACTGTAGTTGGGGGAGCGGAAGGTGATGCCGATGTTGGTATTGCAGGTCTCATCGCTCGTATCTATGGTCTCTCCCATCAGAGATTTGAGCCTTCGAGCGACGTCCGCCTAGAAGAGGCCCAGGCCGCTCTAGCTCTGACGGATGGGGAGTATGACGTGTTCGAGTATGCTCGCATCAGCCAAATCCACTCATCACTAGCCCGGCGTTATGATGCAAGTGTAAATGGCTCAAACGGGGAGATCTGCAAGGGTTACTGGTGGGAATTACTGTTACCGCGAACTGGTTCCCGGAGCTGGTTCCCTGACAGGCGCGTAGCCTCTCGCCGGTTTGCATTCGCCCCTGATCCCGATCTATTGTCTGTGCGCTTCGACCAGGACTTGATAACTCACTTTACCGAGCTCATCCGCGAAGCCAATGAACCGATGGTAGGTCAGCCGAATACGGCAAAGATGGACAACATTTATTTAAGACTTCGAATGCAGAGATGGCAGGGCCGCATTGCCAGCGCCACGAACCGTATTTGGCCCGCAATATCTCCTTTCATGTTTCGTGAGCCCATGGAAGTGGCGTTAACTGCCCGTCCATCGAAACGTTTGCGCAATCGACTTTCCAGGCGGCTGATTGAATACTTCGACGTCAGACTGGCTTCTCTTCCCCTCGATAATTTTTTTCCCGCATTGCCTCTGCGGCTGACGACTGCGCCGCAGTTTATAAGGTCGCTCGGGCACAGATCCGTTCGTCGAGATCCATCGTTGGCGGGGTCCCAAGCTGGCACCGGCTGTCCAAAAGTCAATTCGGAAGTGCGGGAAATGATCTCATCGCCCGGGCTGGCCAGTTCGGGGCTCTTCCGCCCGGGGGCGTTGGCGCTTCTAGCAGAGTATTCCACCAAAGGACGGATAACGGGTACCGTCCTCGGCAGAGTCGCGACAATTGAATTGCTCGCTAAGGAGATCCGTAAGTTCCGCCTGTTGTTACCGGACATGCACCGTTCCACGCTCCCCTCGTAGTCACACTAAGCCGATTTCACCTGTCTTATCCGGCTCCACTGAGTTCTTGGAAGGTGCCCCAGCCTTAAATCCTCCATTGCTGCTGACGTAGTCATCAATCTACACATCACTGCACCGGCATGCCGCGTACACGAAATTCTCATCTAATAAAGGAAGTTTAGTGGAAGAATCTGGCGTTC
>DATLCW010000244.1:0-8284 GCA_035526195.1 Bryobacteraceae bacterium
GGGCTCGAGAACCTGGAAGTATGAGATTTGCATCACCCAACAGGTTCGAGGTTACCGGCATCCCAGCCTCAGGTATGAAAGAGTCTGGCGGGACGGGACCGCGATTACGGACAGGCCGGACTCCGATGATCAACAGGACGAGTTGCGACTGACACAGACACATCTCGAACAGATCAACTCCAATGAGCAGTTCAGAGACGTCGCAAGATTCTTCGAGTCTATTCGCTATCTTCACCTGGTGCCGCAACTATTGAGGCAGCCGGAAGCATTTCAGGGACCCAGCGTCCCTGACGACCCTTATGGCCGTAACTTTCTTGAGATGATTGCGAAAACTCCCGAAAAAACGAGAAGATCGAAGCTGAAGCGGATTGAAGCTGCCCTGCGGGAGGCAGTACCTCAATTGAAAAACCTCATAGATGCCAAGGATGAGTCAGGTGTTCCGCATCTGGAAGCGACATATGCCCACTGGCGGCCGAACGCGGGACGCCAGCGTGAAGATCAGTTCTCCGATGGAACAATCCGCCTGATTGGTCTCTTTTGGTCGCTACTCGAAGGGGAAGCGCCCCTTCTTTTGGAGGAACCAGAACTTTCCTTGCACGCTGGAATTGTAGAAAAGCTGCCCGCCTTGTTTTACCGGCTGCAAAGAAAAAGGAAGCGGCAGATTTTTGTGAGCACGCACAGTTGGGCCCTTTTGTCTGATAAAGGTATCGGCGGGGAAGAGGTTATCATCTTGAAGCCAGATAAGGAGGGCACAGTCGCGGAAGTAGCATCATCGGTTGGCCCCGTACGGAATATGCTTGAGGCTGGTGTCAGTGTAGCCGATGCAGCACTGCCACTTACGATCCCGTCTAATCTCAATCAACTCAATCTGTTCGAATGAGCGGCATCCCGGTGAACCTGGCGATCGAAGATGAACTGAGCGAGGTCGTGTTGATGAGAATCCTCAAGCGCTTGGGGCGATATCACGTAGGCACTCCTCACCGGCGTGGAGGTTACGGTTACCTGAAGAGTACTATTGCTGGATGGAATCGTGCCGCGAAGGGAGTACCCTTCATCGTGCTAACAGATTTGGATGATTGCGAGTGCCCGGCCACGTTGCTTGCCAACTGGCTTCCGGATCCGCGACACCATAACCTAATCTTTAGAGTTGCCGTTCGTGAGGTTGAGTCCTGGCTGCTTGCCGACAGGAAGAGCCTCGCCAAATTCCTTGCCGTGCCGGAAGCGTCGATTCCAACAGACAGCGATAGTTTGCCTGATCCCAAAGACACGCTCATCAAAGTGGCGGGGCGTTCGCGCTCGAAAGAGACTCGGCAGCATATTGTGCCCAGACCGGGCAGTACAGCCAAGCAAGGACCAGATTACAATGCGTGCTCGGGGTCATTTGTACGCAATGATTGGAGTATTGAAGCGGCAATGAGGGGTTCGCCCAGCCTTGAGAGATCGATTCAGACATTGAAGAAATTCCAACCAGTTTGGAGTTGAAGCCGTCGATTCCTCGCACAGCCCGCATGCCGGGTTGATGCGGGCGATGCGGAGCGCTAGGATGATGCTGGCAATCAATGCTAGAGTAATGGCGATTACAGTAGCGTAGGTGATCGCATCCATGGGGGGAACTCCCCAGATGAGACGCTCCATCAGCTTGCCGCCTAAGCTAGCGAGCCCCGTTCCGGCAATCAAGCCCGCCACACCCACAATAATTTCCGGCTTGCCGGCGGTGAGTACCGCCTGTCTCACGGTGGAACCGATGGCCATGCGAATCCCGAACTTTCTGGTCCGCTCGATGATGGAGTTGGCCATCATGGAATACACTCCGATGGCAGCCAGTAACGCGGCGAGCGCCGCCATGACTCCCAGCAGCAGGGCGAGGAAGCGCTGCATGGCAAGCGAAAGTGCCTTTATCTCGTCCAGCGTGCGGAAGTTCGCCATCGGCAGCAGCGGATCCACCGACCGCATCACCTCTTCGACAGCCCTTTGCATTTCCGCCGCCGGGCGGTGGCTCCGGACGATCCAGCTCGGTGAGAACCACGTATGGACCATGTGCAACGTCTGCTCCTCGGTCTGCCGGAACGGGTGTAGGCGCCGGGAGGGGCGCCCAGCGGCCCGTAGTTTCCGAATCCTGGCCGCTGTCGCACATTGCCAATGACTCCGACGACCTGTAATGCCTCGCCGCCGCCGAAATTCAACAGGACTCCGAGCGGGTCCTGCCTGGGGAGGTAGCGTTCCACAAAAGCGTCATTCACAACTACCACCTTGGCAGAGTGGGCTGTGTCGGCCTCGCTCAGGTAACGGCCGCGGCGAAGAGGAATGCGAAGGGCTCCGAAATAGCTGGAACTCATATAGGTGAGATTCGTGATCTGCGGCTGGTCTTTCGGGGAGGCGGGCAGCCAGACGGGAGTGTTGAGCGGGCGCGCAAAAGGAACGCTGAGCGCCAGCGCGGCCGACTCCACTCCGGGAACCTGGCTGAGCCGCGAAAGCCCCTGATCGAAGAGACGATTCACTTGGGCCGGGTTTTGATAACGCGCGTCCTTCAGCGAGAAGCTTGCCGTAACCACATGATCGGGATCGAAGCCGGGATCTGTGTGGGCGAAATAGGCGAGCGTACGGCAGCAGGAGCCCCGCCCCGATCAGCATCGGAACAGCGAGCGCGATCTGGCCGCCAACGAGCATTGATTTCGAAAGTAGACTCCGATGCCGACTGACGCCGCGGTCGCCGCGGCCGCGCCCCAAAGTTCCGCTTTTTTACTTCAAGCTCTCCAGATGAATGCGCGCCACCTCCCACATGTAACCCCCGGCATTGGTGTTGACCGCTTTGCGGATGTGCATTCGGGTTTTTGCGGAATCGCCCGCGGCCTCGGCATAAAGACCGAGATAGAGGTGGGCATAGAAGGTCCGCATTTTGCGATCACGCTCGGAGGGGCTGCCGCGCTCCACCGCTTGAAGCACCGCTTTCTCGGATCCACGGCCGGCATAGAGCGCGTAAACTTCGGTCATCGGGACGCGGTCGTCCGGGCCAACAGGCAGCAGTTTGGCGCGCGCTTCGTCACGCCGCCCCAGCCGCGCCATGCAGAGGTACCACCAAGTGGCGTTCTCGACGTCATTGGGATTGACGGTGCGATGAATCTCAAATTGCTTCCGCCCGTCTTCAAATCGCTTCAGATAGTAATAGGCGATGCCCCGCTGCCAAAGGTGCGGCGCCGATTCCGGTTCCACTTTCGCCGCCTGATCGAATTCTTTAACTGACTCCACGATCTCCCCGCGCACGAACCGCTCCATACCGCGCTCAATAAACTCGCGCGAAGACTGTGCCGGCAGCGTTAGAGCCAAACCATAGAAGATCGCGAGCAGAACCATTGCATCATTGTGCTTGAAAGCCGTCGTGTTACGCTACTCACGTCCGCCCCTTGAAACCAGACGATGATCGGGAACCCTTTCCCGGCCAGCGGTGTCTCATCTATCAGCGGTGGGATTTGAGGAGTAGAATCTGACTTAGAGGCTTTTTTCCGTGGCAGACACCACCGCTGGGTTCTCAATAGAAACATGTACGGAGCAATCGGCCCCGGCGGATCCGGTGTGGCTGGTGGAAGGCCTCCGCATGGGAAACGATCACGCTTATGAAGCCCTGATTTCCCGCTATCAGCAGCCTGTGTACAACCTCGTGTACCGGTTGATGGATGATCCGGCGGATGCGAGCGACGTCGTTCAGGAGGTGTTCCTGAAGGTGTTCCGAAACGTTGCGTCTTTTCGGGGGAACAGCAGCCTGAAGACCTGGATCTACCGCATCGCCGTCAATGAAGCCCACAACCACAGGCGTTGGTTTACGCGTCACCGGCGTAAGGAGATCGGCCTCGACGGCGATGAAAACGGCGCAGGCGGCCTTCAGGACGTCATCAGCGATCCTGGCCGTTCGCCTTATGATGTGGCGGCGGACCGTGAGACGCGGGCGCTCGTGGAGGATGCTCTCACCGAGGTGAATCCCGTGTTCCGCGCGGCCGTTATCCTTCGCGATATCGAGGATATGAGTTATGAGGAGGTTGCGGAAATTCTGCAAATCTCTATCGGAACGGTGAAATCAAGAATCCTGCGCGGGCGCGAAGCGCTACGCAAAACACTGGCTGGCCGGTTGGACACCCTACCCGACCTGAGTTGGAAGCCCCAAAGGGCAGAATGAACATGAGATTCCAATCCGCGTTGCTGTCTCCGAAGACTACGATCGCCTGCGGGCGCGTAGACCGGAAGCTGTCCGCATATGTGGATGGCGCCTTATCTCACGCCGATCGCCGGGAAATGGCGGTGCACCTTCGCGAATGCCACCGCTGTTCCACCCGCTATGAAGAATTATCGAATACGCGCGGTGCGTTGAAGCGGATTCCTCCGGCTTCGCCACCCGGCGAACTGACCGCACGGTTGCGCATTCTCGCCTTACGGCAGGCCTCCATCCGCCGCGATGCTCTGCATGGCAGGGGTGTGGCCGCCTTGGCCTGGGAGGGTATCAAAATGCGCACGGAAAACCTCATGCGGCCCCTGGCCATTCCCTTTGCCGGAGGGCTCGTCTCCGCCATGGTTCTGCTCAGCATGCTGGTGCCGAGCTATCCCGTGGTGGCCGCCCGCACCACGGCTAACGATGTGCCCACCGTTTTATACCAGGAGCCCACCGTCAAAAGCATGGCCCCGTTCGGCTTCAGCGACGACGAAGTGCTGGTGGAAGTGATTGTCGACGACCAGGGCCAAGTTGTGGATTACAGCCTCCCGCATGGAAAGGTGAACCGCGAATTGCGTCGCGAAATCGAGAACACCCTGTTGTTCGCCCGTTTCACGCCCGCGCTTTCATTCGGACAGCCCACCACCGGCCGCATCCGCCTCTCTTTCCGCCGCAGCCGCATCGACGTGAAAGGCTAAGCTTGGGGCAACGGCTGGGGCAGCATTTTCTCGTTCGAACTTCGGTTCTGGATCGTATCGCGCGCGCCGCTTGTGACGACGGAGAGCCGCTGGCTGTGGAGATCGGGCCGGGCCGCGGCGCCCTCACCACTTACCTGCTCCAGCGGGCGCAGCGGGTGGTGGCGGTAGAAATCGATCAGATTCTGGTGGCCGGGCTAAAGCTCAAGTTTACCCACTCGCCCAACTTGCAAGTCGTGGAAGCGGATGTGATGGCCACGGACCTCGCCCAATGGGGACCCGCGGCAATTGTGGGCAACCTGCCGTATTACATTACGTCGCCAATCCTCGAGAAGACACTGGCGCTCGGTCCGCTGCTGAAGCGAGCCATATTTCTGATCCAGAAGGAAGTGGCCCTGCGCCTGGTAGCGAAGCCAGATTCGCGCGATTACGGGTATCTTACGGTCCGTACGCAGTCCCTGGCGGAGGTGGAATTGCTAAGCGTGGTGCCCGCCAGGGCGTTTCAGCCGCAGCCTAAAGTGGAATCGGCCGTGGTCCGGTTGAAGCCCCGCGCCATTCCGCTGGTTCCCGATATTCCTGGGTTCCTGCGTTTTGCCGCGGCCTGTTTCCAACAGAAGCGCAAGAACCTGCGCAATAACCTGCAGGCCGCCTATCCCTCGCTGCCCGATTTTCCTGAAGGCCGTCTGCGGGCCGAGCAGCTTTCCCTCCCACGGCTCATCGAGCTATGGAGCCGTCTGTGTCTCACCACGTCCCCATCGAAAGCACCACCCCCGTGCTAAATTGGATCCCGCCGGAAAAGTTCATCCCGTCCAAACGGCGCACCCAGGAGCGGCGGTACTCCAGATTTCCCAGCGTCAACGCCAGTGCGTCGTTAAACCGGAAATCCAATCCCCCGCCGGCCGAGAGAGCGAATGCCGTCGTTTCCTCGCGGGAAGTGTATTGATCCCGATATAAGGCCGGCGAGAGCGATTGTTCTACAAGCGGCTGGAGTTTTCTCCATACTTCTGGATAGAACCGCTCCTGCGTCAGCTTCTGAGCCCCGGCCATGAATTGCAAATGCGGGCTGAGCCTTCCCGATACGGCCGGTCTCCAGCGCGGACCCGCCAGAAAGGTGAGTCCATCTCCACTCAGATCTTTCTCCAGACCCGCCATGTTGCATCCGCTCACCTCCATGATCATCTGCCACGCAGCGGCCAGCCGCATCGCGATGGAGCCGCCGCCGCCCAGGCAACTCACCCCCGTACCTGGAAAATACTGTGGCTGAAAATTGAGGTTGAACTCGAACGGGGCTACACCCGGCGGCGGATTCGGTTCCATTTCCCGGTCCACCGCGGCCGGCCGTATGACGTAGGAATAGGGAGCGTAAACTCCCGCCCGGTTGGTGCGATACCAGGGCGCTTTACCGGCCAGTACATTCGCCGCGCTTCGCGCGGGATTCAAGCCGCCGCGCGCCAGCAGCCGGATCCAATTGTTTTGCGTCCACTGCTCCACCCGGCGGACCAGATACTGGTCGACAGCGTCCTCAGCAAGCGTCCAAGCGGTTCCAAAGAACGGGGTGACGACCAGATCCACATAGCCTTGCTGCGGAAACTTTCGTTGGATCTTGCCGATCGAGGCTTCACTCACCGGGCCCAGCTCAAACTGAGCGCTATAGGCAAACGCGAAAGCTCCGGACCGGAGGCGGCTCTTCCAGTAACGGCGTTCCCTGCCGAACTCCACATCGAGATACTTGCGGTCGTTCTGCGCAAATAAATATCCGGCAACGGAGCCCATCATCGGATGCCCCACGTAATTCACGTAGAACGGATCTCCGTCCGCCCAGCCGTGAAGATTCGAAATCGACTGCCAGTAGGTTGGAAAGAATTTGCCGTTCATCCCCTCCCTGGTGCCGGCCTCGGTGGCGAGCCGGAAGCTATGCTCCAGCGTGAGAAACAGCATCGATTGGCGCATGACCTTGTTCCAATCGACACCTGGCTCTTTGGGCCGGAGGGAGGAACCGGGCGTGGGAAGCAGATCGATCGAGCCGGACGAAGCGGACCCGGGATCACTGCCGTCCAACCCCTCAGAGGGCGTCTGCCCCAAGCTCGCGGGGGCGGGAAGCCAGAGAGCGACGAGCAAGAACCTACAGGCGAGGACACACGACAAAAGGGAGTGCAGCGCAGTGGACATCGGCATCAGCGGCGTTCGACTGTGGTACTCATTTTTTATTGTGCCAGTTCTCCTCGCGTCAGACAAGCGTGAGTCTTGTCTAATGCAGGATGGGCCTGAAGGCGAGCCTGTTTCTAACGCAGGATGGGCCTGAAGAGATAGCTGGCGCATGCTTGGTAGTGATCATCAGCATGCAGGATGCAGAGAAACTGAGCCGGGAGGAGATCCTGGCGTTTTTGGAAGCGAGTGAGGATGTCCGGTTCGAGGGCCAGGCGCGAGGGGAGGTATACGAGTGGATCACGCGGCTGCTGCGCAAGCAGAGCTACCGGGAGCAAGGCAAGAAGATGCGCGGGCTGCTGCGACGCTACATCTCGAAGATGACCGGGCTGAGCCGCACGCAAGTGACGCGGTTGGTGAGGCAGTACATGGAACATAGCGAAGTGAAGGAGGCCAACTACCGGCGGAACCGGTTCCCAAGTCGCTTCACGCGGGGTGACATTGAACTGCTGGCAGAAGTGGATGAAGCGCACCAGGCACTGAGCGGGCCGGCAACGAAGCGGATTCTGGTCCGTGAATTTGAGCAATATGAAGACTCCGCGTATGAGCGGCTGTCGACCGTCTCGGTGGCGCACATCTACAACCTGCGGAAGAGTCGCCGATATAGGGAGTGCTTCGGCACTCGCGGGAAATGACCCAGCTTTGTTCACGAAGACCGTCCCAGCGGCCCGCCTTCAGCGGGGATGATAATGCCTTCCCTACCTGTCGTTTACCGACCACAGCGGGGACTTCTTGGTGGGTAACTCTATTCGAACAAAAGTGGGTAACTCTTGGCGAGTGCCGAGGGGGAGTGCCAGTTGAGCTACACCAAGACCCGTGCCGTGACAGTGGCCATCGGCGAACGACGGCGCCCCCAACTGGGAGGAAAGCCAGGCTATATAAGAGTGGATACGGTGCACCAAGGAGATCAGGACGGAGTGAAGGGGGTTTATCACATCAACGCGGTGGATGAGATAACGCAATGGCAGGTGGTGGGAGCGGTAGCAGTCATCAGCCAAGCCCATCTAGATTATCATTCTGTTGAAATCTGTCCAATAGTTTCATTCATCTTATACTTCCAGCGGAAGATGACGGGGTCGGCATTAATCTCGTCGTAATAGAGGTGGATACGGTCAATCAGTTCCTGTTTGCTTGCGACTCGAATGCCGCGCAGCATGGTGCGAGCCATTTTGCTGAACATGGTCTC
>DATLCW010000258.1:0-9651 GCA_035526195.1 Bryobacteraceae bacterium
TCTGATTAATAAAGATGAGGCACGTGTTCGATTTCGACACTACACCGGTAAGCTTGCGCATCGCCTGGCTCATCAGCCGCGCCTGAAGACCCATGAAGCTGTCGCCCATCTCGCCGTCCAGTTCGCTCTTGGGAACCAACGCCGCCACCGAATCCACCACCAGCACATCGATTGAACCGGAGGCGATCAACGCGTTGGTAATCTCCAGCGCCTGTTCGGCATAGTCGGGCTGCGAAACCAGCAGATTATCCACGTCGACGCCCAGCTTGCGCGCGTACAGCGGATCCAGCGCGTGCTCCACATCGATAAACGCCGCCATCCCGCCGATCTTCTGCGCTTCGGCAATTACCTGCAGGGCAATCGTCGTCTTCCCGGAAGACTCCGGCCCGAAGACTTCGCTGATGCGTCCTCGCGGAAAACCACCCACGCCCAGCGCCCAGTCCACGGAAATTGAACCGGTGGAGATCGAGGAGACAGCCACAATCGCATCTTTCGATCCCAACCGCACAATGGATCCCTTTCCAAACTGTTTTTCAATGGCGCCTAGGGTCGCAGTGAGCGCGCGGGCTCGTTCTTTATCGTCAGGGATGGGCAACGTAGTAAATCCTCCGAAAGGATTATTGTAGCAGACTAGTGAAAAGATTTACACACCTGAGTTACAATCTTGGTGCGTAATACCCCTTCCGCGCCCGAACCACCAAATCCTTGCGGTTTTTCACCTTAATGTCAACCGTGTGATACAGACCATCCGTATGCACCGGTTCCGGCCGGTAGAGCAGATTGTACTGCGAACGCAATTCGTTCGAAATGTTTTCGAACGATTGCGACAGATCCTCCACCTTGAACGGAAACAGCGCGATACCGCCGGTCTCCTGGGCGAAATACTTCAGCACCTTGTCCCCATCCGACGGGATGCGGGAGATATTCGTGGACACCGTATAGATCACGACATCCGCCTTCTGCGCCATCTCGAGCGCCTGGTCGCGCGTGTACCGGCTCTGGTTGTCGTCGCCATCGCTCAGGATCACGATCGCGCGCCGGAACTTGTGCCGCGGCTGGTCTTGCATCAGCCGCTCGCGGCAGGCATTGAAGATCGCATCATAGAGAGCCGTGCCGCCGCCGGGGCGCAGATCGCGAATCGCCTTGATCAGTTTTTCGTGATCCGCGGTAAGATCGGACACCAACTCCGCCGCCGTATCGAAACTGACGATCATGGCGCGGTCCGCCTTGGGGCGTAACAAGCTATTCAAAAACTCGATCGCCGCTTCCTGCTCGAAGCGAAAGCGGTCGCGGACGCTGTTGCTCGTATCGATCAGCAGCCCAAGCCTCAAGGGCAGGTCGCTTTCCGCGGTGAACTCAAGGATGGTTTGCTTCTTCTTGGATTCAAAGACCTCGAAGTCCTCCTTGCTCATGTTGGTCACAAACCGCCCCTTCTTATCGGAAACGGTGTACAAGATACTGACGCGGGTCACGTCGAGCGTAATGCGGCTCTGGGCGTCTGATGCGGGCGCATCGGGCTTGGCGGCGGGTGCCTGCGCCCAGAGGAGGGCGCCGAACAGGACCGCGGTAAAGGTGAAAACAGCCGGCAACTTCATGGTAGGTTAATCCCATTCTCTCTCTTCTTCGCGTGCTGTGATTATAGGAGTCCCTTCATCCACTGCTCAAGCTCCGGCGGCAGCGGAGCTTCGATCATGACGCACGTCTCCGTCGCCGGGCTCACAAAACGGATACGCCAGGCATGTAGAAAGAAGCGGCCGAATTCGGGATTGCGAGGTGCTCCGTAGAGATGGTCGCCCGCCACCGGATGCCCCACACTCGACAGGTGCACGCGTATCTGATGAGTACGGCCTGTCCCGATCTTCACTTCCAGCAACGTAAATTCCTTGAAGCGGCGCAGCACGCGGTACTCACTGTTCGCCACCCTGCCGGTGGATAAACGGGCCGTCATTTTGACGCGCTTCACCGGATCGCGCGCGATCGGTTTGTCAATGCGTCCGGTCTCCTGCTGAACGGTTCCATGCACCAGAGCCAGATAAGTCTTTTCTACCGTTCTACCGGAAAACTGCTCCGCCAGGTGCTGATGCGCCGCGTCATGGCGAGCCACCAACAGCACGCCGCTGGTGTAGCGATCCAAGCGGTGTACGATGCCCGGCCGCAACTCCCCACCCGCCGCCGAAAGCCGTTCGAAACGGTGTAATAGGGCGTTCACCAACGTGCCGGAGCGTACTCCCGCGCCCGCATGCACCACCATACCCGCGGGCTTGTTGATCGCCACTACGGCATCATCTTCATAGAGCACCTCCAGCGGTAAATCCTCCGCCGTCGCATGCAGCGGCGCCCGTGGTGCCGGCTGCACGCTGATCTGCTCCCCCTCGCGCAATACGTGCGAAGCCTTTGCCGCCGAGCCGTGGATCCGTACCTGACCCGCCTTGATCCATTCCTGCAGCAGGGACCGGCTGTACGCTGGAAAATGCTCTTTCAAATAAAGGTCCAGGCGCTTGCCGACATCCGCCGCGGATGCTGTCGTTTCGTGCACCAACTTCCGATGATAGACGATGATAGACAATAACTATATGCGAAGATTTGTCGTCACCGTCCTGGCTTGGATCGGAGGGTTCGCGCTACTTCTCTTTATCGCGATATTTTTTATCGCCACCGTCCTCCGGCCAGGCAAGGGCAGGGTTCCCTCCAAGGCCGTCCTCGAGATAAACCTCGAGACCGATCTGATCGAGGACCGGCCGGACGACCCCTTCGCACGGCTCACCGGTCAAAACACTCCCGTGGTACGGGACATCGTAGAAGCACTCGAGAAGGCCCGTGACGACGGCCGTGTCAGCGGAGTGATTGCACGTATTGGAGCCGCGCCCATCAGCATGGCCCAGTCTCAGGAGATTCGCGATGCGATCGCCCATTTCCGCACCAGTAAGAAATTTGCGATCGCCTGGGCCGAGACTTTTGGCGAATTCGGTCCCGGAAACGGAGCCTATTACCTGGCCACCGCATTTGATGAAATCTGGCTGCAGCCTTCCGGCGACATTGGCTTGACCGGGCTGATGTTCCAGAGCATGTTCCTTCGTGGGTCCCTCGACAAGTTTGGCGTCACTCCCCGCATGGACCGGCGCTATGAATACAAAAGCGCCATGGAGATGTTCACCGAAAAAAAGATGACTCCCGCCAGTAGAGAGGCCACCGGTAAGGTGATTGAGTCCATGTTCGGTCAGATGGTTAAAGGCATTGCCGCCGGCCGCAAGCTTTCAGAGGAGGAGGTAAAGGCACTCGTCGACAAAGGCCCGCACCTTGGAAAGGAAGCGCTGCAGGCGAAGCTGGTCGATGGGATGGGGTATCGAGACGAGGTCTTCGCCGCGGTCAGGCAAAAGGCCGGCGCCAACGCTGAGTTTCTTTTCCTCGATAAGTACCTCGACCGTGCCGGGCGTCCCCATCAGAAAGGTCAGACCGTGGCACTGATTTACGGACTGGGCGGGGTTCAGCGCGGCAAAAGCGACTTCAATCCGCTCGGCGGCAGCACCACCATGGGTTCCGATACGGTCACTGCCGCATTCCGTCAGGCGATCAAGGACAACGATGTGAAGGCCATCCTGTTTCGCGTCGACAGCCCTGGCGGCTCCTATGTCGCCTCCGACTCCATCTGGCGGGAAACGGTCCGCGCAAAGAAGGCCGGCAAGCCGGTGATCGTGTCCATGAGCAGCGTGGCTGGTTCCGGCGGATATTTTGTCGCTATGGCCGCCGACAAAATCGTGGCCCAACCCGCCACCATTACCGGATCTATCGGCGTTCTCGGCGGCAAGATGGTCGCCAACGGTCTTTTCGACAAAGTTGGTCTCTCCTTTGACGAGGTCCATGCCGGCAAGAATTCCCGCATGTTTTCTCCCACGACGGATTTCTCCCCAGAGGAATGGGCGCGCTTCGAAGCCTGGCTGGACCGCGTCTACGACGACTTCACCACTAAGGTTGCCGACGGCCGCAAGCTGCCCAAGGCGAAGGTGCTGGAGATCGCCAAGGGCCGTATCTGGTCCGGCGAAGACGCCAAAGCCATCGGCCTGGTGGACGAACTGGGTGGGTACCCTACCGCGTTGAAACTGGTAAAGCAGGCGATCAAAGTGGCCGATAGCGAAGATGTGTACCTGCGCCAGTACCCACGAAAGAAGACGCCGTGGGAAGCGGTGATGGCGAAGCTCAATGGCGAGGAAGCGGAATCGACCGAAGCCAAACAAACAGACATGGCGATGCGCGTAATCGAGCAGCTTCGACCCGTCATGAAGACTTTGCATTCCCTCGGTCTCGACGGGGATCGTAGAGACGTGCTTGCCATGCCGGACTTCAAGTTGATCCATTGATGAAAACATCGGAGATTGCATGATTCGAAGCGCCATTGTGCCCGTCGCGGGGCACGGAACCCGCCTCCTGCCCGCCACCAAGTCGCAACCGAAAGAGATGCTGCCGGTGGCCAGAAAGCCCATCGTCCAGTATGTGGCGGAAGAACTGGTAGCCAATGGCATTGAGCAGATTCTCTTTGTCACCGGACGCAACAAGTCTTCCATCGAGAATCATTTCGATAGCGACCCCGAGCTTACGCGAGTCCTCAAAGCGGGCAACAAACAGGACCTGTTGACCGAGCTTGAATTCGAGGATCTCGATGCTCATTTCTTCTACACGCGGCAGCGGTTTCAGCGCGGGTTGGGTGACGCCATCCTGTGTGGCGAGAACTTTGCCGGCGAGCAGCCCGTGATCGTCGCCCTGGGCGATTCCATTCTCGGGATCAACGCCCAGTCGAAAGCGGTATCCCGTATGATCGAGCTGTTTAATGAAAAACGCGCCAGTTGTATCATCGCCGTCGAGGAAGTCCCGCACGATGAGGTGCGGCATTATGGCGTGGTGGATGTGGTACAGGATCCGGACGGCACCCTGCGGGTGAAGCGCGTGGTGGAGAAGCCGGAGCCCGAGGAGGCGCCCAGCAATCTTGCCGTGGCCGGCCGTTATGCATTCTCACCCTTGATCTTCGATATGATTCGCCGCGTTCAGCCGGATAAACGAAACGAGATTCAACTGACCGACGCCATCCAGATGCTCTGTGAGGAAGGCAAGCGCGTACTGGCTCTCAAGCTGCGGCCCGAAGAACGCCGTTTCGACATCGGCAACTTCCCCAGCTACTTCGAAACCTTCGTCGAGTTTGCGCTCGCCGATCCCTTATACGGTGAAGACTTCCGCCAGTCGCTCAAGCGCATGCTCGCCAAATGAACAGCAGAACCGTCGCGGCATTCGGCGCTATCCTGGCGTCCGTATTCGCCGCGCGATTGTGCCACTCCCGCGTCGTCTGGGTGGAGGAGGCATATCCCATTGCCGCCGCCCTGGAAATGTGTCGCGGCAAGACGATCTATCGAGACTTCTGGTTCGATAAGCCGCCGCTGTTCCCTCTTTTCTATGCCGCTTTTGGCGCGCCCACCGGTTGGAAGCTAAGGTTGATGGGCACGCTGCTCGTCCTGTTCGCATGCTGGTGTGCGTTCCTGTTGGCGCGCCGGTTCTGGACCGCGCGCGAGGGCGTCTATGCCGCCTGTTTGCTCGCGTTCTTCCTTACCTTCGACATCCCATCAGCGGCGATCGCCGCGGCGCCGGATCTGCTGATGATCGGTCCGCATCTGCTGGCAATCCTCTTCTGTCTGCGCGGCGAGCCGTTCCGCGCCGGACTTGTTTGCGGCGCGGCTCTGCTGCTAAATCCTAAAGCCCCGTTTGTGGCTGCTGCTTGCCTTATCTGGCAATGGCGTCACGCTCATCGCATCGCGGCCGGTATCGTGGCGGCGAATTTGCCAATGCTCGGCTGGCTGCATTGGAATGGAGCGTTGCCTCCCTATTGGGAGCAGGTGTGGAGGTGGGGCTTTTTGTATTCCGGCGATTCCCCCTATGCGCATCCCCTGTCAGAAGGTCTGAGGCGGACGATGAACTGGGCGGGTTTCCACAGTGCTCTGCTGCTAGCCGCCGCCGCGCTGTGGTGGCAGGAGCGTACCACGCGCGAATCGCGGCGGCTGGCGTTGTGGGTGCTGCTGAGCCTGGGCGCCGTGGCTGCCGGATGGCGCTTCTTCCCGCGCTATTACTTCCACCTGTTAGTGCCGATGGTGGTGATTGCTGCGCGAGGTCTGGTGGCGGTACCTCGGATCCGGGTTGCGGCGCTCCTGCTGCTTTTGATTCCGCTGGTCCGCTTCGGCCCCCGCTACGCGCAGTTGGCAGCCGGGGCGCCATGGGGCGATCTCGCTTTGCACGACGACGCGCGGGAAGTTGCCGCGCTGTTAGTCGGCCGCCACGCTACGGGTATTCTCGTTTGGGGCTACCGGCCGGAAGTCTATGCTTACTCCCGCGTCCCGGCTGCCACGCCGTTCCTCGATTCCCAGCCTCTCACGGGAGTGATCGCCGACCGCCACCTGGCGAGCGCGGAGCCGACGGCTCCGGAACTGGCCCGAACCAACCGCGGCAAGCTCGTGGCGTACGATCCGGATTTCATCGTGGATGGGCTGGGACTCTTGAATCCGCGCCTCGCGATCGCACAGTATGCCGATCTGTCCCATTGGATGAATCGCTATCATGAGGTAGCCCGGACGCGGTATTCCATCGTGTATGGCCTGCGAACTACGGGGCTTTGGAATCCGGAAGAGCGAAGGAAAGAATATTCCCGCCCGACGCAATGGCAATGAACTGCTTCCCTTTCGTCGAGTAGGTCATGGGCGACGCCTTCCATTGCTGGCCGGTGGGAAAGTGCCACAATGTACGGCCGGTCTTTGCCTCCACTGCCGCGAAGCTGCCGCCGGTTTCTCCATAAAACACCAGGCCGCCGGAAGTCGAGAGCACTCCCGAATAGTTGGCTTCCGGCGGACCCACCTGCGGCACCTCCCAGACAATCTTTCCAGTCTCGATATCCAGCGCCCGCAAGTATTTTTCCGCCGGATTGGCGGGATCGCGCAGCGGAACGTATCCTCCGAGGCCGGCTTGGCGGTAAATGTTGCAGTCTTCCACCGCCATCACATAAAAAAGCCTGGTGGCTGGGTTGAAGGCAGTGGAATACCAGTTGGTGGCGCCGCGTACGGCGGGACACGTTCTGGTTCCCACGCGGGTGGGCTTATTGCCTTCCAGCAATTGCGGACGGCCATCGCGGCCAATCCCGCTGGCCCAGGTAAGGCGGCGCACAAATGGCTCCCCGAGGAGAAACTCGCCGCTCGTTCTGTCCAGCACATAGAAAAAGCCGCTGCGGTTGGCTTGCAGCATCAGCTTTCGCTCGCGACCCTGGAAGCGCGTGTTTACCAGAACCAGCGGCTCGGTGGCATCCCAGTCATGAAGGTCGTGCGGTGTGAACTGGAAATACCAGAGGAGTTTGCCGCTGCGCGCGTCCAGCGCCACCACGCAGTTGGTGTAAAGGTTGTCGCCCTGCCGCTGATCGCCGTCGGTATCCGGAAACGGGTTGCCCGTGGGCCAGTACAGTACGCCGCTATCGGGATCGTAGGAGCCTGTCAGCCAGGTGGCTCCCCCGCCGGTTTCGATGGCCGTGCCGCGCCACGTTTCCGAACCGGGCTCGCCGCGCTTGGGAATCGTGTAGAAGCGCCACGCAAGCTTGCCCGTCGTGGCATGGTAGGCCGCCAGAAAGCCCCGCAGAGGTCCGTCGCCCCCGGCTATGCCCGAAATCACCAGATCATTCACCACCAACGGTGCCGCGGTGGCGCCGAACTGGCCCGGCGCCTCGGGCATCACTACGTCCCACATCAGTGCGCCGGTCAGCCGGTTGAGGCAGATCAGGTGGGCATTGTCGGTCGCGAAGAAAACGCGCTTGCCGAGTAAAGCAACGCCGCGGTTAGCCCCTTTTGCCGCATCTCCGGCGATGCTGTCCGCCGCGCCTCGTGCGCGCACGTAACACCAGATCTCGCGGCCCGATCCCGAGTCGAGCGCACAGACCTGATTCGGTCCCGAAACGTACATCACGCCATCGCTCACCAGCGGAGTGGTTTCGAGGCCAAAGTAAGGAATCGAATAGCTCCACTGAAGCTGCAGCCGCCCCACGTTACCGGTGTTAATCTGATCGAGTTCGCTATGACGATTGGCGCTGGGGAGGCCGTGGTATCCCGGCCATTCGCCCGGCTTCGGCCGCTGAATTCGTTCTATGTCTTGCACGGACACCGGTTCCGTAGATCCCGTCAGCGCTCCCGGTGCGATCCCTCCCAGCGTGCTGAGGAACGCCAACAGGTCGCGGCGCTCCTCCGGCGTGGACTTCAGCGGCGGCATAAAGGACTTCGGCTCGCGAAGGACCTCTGCGTATTCGGTGTCCGTCAGGAGATGAAGACGGCCATCGAACGTCTGCACTTGCAGATCATGCTTGCCCTGGCTGCGGGCGAACCCGCGCAGAGCGGATCCGTCCTTGAGCTTCACATGGACCACCACCCAGGGCTCCTGCGGGCAGAATGCCCATCCCGGGCAGCTGGCCGTGGAACGCGCCCCCATTCGAGAAGTCGGATCGTCGAGCTGTTGCTCGATCTCGCGCAAAGTCAGCTGCCGTCCCGCTTCCGAAAGATCCGGACCGTTCGAGCCGCCTTGCCCCTGCACCATGTGGCAGCCGCCACACTGTCCCTTACCGAAAAAGAAGGCTCTGCCGGCAGCAACGTCGCCGGGAGGTTTGAAGTCGTAGGCCGAAGCGTTCCAGGAGCGCACAAGGCGAGCCAGTGGCACGAGCTGATTGGCGGGCAGCGGAAATGCCGGCATACCTCCGGGGGTACCCTTTGCGATCAGATTGCGAATCTGGACTTCCGTGCGTCTCCGGAGGGATCGATTATTGATGAGGGAGGGACCTCGATCGGTTCCGGCGGCGACGGCGCCATGGCAACCGGCGCACAAAGCTGCGTAAAACTTCATGCCCGTCGTCTGTTGAGCAGGCGCCGGAGTGCTTACGGCGAGGAGCAAAGGGATCCAGGGAATTCGCATAATGGGAAGGAAGAAAAAGCAAAAAGCCCGGCTTTTGGCCGGGCTTTTTGCTTAATTTAATCGGGCAACGTCCTACTCTCCCACACACTCGCGCATGCAGTACCATCGGGGCTGAGAGGCTTAACTTCCGTGTTCGGTATGGGAACGGGTGTGACCCTCTCGCTGAGGTCACCCAAAGTCGTAAAAATTGAATGGTGATGTACGGGCTGCACCTATGTTGCAGCGCACTTATGCCTATAGTAAATTTTATGGTCAAGCCGAACGGGCTATTAGTATCGGTAAGCTCAACGCATTGCTGCGCTTACACATCCGACCTATCAACGTGGTAGTCTTCCACGGCCCTTGTTAGCTTGCGCTTGGGAAATCTCATCTTGTGGCGGGTTTCGCACTTATATGCATTCAGCGCTTATCCCTACCGAACTTCGCTACCCAGCGATGCCACTGGTATGACAACTGGATCACAAGAGGTTCGTCCAGCCGGGTCCTCTCGTACTACGGCCAGCCCCACTCAAATTTCCTGCGCCCACCACAGATAGGGACCGAACTGTCTCGCGACGTTCTGAACCCAGTTCACGTACCGCTTTAATAGGCGAACAGCCTAACCCTTGGGAGCTTCTACACCCCCAGGATGCGATGAACCGACATCGAGGTGCCAAACCGGAGCGTCGATGTGAACTCTTG
>DATLCW010000260.1:0-13709 GCA_035526195.1 Bryobacteraceae bacterium
CAGACAACTCGATATCCGGTTCCTTTCTCGCGGCGAGACAACGAACTTTGGAAACGCCCCCGCGCTGGGAAATGGCGCGTTGAAGTCCGCCTCCGGGCTTCGCGATGTCTCTCAGGAAGCGCAACGCATCGAGCAGGTTGGATTTTCCGGAGGCGTTGGGGCCAATGATGAACACCCGATCGGTAAGCGGTACTTCCAATACGCGGAAGTTTCGCCAGTTCTTGAGGGCAAGTCTAGAAATAATCATTCCGTGGCTATCCCGCGGGACATTCGATCCCTATCACTTCTCCCTCTTCAAAATAAACTTCCCATCCATCGCCTGACCATCGTGCGAGATTTTGGCCTCTCCCTTCATCTCGTCTCCTTCCACCTTCACGTCGAACTTTGCGGTAGTGCCGTCGTCGTCCACCTCGAACATCAGCCTTGTCTCATCCTCCCCGACATTGATAAAGGAAATCTGCCGGTCGTCGTTCGGACCGCCGCTACCCTTAAGTTTGCCGCCTTCCCGCTTGAAAATCAGGAGTACGGGACGGGCGCGGGATTCCCCGTCCGGCGATTTGATTTCGATGTTGCCCGACCATCTACCCGCGGCATCGGCTGCAAAGCTCACTGCCGCCAGGACCAACGAAAACAATATGACGCGCATTCCGCTGCCTCGCTTGCGTGAGGATACCAAAGCGGCCGCATAGCTGCGCTACATTCAAGAGAATGAAGATGACGCGCAGAGAAGCGATCGCGGGATCGTCAGTGGCGGCAATGATGGGCGCCTCCGAAATCCCGGGCCTGGAAGCGTCTGTGGTCAAACGGCATGATGATGCCGTGGACCGGTTGTTAAAAACCCAGATCACCGATCCCGGCGATGAGCACCGCGGCGGCCTTCCCGACGCCTACGGACTTTTCTATGCCGGGACGGCCGCGGGCATCACCGATTCGTTCAACGCCGCATTCCACCACCGGCTGTCGAGATTTTACAAGGATCCGCTGATGGTTCAGCGGCTGAAGCTGGCGATCGGATTTGCCGTGCGTTCGCAAACCCGCGACGGGAACATCGATCTGCCTATCACCAATTTCAACTCACCTCCGGATACGGCTTTCGCGGTGTGGGGAGCGGCGCCCGCCGCACACATTGCGCGAGAGCACGGCACAAAAGAGATCGTGGCAGCGATTGAGCCATTTCTCAGGAATGCGACACGAGCGCTGGCAACTGGAGGAGTGCATACGCCCAACCATCGATGGGTGGTATGTTCTGCGCTGGCGCAGATCCACGAACTTTATCCGGATCCGCGGCTGGTGAAACGAATCGATCAATGGTTGGCCGAGGGCATCGATATTGATGAAGATGGGCAGTACGATGAACGCAGCGTGC
This sequence comes from Bryobacteraceae bacterium, assembly GCA_035526195.1. GTDB lineage: Bacteria > Acidobacteriota > Terriglobia > Bryobacterales > Bryobacteraceae > CADEFT01. The sequence continues at coordinate 1,367 of DATLCW010000260.1, forward strand.
TGATGTATAACATCCACGTCAATCGCGCGCTGATTATTACGGCGCAGAAATTGAAGAGGCCGGAACTTCTGGAGCCGGTGCGCCGCAACCTCGATGCGATGTTTTACCTGATGCATCCCGGAGATGAGCTGGTGTCGGAAATCTCCCGCCGCCAGGATCGCGACCAGCGGGGAGACATCGGCGCCTATTGGTTCCCGATGCATTACATGACAGCGCAGGATGGCAATCCGCGTTACGCCTGGGTGGCGCGGAAGTATGCGGCGGAGCGGGCGGGATTGTCGCTGCTGATGGAGTATCCCGAGTTGTTGAGGCCGCTCCCCGCAGCGGTCGCGCCCGAGCAGAATTACGAGCGGGTGTTTCCAAAACTGGAAATCGTCCGTATCCGGAGGGGAACCAGAAGCGCCACCATCATGCTCCATGAGGATAGCCGGTTCTTCCAGTTGCGAAATGGCGATGCCGTGATTAGCGCCATACGCTTTGCAAGCGCCTTTTTTTGGTAAGGCGCAGTTCATCCCCCGCACATGGTCGAAGAACGGTGACAGTTACGTTCTGAAACAAACTCTCGACGGCCCTTATTTCCAGCCTCTCGATCCGCCGCACCGGGTAGAGGCAGGGGAATGGACGTCCACGCGGCCAGAGCGGCAGCGGACTGAAGTCAGTTTTCTCGAGCAAAGCGCGGCGATCACGGAAACGGAAAAAGGATATCGCGTCCGGATGCAGAGCTTTGGCACTCGAGGCGTTCCCGTGGTTGTGGAAGTGAGCGCCCGCGGGCAGGATGGACTACAAATGGACGGTCTGGTGCGGGCTCCCGACGCGGTAGACGCTTTCCTGCTCGCGGGGGGCAACGCGGTGGTGCGCGGAGGCAAGCACTCGATCCGCTTCGGTCCGGGGAAGCAGGCGCACCGTTACACACAAGTCAGGGGAGCCGAGCGAAAGCTCCCCGGCGGCAGCGTTTATATCACCGGCGTCACCCCGTTCGACCACACGCTGGAGTTCATTTGCGGATAAACACTTATACAGTAGGCATCCAAACGTATTTGCCATCACGATTGATGTATCCCTGGCGGTTGGTCAGCCAGACCGGGGCTAGCCGATGCTCGAAATCTCCGGCTTTATCGAATTGTGGATTGATGGCGAATTTACCGTCTTTGTCGATGTAACCAAAGCGATTGGCGAAGGCGGCCGGCGCAAGGCCCTCAGAAAATTCGCCCGCGCTGTCAAACTGCGGATTGATGCGCATCTTGCCGGATTTATCAATGTATCCGTACTTGCCGCCGAGCCGGATCAGCCCAAGCCCGTTGGAGAATTCCCCCGCCCCTTCAAACTGCGGATGGATCGCGATCTTGCCGAATTTGTCGATGTAGCCGTAACGTCCGCTCATGCGGACCAGCGCCAGGCCTTCGGAAAAATTCCCGGCTTCCTCAAATTGAGGATTGATCAGGAATTTTCCATCGCGGTCGATGTAGCCCCAGCGGTCGTTGACAGAGATTGGCGCCCGGCCGTCGGCAAATCGGCCCGCGCCGATGTACTGCGGGTTGACGGCAAAAGTCCCCTTTTTGTCGATGTAACCGAATTTACCTCCCACGGCCACCAGCGCCCGCGTATCGGAAAACGGATCGGCTATTTCAAACTGCGGGGAAATCTGAAGTTTGCCGTCGCGGTCAATGTAACCCCACTTATCACCGAAAAGTACTGGCGCGAGACCCTCTTCGTACCGTCCGGCGTCAGCAAACTGAGGCTGGATCACCATTTTGCCCCCGGAATCGATAAAGCCGATTTTGCCGTTAACCTTCACCGGATAAAGGGACCTGTCACGTGCCCCCGTTAGGGCGATAGCCACAATGAGGATTAGCAGAAGCACTCCGGCGAGCATCAGCAGGACGCGCCAGTTTGACGCGTCAAAGAAGTTCGGCCGGCGGTTTGGCGGTGGTGCATTTTCGTACCTTTGCTCGCCAAAAGCGGGATTGTCGTGAACCATAGATTTCCCCTCCGCTATTAATGATGTGCAATTTGAAGACCACTAACAATGGCTACTTAGTTGCTAGCATACTTCATGAAGGAGATTCACACGATGACACCGACAGTGAAGACGATCACTCTGGCTGGCGCATTTGCGGCTATTGCCGTTCTGGCTGTGCTCGGATGGGCTCGAAAGCCTGTAGCGCCTGCAACGCCTTACGGTACCATGACGCAATATGCGGAGCCGGCAAATCTCTCCACCCCGGTGCAGACTGCAAGCACGTCGTATCAGAATGCACCGACTGGGGGGTACCCGGAACCCACGGCAGCCGGTAATTGCGTCCAGCCGGGAGAGTATGGGTATGTAACTCCTGCATACGCCAACCGGTATGGCGTCCGAACAGTGCGGCCGCGGATTGTGGAGCAGCGCGTCGTGCAAACGGTTTATCAGAATCCGCGGATCACGCGACGTGGAAGATCCACCGGTAAGTCGGTAGCTATCGTCGCGGGAACGGCCGGAGTGGGTGCGGCGATTGGTGCGCTCGCCGGCGGTGGCAAGGGTGCGGGCATCGGAGCACTGGCGGGCGGCGGAGCAGGTTTCGTCTACGACCGTTTGACGCATCGACGCTAACACCCGGAGCATGCGGAACGCTCGGGCGGTACACTGAGAAAGTAGATGAAGCTATCGATCTCCATCACCTTCCTTCCGCTCCTATTTGCTCCCCTGTGGGGTCAGACAATCGGAATCGCTCCCGCCTGGGATGTGCGCGCCACGATGACGCAGCTAGTGTCCCAGGTGCAGAGGTATAAGGCCGTGATCGATCAGTTGCAGGTGAGGGAATGGGTGGGGAAAGGGGCTTCAGAAGCCTACCTTCGCCAGCAGCAGGTGGTCAAGGCGGAAGTCGGACATCTAGCGACGGTGAGCACCCAGTTGGTGGATCAGCCCGAGAAGTTGTCCCTGGCTTTGGACGCCTATTTCCGCCTACAGACGTTGGAATCGATCACCGCATCCTTGTCGGAAGCAGCTTCCCGCTACCAGGACCATCCGATTGGGGACAAACTAAGTGCGCTCATGAATGAGAACGCCGCCACCCGGGTCAAGTTGCGGCAATATATCCTGGATCTCTCCATTATTAAGGAGCAGGAATACTCGGTTGCGGAAAAAGAAGCGCAACGGTGCCAGGCGACCCTTAACCGAAACCCCCTGGCCCCACCACCGGTCACCAACAGGCCCGCCGGGAAAGCCTCCCAGGAGAAGAAGTGAGCGAGATTCTTACGTTTTCCTGCAACATTTGCGGCGAGCCCTCTACCCGGATCTGTGTCTATTGCACGAAAGATAGCTGTCCCAATCACATCTGCGTAAAGTGCGAGCGATGCAGCGACTGCTGCGAGTGCGATCAATACAATTATCGAGGACGCGCCGGCTCAAGTCAGCCCGGATGGAAGCACGCCACCGACGATAAGCGAGACCAGGTTCCAGGCGACCAGCAGCGCGAAGAAAAGATTGACCCGCCGCAACATGGGCAGTTTTTGCGTACGCCAGCAGTAGATCCCTAGGAGAATCGCCAGAAACTTCATGCCGAGCAGGCCGATGAGCGGGTTTGGCGATGCTTCAATGGCATAACGTACCAGAGGGTTGCCCTCCTGCACGCCATGGAGCAGAAATGCGACTGTGGTCAGCAGATCCAACAGTTGCAGATAGCTATATTGGACGAAGGCGTGGGTCACTGGGAGAGGGGTTCCTTTTGCATCTCCCTAACAAGGTACAAAAACCCGGCAGTGCCAACAATGGTTCCCTGGTTGCGGTACCCGAATTTCCAGGCTAGTACCGGATCGGGTCAGCGCTTAGGAGACTCTACGCGCACGGATGCGCGAAGACAGGCCACCCCGGCGGTATAGCGGTGGTCCGTAACCGCGACGGCAACTCCATCTTCCACCCAATCGTGCCATACGCCATCTGGATCGTGGGACGCCGCGGTGACGGTGTATTCATGCGGGCACAGGTGGCAGAGGAACTGGAACGTAACGGTCACGGTTTCCCCGGGTTCGCAAGGACCGAGATTAACTTTTTCCAACTCCGTGTTTGTGCCGTAGACTTCGAAGCCGATCCGCGTCCGAATAAGGATTCCGATCACCGGATTCTCCACGGCGCTCTCAAAGCGTACGGCCACGCGCACCTGCGTCAGCGCCCCGGTTTGCCATACCGCTGTAAGAACTCCAGCCTCGTTAAGGGTCTCGATGCTCTGGATAAAAGCCCGGCCGTCGCCGCGACGCATTTTCGGGGTCAGCACGATTTGCGTGTTCGAGCCCTCCCGCATCAGTCTCTCCGCCAGATGATGACGATAGGCATTGACGGTTTCGCGCGGATCTCCCTTGAGTGCCAGGCGCCCCCGATCCAGCCACCAGATTTCATCGGAAATCTGCTGGATCCAATCGAGGTCGTGTGAAACAAGGAAGCCCGTTCCCCCGCGGCGCCGGAAAAGCTCGAGACCGGTTGCCGCCGCATGCTTTTTCACAGCGTCCTTCAGAGCGAGCGTATGGTAAAGCGCCAGAGTTTGCGCTTTCTCGATACTCACCGGATCAAACGGCCCGTGATAGCGGAGGGGTCCGCTCATCGTGACGGAGCCCGTTTCCGGTTGCAACAGGCCAGTCGCCAGGCGCAGCAGCGTTTGCTTGCCGGAGCCGCAGTCTCCGATAACTCCAATCACGAATCCGGCCGGCGCCGAGGCGGTTAAGGGTTCGAGAGGAGACAGCGCGCAGGCATCGAAGTGGACGGGCATGGATACGGTAGTAGTCTAGCAAGCATCCCAGTGCAGCCATGCTTGACGAACTGTCCGATTGCGGCCACACTAACAACGATGAAAGTTACGCTGTTGCTGGCATTCCTGCTGCTGTCCGGCTGCCGCAAAGAATCCCGTTTGCGCGATGCTCTGGCGGTAAAGACCGGCGAGGTGACGCTACCATCGGGGAATGCCGATTTGAGTGCGCCGCTAGTCATAGACGGAGCACATGATTTGACGGTGAGGGGAGATGGCCGGAGTAAGTTGCGGATGAAGTTCCAAGGGCCCGCTGCGATTATCGTGCGCGGATCGCGGAACGTTCGTCTGGAAAATATAGTTCTCGATGGGAATCGCGAGCAGTGGGATAGACGCTTCGGGCTACCTCCTTCGGATCAGTCCATGGTGCGGTGGAACAAGGACAACGGCATCGTCATCGAAGATTCGGACGGTGTCACCCTGTCCAAAATGACCATCCGGAGTGTGATCAGCTACGCTGTGCTGGCCAGCCGCAGTAAGAACGTCACGGTGGAAGAAGTGTTCGTCGGAGATTCCGGCTCGCTCGACGAAAAGGGCATGAACAATGCGACCGGCGGGATTCTGTTTGAGGAGGGGTGCGAAGGCTTTCTCGTGCGAAAGTCGAAGCTGAGGAACATCCGCGGAAATGGGATCTGGACGCACTCTCTTTATACATCCGCCCGCAATAAGAAGGGGGAGTTCGTTCAGAATGATCTGCGCTACATCGGCCGGGACGCTTTACAGGCTGGGCACGCGGTGGATTTGAAGATAGCGGACAACACCGGCGGTTTTATCGGCTACCCGGCGGAGATCGTGGATGTGGAGCATGGGGCGGTGCCAGTGGCGGTGGATACAGCCGGCAATGTCGAGAGGAGCGTCTATTCGAACAATCGCTTTGAGGAAGTGAACGGAAAATGCATGGACCTCGATGGCTTCCATCACGGGCTGGTGGAACGCAATGAATGCCTGAATCGCCGCCCGGTGGACGCCTATCCACACGGCCACTACGCCATTGTGCTGAATAACAGCAATCCCGGCATGGAATCACGGGGAATCGAAATTGTTTCGAACACAATGACCGGATTCCGTTTCGGCGGCGTGTTTCTCATCGGCGAAGGCCATCTGGTGAAGGGAAACATTTTCCGCAACGTGAACATGGCCCATTGCAACGACAATCTGAAAATCGGCTGCCTCTACAAAGTGGATGAGCCTGACCTTCTGCGCAGTGGAATCTATCTCGGCAAGGGGGCGCACCGTCCCTCGCCGGCCAAATCGAATGTCGTGGAAGGCAACGTTTTGCAGGGATACGGGATGAGCAAATGGTGCGTAGTGGCTGCGCCGGGAATCAGACCGGAGGCGAATACGGTTCGCGGCAACCGCTGCGAGTAGGGATCTACAGGGGCGCGCCGGGGAATCATCGCCCTGCGCGCGTTTGCCGTGTTTACCCGGCCGCGGTCTTGGCGGCGTCCAGCGCCGTTTCGTAATTCGGATGATCCGCCACTTCCTTGACGTACTCCGCATGGCGCACGACATTCTTCCGGTCAACCACAAAAATGGCGCGGCTCTCGATGCGCAATTCCTTGATCATGGTTCCGTAGGCCTCTCCGAACGACCCTGTCTTATGATCGGAAAGCATTTTCACCTTGTCGATGCCGAAGGCGCCGCACCAGCGTTTCTGGGCAAACGGCAGATCCATGCTTACCGTGATGATGTCCACGCCGGGAAGCCGCGACGCCTCCTCATTAAAACGTTTGGTCTGCATATCGCACACGGGAGTGTCCAGCGACGGCACCACGCTGAAAATGCGCACGGTATTCCCGGTCTTGTCCAGGTCAACCGGCTGCAAGCCGGTATCCACCATCTCGAAATTCGGGGCCGCGTCGCCCTCCTTTAATTCAGGGCCGACCAAAGTCAGCGGGTTGCCTCGGAGCGTAGTTGCACCAGGTCTTTCCATATAGGTTTCCTCCTTCAAAGCGAATGCACTATTCTAGCAACTTGATAAATGCTCAAGATCGGAGGTGGGCAACTGACAGGCAAAATTCTCGCAGATATACGCCGTGGCTTTGCCCTCGAGCGGCTGCATGTCCCGCACCGCCGGCAACCAGGCCGCGAGCGTCCCATCGGCCAGCAGTTTGATCGAGTGAGGAAGAAACCGGGCATTCAAAGCCTGGACCATCGCCCGCATGCCGGGAGAATCACGCTCACCGGCGAGAATGATTTGTTTGGGCTTGGCCTGGCTGAACAGGTACGCCGCCACCATCTGCGGCACAGTAACACCGGCGCCGGCGATGCGGCCCGCAAAAGCGTCTAAGGCCCTCGCGGCCGAATCGCGGAACAGGCCGTCGTTGGTAATCCTCGCCAGGCGCAGGAGATTCATCAGAGCGACGGAATTGCCTGAAGGCTCAGCACCGTCGTAATCGTCTTTAATCCGCAACACCAGGCTCTCATCACCTTCCGCGGTGCTGAAAAATGCGCCCGACTCCCGGTCTTCAAATCGTTCGACCATTCTTCGGGAAAGGACGGCAGCCATCTCGAGGAGCTTCGCGTCGAATGCCGCCTCATAGAGATCGAGCAATCCCTGCACAAAGAATGCGTAGTCGTCGAGAAACCCGCCGATTGCCGCATCCCCGTCGCGATAGCGCCGCAGCAGGATACCGTCCGGATACATTTCCGTAAGGATAAAACGGGCGGCCCTCAGCGCGGCGTCGAGGTAGCGGGGTTCATCCAGTGCCTGAGCAGCTTTGGCGAATGCCGAAATCATGAGCCCATTCCAGGCGGTGAGCACCTTATCGTCGAGATGAGGGCGCACGCGGGTAGCGACGCGGCGATCGAGCAGCTTTTTCGAAGCGGCGGCGAGCGCCCGTTCCATACCAGTTGAGGGAATCCCGAAATGTTGCGCGGTCTGTTCTATCGTGTGCGCCTGGTAAAGAATGTTCGCGCCGGTGAATTCGCCATGGGGATCTTCGTGTACATTGCCGCCTGGTTCCACGCCATAGCGATAGGAAAACCAGTCCGATTCGGGCTGCCGCACCACTTCTTGAATCTCACTCGCTGTAAAGATATAGAACGCCCCTTCCCCTTTATGTTTCGGCTCCGCGGGATCGATCACGCTGTCCGCATCTTCGGCGGAATAGAATCCCCCGCGCGAGTCTGTCATGTCGCGGAGCACGTAATCGAGGGTTTCGCGGGCCACGTTCGCGTAGAAGGCCTCCCCGGTAATCTGGTACGCCTCAACATAGGAGCTTGCGAGCTGCGCCTGATCGTATAGCATTTTCTCGAAGTGCGGCACAAACCAGCGCGCATCCACGGAGTAACGATGGAACCCGCCTCCCAACTGGTCGTACATGCCTCCTTTGTACATCTCCCGAAGCGTCAGGAGCGACATTTCCATCGCCTCCTCGTTGTGCGTCAGCGCCGCATAGCGATGGAGAAAATAGAACTGCACCGGACGCGGGAACTTGGGTGCGTTGCCGAAGCCTCCGAGGCGCGTATCGAACATCCGGCGGAAGGCGAAGAAGCAGGAGTCGGCAGCACGCTCATCGAGGGCGGACGCGGGAGTTCCCGATGCCACCATCGCCTGGAGTTGGGTCACGACATCTCCGCTCGACTCCACGATCCGGGCTCGATCGGAAGACCAGGACTGGGCGAGGTGCTCGAGGACGGTCACAAAGCCAGGGCGCCCGAAGCGGTTTTCGGGCGGAAAATAGGTACCCCCATAGAACGGCTTGCGGTCCGGCGTAAGCCAGACCGACATCGGCCAGCCGCCCCCGCCGGAAGTCGCCTGAACGAAAGTCATATAGATACGATCGACGTCGGGGCGTTCTTCGCGATCCACTTTGATCGGAATAAAGTGGCGGTTCAGCACTTCCGCCACGGCTTCGGATTCGAAGCTCTCCCGCTCCATCACGTGGCACCAATGGCAGGTGCTGTAGCCGATGGAAAGGAAGATCGGCTTATCCTCGATTCGGGCTTTATCGAACGCTTCTTCACCCCATGGGTACCAATTCACCGGGTTGTGGGCGTGTTGGAGCAGATAAGGACTTTTTTCTTGTGCGAGACGATTGGTGTGCATTCCGTTTGTATAGCCGGCGCAAATGGCGGATACCGTATTCTTGCAGTTTTCCGCGGCGTAGCGGTATGGCGAAGCAAGCAGGGTCGCTCCCCGTCATGGGCGCGAGCCGCCGCTCCGTGAAAGTTGCGATCGAAATCCCGGACGAAATCGCAGAGTGAACGGCGATGGCCGCTAGCTACCGTAGGCGGGCGGATGTTTTCACGAAACAGTTCCCGTTTCGCGAATCACGCCGGCGTTCGAGCGGTTGGTTCGGGGCGTACCCTTCTTCAATGAAAAGGCCCGCGCCGGGTAAAACCGGATCGGGCCTTTCCGAGAAATTCGCACCTCATGCAATCAGACGTGCTGATGCTCCCTGTGCCGGTTCAGCAGCTCCGTCATCTGATCCTTTATCTGTAGCTTTAACTTTTTCAGCCGCGCCTCTTCCAGAATCTCCTCCGGGGTTGGGTGCGACTTGAATTCCAGTTCCGTCACGCGCTTTTTGTAGTCGGCATGCTGCGCCGCCAGCTGGCGGAACTCATCACTGGATTGCATCAGGTGCGTTTTCAGTTCGTCCTGCGTGTTCTCCATAGACAGGCAATCTCCTTCCTGGGATACCACGCCGAGTCGGGTTGTTAGGGATTTTTGTCGTGGCTCGGTGGGTCAGAATCATCGATCAACTTTTACCAGCCAATCACCGAAAGACCAGCTAGCATGAAAAAACGTTAACACAGTTACCTGGCCATTACAATAGCACTCTCGCGGCCCGGTACCAAGGGTCGCGAACGGCGGTCTAAGAGCAACAAACCGGGCAGGATCCAGATAAACCCCGTGTTACCTTGGTTCCATGGATGAGGCAGTCAACCCTTTTCAGGACCCGCTGCGGTTTGATCGCCGCGTTCCACCCTGCGCCATTGTGATCTTCGGCGCCAACGGCGACCTCACCAAGCGCAAGCTCATGCCGGCGCTTTACCGGCTGGCTTTTGAACACCGGCTGCCCCCGGGATATGTGATTTTTGGAAACTCCCGCACGGCCATGTCTGACGACGATTACCGCGCCAGAATGAAAGAGAGCGTCAAGGAATTCCTTGAAGATAGCCCATTCGAAGAAGCTCTCTGGGAGGAATTCGCCCGGGCGCTGTTTTACGTCCCCGGAGACCTTCAGGATGCGGCTTTCTACAAATCGCTGGCGGTGAGATTGACGCCGCACGAGGCCACCGCCGGCGGCAATGTTCTCTTCTATCTCTCGATTCAGCCGTCACAATATGAAATGGTGGTGGCGCAACTGGGAGCCGCCGGGCTGGCAGCGGGAAAAGGTTGGCGGCGGGTGGTGGTGGAGAAGCCTTTCGGCCGCGACCTGGAGAGCGCTGCCCATCTCAATGAGCGTCTGCAGGCGGTATTTCCCGAGCGCGACATTTATCGAATCGATCATTACCTGGGGAAAGAGACCGTACAGAATGTACTCGCTTTTCGCTTTGCCAACGGCATCTTCGAACCCCTTTGGAACCGCCGCTACGTGAATCATGTTCAAATTACCGCGGCCGAATCCATCGGCGTGGAAGGACGTGGGGCGTACTATCAGGAATCGGGCGCCTTACGGGATATGATCCAGAATCATCTGCTGCAGGTGATGGCCACCATCGCCATGGAGCCGTCCGCAGTGTATGAACCGGACGCCGTGCGGGATGAGCGCGCTAAACTCCTGCGCTCGATTCGCATTTTTAAAGAAGAAGAGGTCCCCCTGCATGCGGTGCCCGGGCAGTATGGACCCGGCCGCATCGGCAATACGGAGCTTCCCGGATTCCGCCAGGAACCGGGGGTCGATCTCAAAAGCAATACCGAGACCTATGCGGCCGTAACTTTGCTGGTGGACAACTGGCGATGGGCCGGAGTGCCATTTTATATTCGTACCGGCAAACGCCTCCCTAAACGGGTCACGGATATTGCGATCCATTTCAACGCCGCCCCGCTCTCTTTGTTTGAGCGCGATAATCACGTGCGTCCCAACCTCCTCATCATTCGTATCCAGCCGGAGGAAGGCATTTCGCTGCGGTTTCTTTCTAAGAATCCCGGCAGTGGTATGAAGATTCGCCCCGTTTCGATGGACTTCAATTACGGTTCGAGCTTCGGCGTCCGTACTCCCACCGCTTATGAAACGCTGCTGGTGGACGCGATGGCGGGGGACGCCACGTTATATACTCGCCAGGACATGGTGATGGCTTCGTGGCGGGTGGTACAGCCCATTCTGAATTACTGGTCGGCGCGGAAGTTCGATTTCCCCAACTATGAGGCTTCCACCTGGGGCCCCAAGACCAGCGATCAGATGCTCGCGCGCCGCGGTCACGTATGGAGGGTGCCGTAGATGTCCACCGCCGTTACGCCGGAGGGGATCCTTAAGGAACTCACGCAGCTCTGGAGGTCGCTCGGCGAATCCGATGAAAACGGCGTGTTGCGCGCCTGCGCGATGACGCTGATTATGGCTGCCGACGAGGAGGAAGAAGCTGCCGCGCTCGGCGAGATGATCGCCGAGATCATGCACGCTCATCCCAGCCGCGCCATTGTGCTGCGCATCCGGAATGGAAACGACCCGCTTCTCGAATCCAACGTGTTTGCTCAATGCTGGATGCCTTTCGGCAAACGCCAGCAGATTTGTTGTGAACAAATCGAATTGAAAGCGTCGGAAGGCAGCCTGAAGGATTTGCCACGCCTGGTGCACGCGCTCATGGCGCCGGATTTACCAGTGGTGCTGGTATGCCGCAGTCCGCACCTGTTCAGTTCCTGGGCCTTCCAGCCGTTGCTGGCGATCGCCGGGACCACGATTGTGGATTCGCGGCGCTCTTCCACACCCGCATCCATGCTGCAGCACATTACGAATTTGCGCACGGTGGGCCACCAGATTCGCGATTTGGCCTGGACTGCCGTAACCCGATGGAGGGAGTCCGTCGCCTGCGTTTTTGAGGATGGTGAGATTCTCGCGCGGCTTAAGGACATCGGGCAGATTGCGATTACCCATGCGGAAGGCGGGCCGTCAACACAAGCCTGGTACCTGGGGGCTTGGCTGGCACGGCATATAGGGTCTCAGGCCGATGTAAGGTTTTGGTCAGGCGCGGGAACAGAGGCCATCCAGAGTGTGGAAATGACAGGACCGGGCATTTCCTTGTCATTTTCCCGCGCCGCCGCGGCACTCCATTTGATGACTAATGGAGTCGTGGGAAGCGTTCCGTTTACGTTGGATTCGGATTTCGAGCTGATGCGGGAAGAGTTGGCGATTCTTGGGCGCGATCCGGTTTACGAACAAGTGCTTCCGAGGGCGATTGCGTTCACACCGCGTTGAGCCGGCTTGGGTGCGCGTCTCAAAAGTGATGACTAGGCGGCTACCTGATCGGCCCAAAAGTCTTCCAATTTGCCGCTGAGGCGGCAGCAGCGTAGGGCTATGATCTGGTTGGCACCTTCGACTGTCCAGAACATTCCAGACTGTTTCAGGCGAGCCCCGATGAGAGTTTTGCAGCCAGCCTCGATGACTCCGGAACCGATGAACAGG
>DATLCW010000269.1:0-18725 GCA_035526195.1 Bryobacteraceae bacterium
CGCTGGCCTCAAACTCCGGGAACTGGTGATCATCCCGCAACTGGCCTACGGCCGCGTCGCCTAAGTTGCTTTTCCTGCCTGCTTCACGCAGGATCTGAATGTAGAGGTACTAACCTCTCAGGAGCCGGAAGACTGGCGTCACTGTCCTCGGGATGCCTCAGCCGGGACAGCGGCATCCCCTGGAGTTCCGTTTCGCCGTAGCCGAGCATAGTTTGAAGCGCGCCGTTGGACTTGATGATTCGACTCTCAAGATCGGCGATCACCACACCTGCGGCAACCTGGTCGAACAGACTTCGGAACAACGACTCGGCCTTGGAGCGGGATCGCTGTGCGTCCAGGGTTGCCGCCCGCTCCTCGGCTTCGGCGATCGCGCGGCGCACCGCCGGGGCAAGCCGGGACAGCCGCCATTTCAATACATAATCCGTGGCTCCGCGCTTGAGAGTATCGATGGCCAGTTCCTCGCCTATTGAGCCGGTAACGAAAATGAATGGTGTCTCGGGGATCTTCTCTTCTGAGCCGGTACGGATGGCATTGATCTCTTTGGTAATCTGCAGGGCTGAGAGACCATCAAAAGACGGCAGCGAGCAGTCCGCGAGAATCAGGTTGAAGCTGCTGTTTTCGATGGCGACACGGAAGTCATCCTGCGTTTCCACGCGCGAAGCTTCACAACGGATGCCGTCTTTTTCCAAGGTTGCCAGGATTAACTCCGCATCCGCGGGGTTGTCCTCCAATAAGAGAATTCGTAGTGGCGAGTCCATGACGGGTTCTTCCCCAGGGTGATTCGTTGATCCCTGCTTGTCACTTAGCATAACGAGCAATACCGTTCTTACTATCGGCATTTTGTCTGAAGTTGTGCATAAGGCAATCCCTTAGAGCTCAGTACTCTGTCAAAAAGGATCTTTTGCGGGCAACAGGCCGCTTTTGAGGAACCTGCGCACAGCGGACCGCGTGGGTGCAGCCCCACCTCGCGAGTTCCTTTCCTGTTATGGGCCGCTATTAGCGGCATGAGCGCTTCTAATCGTTGGGAAGACAAGTCCGAGGCGGCTTCATTGCCTCGTTATAAGAATTTGATCCTTAGCCTATAGGCTAAGGCAGCCCGTAATCGCGGCTTCGTCTACGCTGAAGTTGCGATGGTGAGGGGGGCGCTGCGGCTCCCGCCTCCAGTTTAGGGCGGCTGACTTCGTTACCAGCCAGTACGAGGCAAGCGCGCCCCCCGCTCGGATAAAACCCTGCGTGAAGCTACTGCTCCCCAGACCATATCTGGCGCCACGAGTGAAGAGCGTGCGCAGCTGGAAAGTCCCCCCAGTCCGCATCCGGCTGAAGAAGTACGGAATCTTCAGAATTTAGTACGTTGTTATACAAATAGTGGAAAAATGTATCGAACTATCCCGCCACGGTGGGAGATACTAGGTTTATTTTTAATAAATCTGGTACAGCCGTACTATGTGCTGTCCGCAATCCGCGCCGATTACATGTGTATATGAAATGTACTGCATGCGGGCGATGCATACGCTGACCATCAGCGCTAAAGTGCGAAGCGCCTTCCGGCTCGCCACCGTTCCCGGTGCGGCCCGGTACGCGCTATTACTGCTTCTGCCCATTCCCGGAGCCGGAGACATTCAAACGACAGCGCAGACCTTGTCGGCAACAATATCGCCGGCCGGAAAGCTTTCCGTTCCGGCAGGCATGACTCTGTCGGGTTCCAACACACGTTTTGGAAGCTTCGCCGGCGAAATGCTCGTCAGCTACTGGGCCCGCACCCAGGGCGGAGGGGGCGGTTCCGTCACCGTGCAAGCCACCTCCGAGTTTGCTCCCGCGGGGGGGCCAATTGTCGCGACAGTGACGTACTCCTGTGCGGGAGCGACCTTGGGGACTGGCTGCTCGGGGAGTCAAACCCTGCAGACCGGCAGTCAGACGTCCGTACTATCTCTACCGGGTGGAGTCTGCACCGGGGGAGGGGGCGCGTGCAGCGCCCAGGACCCGAACACGGTTCAACTGCAGTTTTCCGCACCGAACAAGCCCCAGTACAAAACGGGGACTTATTCGGCGCAAATCACTTTTACAATTAGCACCGTTTAGATACAACACTAGAAAAAAGGAACACTATGAACAGTTTGAAACAGATCAAATTCGCCCTCGCCATGCTCGGCCTGGCGGCGGCTCCTGCGATGTTTGGGGCCACGGACACGGCTACAACCACACTTAGCGTAACCGTAGCGGCGGAAGCTTCCATTACCGTCACCGCGAGCCCCACGCTCTCCAAGGGCGGGACAGAGTTCGAGGCCTATACCGGCAACACGACATTCACCTATAAGGTTCGGACTTCGCCAACAACCGGCACCGGCAGCGTCACGGCCCAGGTAACCACTGAATTCACCGGCACCGGCGCACCCACCACGGCTGATGTGTCCTACACTGCCGCCACAACGGGCGTCGGCACCGCCAACGGTTCGTCAACGACGGCCAGCGCGTCCGCTGGGACGAACGTCCTTTCCTTCGGGGCCGACGCGCATTCCAACGATGCCGGCGACTCCGCTACCATCAGCTGGTCGCTGGCGGACCGGCCCACCTACAAAACTGGCACTTACAGCACGACCGTGACGCTGACCATGAGCGCGACCTAAGCGCCATGTGCAAGACACTGCTTTTCGCTGCCATGTCCTTTTGGGCGGCGATGCCCGCCGCCGCTGCCGGTCTCCGCGGTGGTGGGTGCGCAGTGCCCAATTTCGGCCTCGCTTTTGGGACCATCAATTCTCTCATGGCGACGCCGGGTACGATTAGCTTCCCGGCAACCAATCCGAATGCCGGCGTCGTCTCTGGCTCCTCCTCGGCTACGATCAGTTGGACGGTCCAGAACGGTTCTCCCCTGCAAAGCTGGACCATTAGCGTGCAGGCGTCGGCGAGCACGTTTACCGGGTGCTCCACCGTCCCTGTGTCTGCGGTTAGCGTGGCCTGCGCGAGCGCGTCAGTCGGCGGAGGCGGTGGGACAGGCTCATGCGGCGGCGCCATGACCCTGTCGACAGTCGCGCAACAAGTGGCGGCGGGCGTCGAAGGGGATGGAACGCAATCCTACCTGGTTTTGATCAATTATACTCTGGCCGAAAGCTGGCGATATGTGGCGAATTCATCATGCACACTTACACTTACTTATACTGTCAACGCTCCGTAAAGGCAGACCTTTGGCGCTGGAGCCCCTGCGTGCTGGTTGCAGCGCTTATGGCCCTTCCCCTTCCGGCGCAAGTCGGACTTGGGCTCACCCCGATGCGCCTGGAGTTTCCAGCCGTAAGCGACAAGTCCTATTCCGGCACACTGATGCTGAACAATTCGGCCGCGAATCGTGTCCGGGTGCGAACCGAGCTACTGGACTTCTTTGTGGACGAGAACCAGACGCCGCAGTTCCTGCCGGACGCGGCTTCCGAGGCCCAGTACTCCTGTCGTAAATGGGTCTCCGTCAACCCAATGGAGGCCGAGGTCGAGCCGCGCAGTCAGCTTCCAGTCCGCTACACCGTCCGCGTCCCGGCCGGCGCGAAGGAGCAGAGCTACCACTGCGCGATCGGCTTTATCAGCATGCCCACTAAAGAAGACATGGAGGGGATTGGCGTGCGTACCGCTGTTCGCGTAGTTTCCGTACTCTATCCCATCGTGGGCCAGCCAGCCCCGCACGGAGAGATCCTCGGACTCCTGCTCGAACCCGTTGCCGCCGGTGCCCGAACTCAGTGGCGTGGCGTGTTGGTAATGGGAAATAGCGGGCAAAAGCTTTATCGCCCGCAGGGACAGGTTGTCGTGGAGGATGCAGCCGGAAAGGTCCTGGAGACGCAAGACATCGCTTCCTTCCCGGTTCTTCCACGGCGCAAACAGCGGTTTCTGCTGCCGTTGAAGAAGGAACTTGTGCCCGGCCGCTACACGATTCGCGCCCGCGTCGATGTGGGCAAAGAGATCCAAGAGGCTTCCGCGGAGGTTTCAACGGAGGCTCCGAAACCGTAAATGCCACGCGCGGCACACCCTTCCCTGAGGGCATTGGCTTGTCTTGCCGGTCTTCACGCCGCTGCGTGGGCGCAGGAGAGGGTCAGGGAAGCCGAAATCGGCTTCCAGCAGTATTACCTGACCAATGGTTCCAGACGGGTCGCCAACGTCTCCGGGCTGACGCTCGGATTTCGCCAAGTCCTCCCGCAGGCCGGAGTCCTCAGCCTGAGCTTGGTGCCAGCCGCCAGTGACGGGCGCTTCCGGACCGGGGACACCTTTATCGAATTGAAAGGGCTTCCGCGGATCGGATACTACTGGACCCTTCGCGGCGGCGACTTCCGCCTTTCCGGACGGTTACTGGACGTTGCCTTCAATAACCTGTACTACCCCGAAATCACTGGACGCGGCGTATCTGTCGAGGCCACTCACAGCGGCCGTACCTTCGGCTTTCTTTTCGGAACCCAGACTCTGCAGGCTGGCGTGCGCGTACCATTGCGGCTGAACACGCCGCAGACGATGACGGGCGTCTACCTCCGCCAGAAGGCAGGAGAGCGGCTGCTGCTCGGAGCGCGTCTCCTTCGTCTATCCAACAAGCTCGAGGAGTTAGGCAGGTCTCCGTACCTGGCCGCGCACACGACTACCATTCAATCCGCCACGACAGCCGCGTTCGACGCATTGTATACGCTGGCGGGCTCGCTCAAGTGGTATGGAGAGGCGGCGGTATCGGCTGCTTCCCGGCAGGGGGCTTCCGGCGGGCATAGTGGGCCGGTATCGTTCACCACGGGCCCGCTGCTTGAGACCAACCGCTTCACGCTGAAAGCCAACTACCTCTATCAGACTGATTCCTTTCTCCCTTTGCTCGGTTACTATCTGGGTGACCGTCGCGGCCCTTTTGGCGAGGTCAAACTGCGGCCGCACTCGCGGATGGAACTGTATGCCAGCGTGAGCGACTATATCAATAATGTGGCTCGCGATCCCCGAACAGCGACCATCCGTAGCACCGGAAAAACAGCAGGCGCCTCCCTGACGCTGCCCGCGCGCTTCTCTCTCAGTGGACAATTGTCGGAGATCACACTCGGCACTCGCGAAAGTGACGCGGATCCATGGCAGCGAGCTAAAAGCAATCAGCTCCAAGTCACGCTGGCGCGCCCGATTCAGCGCCACAGTCTCAGGCTGGCCGCCCGCGAGTTCAGGCAGCTCAGCCGCCTTGGTTTGGAGCGCCAGCGGACGGCCGAGGTCGAGGACGTCTTTCAGCACAGATGGTTTTCATTCGGCGGTGCGGTTCGTGCGCAACGGTTGATCGGACTGCAATCCAAAACCAGCATATTTGTACGGGGAAATGCCCAGCTCAACCTCAGGCACTTCTCGGCTTATGCCAACATCGAGAGTGGCAACGATCTCGCAAACCGCACGCTGTTCGCCACCAACGCCGTCAGCACCACCGTGCTGGGAGCCTCGATCCACCTCGCCCAGGGCTGGGACCTCCAGGCAGAGGCGTTTCGCAATAACCTGATCGCGGAACTGAATCCACAGAACGTTTTCGTTCTCCAGGGGCAGGGTGTTTTCATACCGTCAATCCTCTCGGCTCTCAATCAGTGGAGTGTGTATTTTCGGATGACCAAGCGCTTCAGCTGGGGCCCGCCGGCGCCGGTCAGTTCCAACCCGGCTGGAGCGGCCATCGGGGAGAACCTGCTCAAGGGCTCGGTGGAAGTATTTGTATCGTCGTTAACGCCCACGGGAAGACGCCCGGTGGAAGGTATTCCCGTGTCGCTGGACGGGGGAGCGCCTGTCTTGACGGATGCCAACGGTCGTTTATGGTTCGAGGATGTAGGCGAAGGCGCGCGCAAGGTGGGCCTCGCGATAGACCAGTTACCCTCAGACTTCAACCCTGGTACGGCAGGGGAGACCACCGTGCTCCTCCGCCCCGGGAAACGAGTGCGCGTCGAACTGGATGTCGTGGCACTGGGCCTGGTTCGCGGAACCGTCGTCGCACCCGCCGGAGCCCAGGTCGAAAACGTAATACTGAAGTTGTCGCCGGCCGGTCGCTATACCACACCCGACACAAGCGGGAACTTTTGCTTCTACAACGTGGCCGAGGGAAACTATGAGATCGAACTGGTTGAGAAATCCCTCCCGCCGTTCGCTGTAATGTCTACTTCCGCAAAATTGCCGGTGGCCGTGAGCGCGGGCGCCGATGGGGGTCAACTGAAGTTTGGCTTTACTATCGAGGAGCCGAAGAAGCCGGTGCGCAAACTGGTGTTGCCGCCGGCCTTCGATCCCCTCAATCGATAGTGTGCCGCCTCGCTATTTGGCGATACCCGCAAGTGGAAGTGCGGCGTGCAAGCTTCCATCGGAAGACGAGAGACAAACCCGGCTCCCCGAACCGTCTATTCGCGATAGCGGGACGGTATAGGTCCCGGACTGAGAGAGCAAGAATGCTTCTTGAGGCGGAGCGCCGCAAAACTCGTCTCTCCAGAGTTTCGCCTGTGCTTGAGGGGCAAGACGGATTTTCACGCCAATTGCATCTTCTCCCTGCCGGCTCATTGCTACCGCCGGCCGCACGGTTACGGTCAGCCGTGTGTGGGAACTATGGGCGCCGTGGACATCGACACCAATCAGTAGAGCACTCCAAGCAAGCATGTTTCCAATCCAGGAACGTAACCGGAGCATAGTGTCGAGTTTACCTGCGCAGTTCGGCCCATAATACAGTACGAAAGGCTTGGCAGTACTGGATTGCCGTTTGGCAGGAGGAACGTGGCAGCGGCGGAGAGGATGGTTTCGACGGAAACCATCCCGTTACTTTGACGAGCAAGGCTTGGCCGGAAAGGAGTGACCTGGGCCAGTCTGGTAGCTACGATTGCTCTAGGGGACCCGCTGTGCCCGCCCCCATTTCCACGGCACCTGGTTCGTCAGCAGCCAGTACGAGCCGAGCTCGCGTACCGCTTTGATGAACTCGCCCAGGTCCAGGGGCTTCCGCACGAAGCTATTGGCGCCCAGATCATAACTGGCGGAGATATCCCGCTCTTCATTACTGGAGGAGAGCACGACAACGGGTAAGCGGTTGGTTCGCGCATCCATCCGGATGCGCCGCAGTACCTCATGCCCATCGAGCCGGGGCAGTTTCAAATCGAGCAACACGACGTCCGGCATGGCAGCCGGCGGACGCCCCGCGTGAATGCCCTCGGCGAAGAGGTAATCCAGGGCTTCCTGGCCATCGTTGGCGACCACAATTTTGTTGGCAATCTCGTTGATCTCGAAGGCCCGCAAGGCCAGTTCCACGTCATCGGGGTTGTCCTCGACAAGCAGGATGATTCGATTGCGGATCACTTTCCACCTCCGGCATCGTTCGCGCCCAGCGTGAAAAAAAACGCAGCCCCGTGCCCGACGTCGCCTTCCGCCCACACACGACCTCCATGCCGGTCAATGATCCGGTAAACGGTGGACAGGCCGATCCCCGTACCGGGGAAAGCTGATTCCGTGTGCAGTCTTTGAAAGGGCGCGAAGAGCTTGTGAGCATAAGCCATGTCGAAGCCCACACCGTTATCGCGCACGAAGTAAACCGGGCCTTCCGGGGCGGGGATGGCCCCGATTTCGATGCGTGCCTGCAGCGTCTTAGCCGTGAACTTGAAGGCGTTTCCGAACAGATTTTCGAGCACAACGCGCAGCAGGCGGGTGTCCGCTTCAACCATAAGACCATCCTCAACGGCAATCGCAAGCTGGCGTTGGGGTTCCCTTTTTTCTAACTCCGCCGCTACGATCCGCGCGAGATTAGAGAGATCTACGTGTTGCCGGTTCAGTTCCGCGCGACTCACACGGGAAAGTTCCAGCAGGTCGTCAATCAGTTGCCCCATGCGATCCCCGGCAGAATGAATGCGCCGGACATAGTCCTGAGCCTTCGGGGTTAGCTGGTCAACGTATTCCTGCAGAAGGAGCTGGCTAAACCCATTGATGCTGCGCAGTGGAGCCCGCAGGTCGTGAGAAACGGAGTAGCTGAACGCCTCCAGTTCCTTGTTCTTTCGCTCGAGTTCCACGCTGAGGGAGGCTCGCGTCTCGGCAATCTCCTGCGCGGCTCGGGCTTGGGCTGCCTCGATTTCTTTGTGAAGCAATTCCTGGCGGACTCGCTGGTTCTCGTCCTCGTACTGTTTTCTCCGGAGTTGCGCGCGCAGCCGGGCCCTCAACACTTCGAAGTCGCCCGACTTGGGAATGTAGTCGTCAGCTCCGGCATTGATTCCATCAACCATGGCAGTACGCTCATCGAGCGACGTGAGCATCAACAGGGGGATCTCCTTCCACGCCGGTGTGCCCTTGATGCGGCGGCACGTTTCATTCCCGGACAGGCCTGGCATCATGACGTCCAGAAGGATGCAATCGACGGGCTGAACCCGGAGCAGGTCGAGTGCTTCCTGACCGGAGCGCGCCAGGATGACGTCGTAGCCCTCCGCGCGCAACTCGTCCGAAACCTCGTTCAGGTATGTCGCGCTGTCATCCACGGCGAGGATTTTCTTGGGGCCGAGCAAGCTCAAGGCATTGGAAACCGCCACGAAGGGTGTATTGGCCGAGCGCAACGCGGCTGTGATTCGTGCCAGCAGAACATTGGCGTCGGCCTCCTTTCGGAGATACCCGTCCGCCCCCGCCTCGAGCGCCCGCAACTCATCCTCGCGCTCCTCCGAGGCCGTTAAGAGCAGGCACGGCGTGTGGCGCAAGGCGACATCTTGTTTGATCCGCCGGATCACCGTGGCTCCGTCGATGCCGCCGGGCAGGTTTCCATCGACGATGATCGCCTGGGGCCTTACAGCGACGGCTGTGCGTAATCCCTCCTCGCCGGTTTCCGCCGTGACCACGGAGTACCCCACCGCGCTCAGCACGGAGGTGAGGCTTTCGCGAACCGTGGCGCTATCGTCGATAACCAGGAGCGTTGGGGTGGCGGCAGAGGAGGCGAGTTCGTTCCCCGATTTACCGGCAAGCTGGCGCGCACGTCCAATCACGTAAGCGGTCTCATAGGGCTTGCCGACGTAATCGTCCGCGCCGGTTTGAAGACCACGCATGCGGTCTTGAACCTCAGCTTCGGTGGTGAGCAGCATTACCGGGGTGCCCGCTGTGGCGGCTGCGGTTTTGATTTCCCGCAACAGATCCACTCCGTCGCCATCCGGGAGGAGGACATCCAGAATGATAAGGGAAAAGGTGCTTCGGGCCAGGGCCTCGCGGGCGCCCGAGACCGTCTCACAAAGCGTAGTCGTAAAACCAGCGGATTCGAAGGCTTCGTGCAAATCCATGCGGACCGTCAGGCTGTCGTCCACGATGAGGATGCCGGGCATCAGACTTGCTCCCGTCCGTCGCAGCCAGCGAGCGCAGTCAGCGCCGGTGCGATCTGGCCAATCGCAAGCACCCGCTCCGCGGCTCCGATGCGGATGGCCTCCTGAGGCATTCCGAACACCACCGATGTCGCCTGGTCCTGGGCGAGAGTTCTTCCGCCTTCGCGCCGGATGGCCAGAAGCCCCGCGGCGCCATCGCGGCCCATGCCGGTCAACAGGCAGGCGATGCTTTGCCCGGCCAGCTCCTGAGCCAGAGATTCAAAGAGTACATCGACCGAGGGCTTACAGGAATGGCGTTCCGGATCCGCCGTCAGCCGCAAGCGTCCCTGGCGCAGCACCAGATGGTGGCCGGGTGGGGCGATCAGCACCCGGGGCTCGCCCACCGGGGGCAATGCTTCTCCATCCCGGGCGCAAGTCACACGAATGCCCGACTGCGAGTCAAGCCACTCTGCCAGCGCTGCGCCGAACGCCTGTCCGATGTGAATCACCAGCAGGATGGGAAGCGGAAAGCGGGGCGGAAGGTTCCGAAGGATTTCCAAGCAGGCTGCCGGTCCTCCCGTGGAGGTGCCGATTCCCACCAGGCGGTACGGCCCCGGTGCGGTGCCTGCGGGAAATGAAGGAAGTTCCGGCAGCGCGCGCGACGAAGATTTGTTCAACCGTCCCTGCAGATGGGTAATCACCTTAATACGTGAGACGAGCTTCACGGTGGAAATTAACTTCCGTTCCCAGGCTCCGTCGGGCTCGTCCCCGATGGGCTTTTCCAGAACGTCGACCGCGCCGGCTGCCAGGGCGGAGTAGGTCCGGAACAGTTCCCCCCGATTGGTGGAGGCGGAGACAATGAGGATGGGCGTAGGGCAATACGCCATGATGTACTCCGTGGCCGCCAGGCCGGTCATCACGGGGAGCATCATGTCGAGGGTCACGACGTCCGGACGCAATTTCCGGCAAAGCTCGATCCCCGTTTTCCCGTCCGCCGCCTCGCCGACCACTTCCATGTCCGCGTCGGCGCCGAGCACGGCCACGATCCGCTTGCGGACGGTGATCGAGTCTTCGACAACAAGCACGTGGATTTTCTTCATGCCTGCGTCACCATCTGTCGAATTGTCTGCAGCAAATTGCTCTGGTCAAACTCGCTCTTGACGAAATAGGCGCACGCGCCTGCTTCTTTACCACGCTGCCGGTCCTCAACCGAATTCCGCGAGGTCATCAGAATTGCCGGCACATCCCTAAGAACCGCATCGGCCCGCGTTCTGGCGACGAACTCGAAGCCATCCATCCCCGGCATCTCGACGTCCACGAGAAACAGGCCGTAGCTGCGGACAGCCGCTTTTTCCAGAGCTTCTTCGGCCGACGTTGCCAGCTCAACGACATGTCCGGCCGATTCAAGGATACTCTGCTCAAGCATGCGGGTGGTCAGTGAGTCGTCAATCACGAGGATGGGCCGGCGTGCCCCGGCCAGGGTGGGTGCCGGAGACTGAGTTCGGTCTCCCGCGGCCGCCAGCCCGGCAGCATCGAGAACCAGGCGAGGATTTCCCTCGGCGTCCAGACTCGCCCCTGCCACTACCGGGTCCGCCGCGGCGACGGTTGGCAGCATGCGCACCAATACCGTCCCGACTCCCAGCAAACGATCCACCCCGACGGCCACCAGGGCCGGGCCGAAGGCGACCAAAACAGTGGGCCAACGCTCGCGGCGCCCGGCGGTCCCATTCTGGAGGCCAAGCGCCTGGGACAGCGGGAAGAAGGGAATCATCCTGCTCTCATAAGCGATGGATTCCTGACGTCCCGAACGCACCAGATCCGGGCCGTCCACGAGCAGCGTCCGACGCACCGCATCGAGTGGAATAGCGGTGACCAGTCCGGCCGACTCCACGTTCAGCACCGCAACCGATGTCAGCGAAACCGGAACGCATACCTCGACCGTGGTGCCCCGGCCGGGCACACTCCCGATGGTGAGGTTCCCCTTCAGGCGCGCCGCCGCCGCCCGGACAACATCCAGACCAATGCCGCGTCCGGAAACTTCCGTGACGGTGCCGGTCGTGCTGACGCCGCCCCCGAGAATGAGTTCGATCGCATCCTTCAGATCCAGGTTCTGAGCACGGTCCGCTGAAATGGCACCCCGCCGCACGGCGGCCCGGCGAATGGCCTCGACGTCGATGCCCGCGCCGTCGTCACGGCAGATAAACGCCACGCTGCCGCCACGCCGCTCGACCCGAAGTTCGACCCGCGCGACCGCCGGTTTACCGGCCGCGAGGCGCACCTCCTCGCTTTCAATTCCGTGCGCGACGGCGTTGCTGACCAGGTGAAGGAGGGCATCGCGGAGGACCATTAGAACGTGGGCATCCAACCGGATATCTCCGCCCGACGGGTCCAGCTCCACGCGCTTTCCCAGGGTCTGCGCAGCGTTTCGCGCCGCCCGGGCCAGTGACGGAAAAATCGTCCCTGCCGTCAAAAGCCGAAGATGGTCCGCGCGCTCGCGCGCCTGCGCAAGTTCCCGCTCCGCCTGCTCGATATTGGTTACCAGACCTCGATCGAGCCGCTCCAAGGAGGTGGACAGATCCTCAACCAGTCCTCGCAGCTTCGGACTTATGAGGCCATCTGCCGGTGTGGCGCGGGAATTGACCTGCTCGATCATCAGATGCGCCAGCCGTCGTGCCCGCTTGAGGCCCTCCGCCTCCTGTCGAATCGCGGTGAGCCGCACGCTCCCCTCCGAGAGGTTGTCGAGGACCGCATTTACTTCTTCGACTTCCACGCGAACGGTCTCGAAGGGCTCTTCGGAAGCGGGTCGCGCTGCCGCGGCAACACCGCGCTCCCGGGGCGTTTCCAGGGCTGCCAGGCCGCTCGCGATCCCATCGGCCAGGCGAAGCAGCTCTCCGATGCTTTCCTCAGGCACCGGGTTTTGCCCGTCGCGATGGGGCGCCAACACGCTTTCCATCGAGTGGACCAGTTCGGCAATGAGCGGTTGCTTAACGACGCGCGATGCACCCTTGAGCGTGTGGGCAAGCCGCAGCAGGCCAGCGACCCGGTCCGGACCGGCGCCGCCTTGCTCGATTTCCAGAACGCCCTGGGTCAGACCCTCCAGGAGCTCGCGGGCCTCAACGCGAAAGTACTTGTAAGGGTCTTTGGTCATGCCCGCCTACACGCTCACTTGCGGCTGAATGATCCGGGACAGTTCCCGGGAAAGACTGGCGAGCTGCGTCGCCGTCTGCAACGTCTCGCTCGAACTGGCCTCGGTTTCACGCGTCGCCTGGGCGGCGCCGGTGATGGCGGCGTTCACCTGTTCGACCGCGGTCGTCTGCTGCTTGGTGCTCAGCTCAATTTCCCGCGCCGCATCGGTCGTGGTAGTTACCAGACCTGTAATCTGCCGGAACGAGCCGGTGACTTCCGCAAAATGGCTCAACCCGGCATCCACCGCTTTCGACCCCCCCTCGGTCGCCATAACCGTCGTATTGACCGCCGAGCGAATCTCGTCGATGAGCCCGCGGATCTCCTTGGTGGAGGCAGCCACGCGGTCGGCGAGCTTACGAATTTCATCGCCCACCACGGCGAACCGCTTGCCCGCCTCCCCGGCTCCAGCCGCCTCGATGGTGGCGTTGATCGACAGGATGTTGGTTTGCTCGGCAAGCTCATTAATGATATCGAGGACAGCCCCGATCTGTTGAGATTTTTTCCCGAGATTCAGCATGTGGCCGACGATGACGTCTACCTGCTGCCGGATACTTCCGATGGCGTCTTGAGTTCTCTCGACGGTCTGGTCTCCCATACGTGCCGCCGCCGCCGTCTCCTGGGCGATGTGCGCCACCTGCTGCGCGCTCTCCGCAATCTGCCGCGACGTGGCCAGAAGCTCGCTCATGGTGGTGGCGATCTCGTTCATTGCCGTGGAGGATTCCTTGGCGCCCGACGCCTGTTGATTGGCCGCGGCCTGAAGCTCGGTGGAAGAGCTTTGGACGTGCTGCACGGCCGAGCCGATCTGGCGTGAAAGCGTGCGCGCCAGCAAGAAGGCGACCAGCGCGGCGAGCACCACTGCCACGACTGCGAGAATCGAGACCAGCGTCATCGCCAGGGAGGCCCGGTCTGTAGATGCGATCATCCCCTGCCGCAGCAGATGCTCCTCGCTGTCGGTAAACGCCTTGACGCTTTTCGCGAGAGCGTCCCTCCTGGGCGCTGCCTCTTTGTCAAAGAGCGCCGCTATTTGAGTCGCGGTCATGGTCCTTCTTACTACGATCACCCGCTCCTGAGCGCTTTGATAGGCGGACTGCGTCCGGCTGATCTCCTCAACCATCCGCTTGCCTTCCTCGGTATAAACCTGGTTTTGCAACTGCTGGACCAGTTCCTCGAGTTCGCGTTGCGCGGCGGTTCTTTGTTCTAGATAGCGGCCCTCCCCTGTCAGGAGGAATCCCCGAAAAGCGGCGGCCTGCCGCTCGACGGCTGCGTCGAGCTTGGCGGCGTTGGCCAGATTCCGGGTGTTCACGGTAATCACCCGGTCCTTACTTGCCACAACGGCGCGGAGCGCATAAACCGCGATCGCGGCCGTGAGCGCCGACAGAGCCACGACCACGGCGAAACCAACGGATATCTTCTGATTAAACGTCCACGAACGAGTCATCGAATGTCACTCCTTGTCTGGGTTGATCAGGCCGGCCCGCCGTCGGAGCGTCTCGACGATGGCCGGAATGTCTGCCACGGCGCGCGCCGTGGGCTCAATATGTGCTACTTGCCTGATGTGCTCGCAAGCCGCGGAGGGCTGCTCATAGAGGCTGGTGCGCGGCGCCGCGATCTGTCCTTCCACCTGGTCAAAGGCGAGCGCGACCGGCGTCTCATCGCGGGTCAGCGCGAGCCAAAGGGGTTGCGCCCCGCCGGAAGAAAAGCCGAGTAGGGCAGCGAGGTCGAATACCGCCGTCAGCGTGCCGCGGATGCCGGTAATGCCCAACAACTCGGGGATGCGGCTTGGAACCGGCAGAATGCGGCCGGTTCTGGCGAGTCTGGCGATGTGAAGGCTTCTGAGCGCGAGCGCTTCGCCGCCCGCCCGGATGAGAAGCAGCGGTTCCAGGTCCGCCTCGTGCAGCCGCGCGGGGGCAGCAAAGGCCCCATCAAAGGCCCGGCGCATTGCCGCCAGCCGCCCGTTGGCCGAGGCGGAATATCCGTTCACGACAGACCTCCGCAGGAACGAAGCTGGGCCCGGCTGAACTCGAGCAGTGCCTCCCGGCTGAAACCTCCCCCGAGGAGCAAAATCCGCGAGGCATCCTCGCGCAGCAGAAGAACCACCGCCTGCTGCAGTTGGTGTCGCGCCGTGGCCAGGTCGCCCGAACGCTGCGCCAGTAACCCGAGGTGAAGATGAGAGATGGCAAAGGCCGGATCGAGGTGAATGGCCAGGCGGTCCTGCTCCATGGCCCCGCGGCGATCGCCGGCGTGCTCGCGGCAGAGCGCCATCAGGTAATGTGCGTTCGCGTTCAGGTCATCCGCTGCCAGAAGTTGTGCGCAAACGGCTTCCGCGGCGGACACCTCGCCGCAGTTGGTCAACAGAACCGCGCGAAGCAGCCGCGTGTCGGCATCGGAGGTCGATTCGGGAGGCAGTTTATGAAGAATTTCAAGGGCTTCGCGGAATTTTTCCTGTCGAAGCAATTCCAGCGCCAGTCCCAGCTCCACCGGCGGGTGACGGTTTGTCGAACTTTTCGACGGATTGGCCGGACGGCGTTTGGACCTGTGCGGATTGCTTTGCTTGCCGCAGTCATCGGCCAGATTCTGAATCCTCTCGGACGCCGTTCGGATCACGTCTACCCAAGACCCGTCGGGCCAAGGGATCCCCTGGTACGCCGGCGGCGCGGGCCGGTTTGGAGGTTGGCTCATGACGGGCCGAGTCTCCGCGTCCTCCCGCTTCTGGTAGTAGAAGGTGTCATGTGTGTGACGCAAGTGAAAGTCGTGGGAGAGTCCGCGCAGCGTCTCGGCATGGCCAAGGAAGAGAAAACCTCCCGGCGCCAAGGCTCTGGTCAGACGCTCGACGACCCGTTGCATCAGATCCGAGACGAGATACATGATGACGTTCCGGCAGAAAATCACGTCAAACTCTTCTTTTTTCCAAAACTCCGGGTCTTCCTCGGCCAGGTTCCGTTCCTCAAACGACACGATCTCGCGCACCGTCTTGTCTAATACAAAGGTGCTGTTTTCTTTCCGGAAGTAGCGGTTTCGTATCTCCGCGGGCGTCTCCCGCAGCGACCACGGGGAGTAGCTGGCGCGTACCGCCTTCTCGATCATCGCCGGATTCACATCGATGCCCCTGATTCTTGCGTCCCATTGTGCTACCTCCGGGAAGCGATCGCGCAAGATGATCGAAATCGAGTATGCTTCTTCTCCGGAGGCGCAGCCAGCCGAGAGTAGCCGCAGTTTCCGGCTCCTGCTCCGGACGTTCATCCGCTCCGGCAGCGCCAGTTCCGCTAAGGCGCGGAAGTGATCGGGGTTGCGAAGAAAATAGGTTTCCGAGACCGTGAGGTGAGAAGCGAGTAGCCGCAACTCCTCCCGGGAGTTGGAGGCCAGCGTCCCCAGATAAGCGGCGCTCGTGCCGCCGCCGGCCTGCAAGCGCTGGCGAAGAACATCTGCCAGGAACTCGAGCTTGGCGTCGTCGAACTGCAGGCCGAGGCGGCCGGCGATGACCATGCGAAAACGGTCGACTTCGGCGCGTTCCAAAGCCGCGGTCATACGGTGTTCTCCCGGTGGTCAATCGTGTCCCATACATCAGGAGGAATGACCCCTCCCGCTTTCAGCACCAGGAGCAACTCCACGTCCAGGGAACCAAGCGCCTCGATGATTTCGCAGCGAGCTTCCCGCAAGAGAGGCGGGAGGGCGCTGATCGAGAAGGGCTCAAGGTCGCGCACGCCGAGTATCTCATCAACCGCCAGGGCGACCCTCCGCTCCGCTGCGCAAACCGTCACAAAGCGCGCCGGGGGACAGTCCGTGTTCGCGCCGAGCAGGGCTCCGAGGTCTACCACCGGAACCGGCGCTCCCCGTATGATGGCAAGCCCGCGCACAAATCGCGGCGCGTTTGCCAGCGGCTCGACAGGAAGTGGGCGCATGGTTTCCACAACCTGGGAAACTGGCAGCGCGCACGTCAGGGTGCCGGCTCGAACTATCACAGCCAAACCCGGAGTGGTCCCGCTCATGGCCGTCCGCCCGAAATACCAATCAATAGCCTCATGGTGATGCACCCGCCGCGTAACCCTTTGAAGACGCTAATGAGTATATCGGCGTACCGGGTCAAAACTTGAGCGCCGCGGTACCCGTTGCCTGCCTTGCTGCCTGGGATTTCCAAGCATGGGCGGGATCACACGGGAGTGCTCGGATGGCGATGCGGGAGGTTCGAGCGCCGGTCAGCGAGTGCAGCGTTTTGACGGAATTGACTGCGCCAGAGCGTCCCCCGAATCAGCCCTGTGATACAGTGAGAATTCGCAAGATTTTCGCAAAGCAGGTGATTCGCATGGAAGCCCTTGGCATGGTCGAAACAAAAGGTCTCGTGGGCGCAATTGAAGCCGCCGACGCCATGGTCAAAACGGCCAACGTCACGCTCACGGGCAAAGAGTTCATCGGCGCCGGCTATGTCACGATTACCGTTCGCGGCGATGTAGGCGCCGTAAAAGCTGCCACCGATGCCGGCGCCGCCGCGGCCCGCCGTGTAGGCGAACTGGTATCCGTCCACGTGATCCCCAATCCGCATGAAGAAGTGGAAAAGATTCTGCCCGGCGCGAAAAAGAACGACAAGCCGCTGGGCTAGCAGGCTTCAGTAGCACATGTTGCAGGATACGGACCTGGTTTCGGTACAGGAGGTCCGCACGAAGGTCGATCGGGCCTTTGCGGCGTTCCATGAATACCGCAAGTTCACCCAGGAGCAGGTGGACGCCATCATAGAGGCGATGGCATCGGCGGCGCGGGCCGAGTCGCCGCGGCTGGCGGAACTTGCGGTGCAGGAAACCGGATATGGCAATGTCCCGAGCAAGCTCGCCAAAAACCTGCTTTGTTCCGATCTGCTGCCGCGGCGCATTCGCGGCCTTAGAACCATCGGCGTGATTGCTGAGCGGAAAGAAGAAAAGATCATTGAGATTGCCGAACCAGTGGGTGTGGTGGCAGCGATCCTCCCGACCACCAATCCGACGTCGACGGCGATTTATAAAACGATCATCGCGCTCAAATCCGGCAACGCCATTGTGCTCAGTCCTCATCCCCGGGCCAAGTCCTGTACCTGCGCCACGGTGGATGTGCTGCATCGCGCCGCCGTGGGTGCGGGCGCGCCCTCCGATCTCATCCAGTGCATTAACAACGCCACCATGGAAGGCACCAATGCATTGATGCGGCACGCGAGAACCGGCGTCATTCTCTCCACCGGGGGAAGCGGTATCGTGCGCGCCGCCTACTCGAGCGGCAAGCCGGCGTTTGGCGTGGGCCCAGGCAACGTCCCCGTCTGCATCGAGCAGTCGGCTGAGATTGCCGAAGCGGTGCGCAAAGTGGTGGAGGGCAAATCTTTCGATTATGGGACCGTCTGCTCGAGCGAGCAGGCGATCGTGACGCTGCACACCCTCCGTGATAAAGTGCTGGCGGAGTTGAAAGCGCGGAAGGCGTATCTCTGCAGCGCCGAGCAAGGGAAGGCGCTCGCCAAAGTACTGCTGAATGACAAGCTGGTGGTAAACGCCGATTGTGTCGGCCAGCCGCCGCAAAAGATCGCCCAAATGGCGGGCTTCCAGGTTCCCCCCGAGACCACCATTCTTGCCGTCGAGATTGAGGGCATCGGAAAACAGCATCCGCTTTCCGCCGAGAAGCTGTCTCCGGTTCTGGCGCTACATTTTGTGCCCGATTTCGCCGCTTGCGTCGATGCCTGCGAGGCTATTTTGAAATTCGGCGGACTGGGCCACACTTGTGTAATCTACTCCCAGGACGACGCCCGGATTCTCGAATACGCGCGCCGTATGCCGGCGTTCCGGGTTCTGGTCAATACGCCCGCCCCGCAGGGCTCTACGGGCATTACCACGAATGTGCCGCCCGCCATGACGCTGGGATGCGGCGCCATTGCCGGCAACATTACCTCGGATAACATCGGACCGATGCATCTGCTGAATATCAAGCGCGTCGCCTACGAAGTACGCACCGCGGAGGAAGCCTTCCCCATGCCGTCTCAAGACGCGCCCGCGGCCCGCGGCGCCATCGTTTCCGCCGTCGAGAAGTACCTTGCCAACCGCGGCCTGACCGTTGCGAAGCCCCCCGCCTCCACGCTGGCTGCGAGTGTGGTCGATCGCTTTCTAAACGACCGTAGAGGCCCCGTTCCGGCGGCGCCAGCTAGCCCTTCCACCTGCGGCTCCTGTCCTCCGGCGGCTCCCATAGCGGCGCCGCCAGTTCCGTCCCCGGCTCCGGCATCGGCGGCGTCTGTACCCATCGTCGACTTCGTGTGCGAAGATGATGTCCGCGTGGCAATGA
>DATLCW010000271.1:0-19031 GCA_035526195.1 Bryobacteraceae bacterium
GGAACGCCGCTGTTGGAGCGATTCCAGAGAGGTGGGTTTTGTTGTCAGAAAGGGCCTCCTGTCCTAGCGTATCATATACGCTAGGTAATTTGCCCCTAAAAAAAGAAAACCAGCTGATCTTCACTTTCGAGACGCGCACCCAAATCCAGGTTCTTCGCCCGTTTATAATCCGTGATACATTATCCTAGGGAGAATCTTCGGATGCGCCTGACCTCTGTGCTTACGGTGGTGTTTTTCCTGATCTGGATGGCACCAGTTACGCCGGCCGCTGAGGGGAAGCAGCTCAGCGAAGAACAGAAGATCGTGCACGTGCTCAACCGTCTGGGCTATGGCCCGCGTCCGGGCGATATCGAGAAGGTAAGGAAGATGGGCGTGCGCGCCTATATAGACCAGCAGCTTCATCCGGAACGGATTCCCGATGTGCTCGCAGCCCGCAGGCTGAGTGAGTTCAAGTCCCTGAAGCTAAATGGGGCGGAGCTTGAAACCGCCTACCCTGTGGTTTCCACCGAAGGTCTGCGCGCGCGCGGGAACGCGGTGCGCATGGAGCCAACGGAGAAACCGCTGCCGCCGCCGGGGTCGAAAGCGGTGGCGCCTACGCCCGTGCAGCCAAACCTTAAAAACGATGAAGACGAGCGCTTGTTTCGCCAAAAGACCCGCATGGAGAAACCAGGCGAATATGAGTTGGTTAAGGCGCGCCTGGTGCGCGCGGTTTACAGCGAACGCCAGTTGTTGGAGATGATGGTCGACTTTTGGTTCAACCACTTTAATATTTTCGGTCGCAACGGCGAGGCAGGCGGGCAAGATTACGAAGAACATGCGATTCGACCGCACGCCCTCGGTAAGTTCGAAGATCTGCTGAAAGCCACGGCTCAGCATCCGGCGATGTTGATGTATCTGGACAACTGGCGCAGTTCTGCTCCTGTCGAGGTCTTACAGCAGCGGTTGGGCGTCCTGAATCCCTCTCTTTCGGGTCCGGAACGCCGCGTGTGGCGGCAGATGGCGGTTTCGGTTCGCGAGATGAAAGGACTCAATGAAAACTACGGGCGTGAGCTGATGGAGTTGCATACGCTCGGGGTCGAGGGGGGCTACACCCAACAGGATGTA
This sequence comes from Bryobacteraceae bacterium, assembly GCA_035526195.1. Lineage (GTDB taxonomy): Bacteria > Acidobacteriota > Terriglobia > Bryobacterales > Bryobacteraceae > CADEFT01. Next base: position 1,105 of record DATLCW010000271.1, read on the forward strand.
ATTCAGGTGGCCAAGTGCTTCACCGGTTGGACCGTCTCAGAGTGGAACGGGGATGGTACGCGCAGCTACGACCACTTTGTGTTCAGTCCGCTGCTTCACGAGACTGGGGACAAGGTAGTGCTGGGCAAGACCATCAAGTCCGGGGGGATGGATGAGGGCATGCAGGTTTTGAAGATGCTGGCGCATCACCCCTCCACCGCGCGCTACGTGTCCACTAAGCTGGTTCGTCGATTCGTGGCCGACAATCCACCGGCTGAGATTGTGGACGCCGGCAGGGACGCGTTCCTAAAAAGCGGCGGCGATATTCGCCAGACGCTGGCTGCGATTCTCACGCATCCTTCCTTCTTCGCGGCGCAATATCACCAGATTAAATTCAAGAAGCCGGTGGAGTTGGTCTGGAGCGCGCTGCGTGCTGTGGACGCCGAGGTTAGCTTTCCACCGATGCCGCGCCGCCGGATGATGGGCCAGGGCGCAACCGGGTTGGGAGCCTACATGGCGGAGATGGGGGAGGCGCTGTACCAACGGCGTACACCGGACGGCTATCCGGATCATGCCGCGGCTTGGCTCAACAGTAATGCACTGCTGAAGCGGATGGAGTTCGCCAACGCGGTCACCGCCGGCGAAATCCCGGGTGTCCAGCCGAACCTGGCAAGCGCGCGGCAACTCCTCCGGGGCATCGGCATGCCGCAGCCGAGCGCCGAGCAACTCAATCAGATGACGGCGCGAATCGCGCAAACAGGCGCCGCGAAGAAACCCGCACAACCAGGCGGTGAGTCGATGATGATGGATTCTTCTAAGCCGCAGAAGATGGAAACGGAGAAAAAAGTAAGTCCCGAGGCGTTGACGGTCGCTTTTGCACTAGGCTCGCCGCAGTTCCAGAAAAGATAGTTGGCACATCACAGAGGGAGATTCCGATGCTGACAAGACGCATTCTAATGAAGAACGGGGCTTTGACCGTCGTGGGAATGGGCGCGGTCCCGCATTTTCTCCACCGCACCGCATTGGCCGCCGGTACGGCGCAGGGCAAGAAGAAGGTTCTGGTCGCGATCTTTCTGCGCGGCGGAGCGGACGGGCTTAATATCGTCGTCCCTTACGGCGACAAGGACTATGCTCCCAGCAGGCCTTCCATCGGGATTCCGGCGCCGGTCAAGGACAAGCCTTCGGCGCTCGACCTGGACGGGTTTTTCGGCCTCCACCCTCTGCTCCAGCCCTTGCTGCCGATCTACAAGAAGGGCCACTTGGGAGTGGTGCACGCTACCGGCTCTCCGGACGCATCGCGATCGCACTTCGAGGCCCAGGACTTCATGGAATCCGCCGCCCCGGGAAACAAGAGCGTGACCGATGGCTGGCTCAACCGCTATCTATCCAGCAACCCTGATCCTAAGGCGACGCCGTTCCGCGCCATCTCGATTAACAGCACCCTGCCGCGCGCTCTCACCGGTCGCGCGACTGCTTTGGCAATAAACGATCTGGCGGATGTAGAGCGGGCTTCCGCGTTTGAGGCGGCGTTCGGCAGCCTGTATCATCAGGAATCCGACACGATGATCTCGGGGACCGCCCGCGATATGTTCGGCGCGATCCGGGCTTTGAAGGCGCTCAATCTGGAAAAGGGTGCGCCAGGCGGCCCGGGCGGCTATGCGCGCTTTGGGGAATTCGGAACGGCTCTGCGGCAGATAGCGCAGTTGATCAAGGCCAACGTGGGATTGGAAATAGCGTACCTTGATATTCCAGCCTGGGATACGCATAACAACCAGGGCGGTCTTGAAGGAGGGGGCTCCTTGAGCCAGCCGCTTCGGCAGTTGGGGGGTAATCTGGCGAGCTTTTATCGCGACCTCGGCGACCGGATGGAAGACGTTGTGGTGTTGACCATGTCCGAGTTTGGGCGCACCGTGCGAGAGAACGGCAGCTCCGGAACCGATCACGGACACGGCAACGCGATGTTCGTCATAGGCGGCGCCGTTCAAGGCGGGAAAGTGCACGGGCAATGGCCGGGTCTGGCTCGCGAACAACTCTACGAAGGCCGCGACCTCGCCGTCACCACGGACTTCCGTGATGTGTTTGCCGAACTGCTGGCCGGGCATATGGGTTGCAGCAATGCCGATAAGGTATTTCCCGGATATGCGCTCGACCCGAAACGCTTCCGCGGACTGCTGCGGACGCCGGCCGTATTATCAGCGGCGTGATCAACGCGACCAGAGAATATACTCGAGATTCAATACCGTAACTGACAGGGCCACCGCGCACAGTGTCACGGGAATCCCTATTCGGATATATAACCGATGAGAAACCGTCACGCCGCGATCGCGGAGCATTCGGAACCACAGCAGAGCTGCAAGCGATCCGATAGGCAACATTTTCGGACCCAGATCGCCGCCGATGAGAGCCGAGAGCGCCAGCAGTTTACTCTCGGCCGCGGGCTTTCCAAAATCATCGATCACCATCGCCATGATATTCGCCGTCGGATGATTGTTCATGACCGACGAGCACACCGCGGCTGAGATTGCCGTCACACTTGACAGGGCGGACAAACTTGTCCCCGCCAGGGCCTGCAGCAGCCTTCCGAGCTGGCTGGCCAGACCGGCGGCCCGCAAGCCATAGGCAACGATGAAGATCCCTACGACAAAGACGATGACATCCCAACCGACACCACGAAGGATTGCAGTCAGGTTCGATCCGGGGCGTGTGCTATAAAGCGCCGTCAAACCCAGAGCGCCCGCCGCCGCCACCGCCCACAATGGAATTCCGGCTAAATTTCCGGTGAAAAATCCGACCAGAGTGAGCAGAAGCGTGGCAGCGCAGATCCACAATGTGGCCGCATTCCGCTCCGGCCAATCCCGGCGGCCGGAGTATTCAAAGCGCTCCGGAATTGCATCGCGAAAAAACCACAGCAACCCGAAATAACTGGTAAAGACACTCAGCAGCGCGGGTAGCGCCATCCACGCCGCGTACTCGAGAAAGGAAATCCCGAATATGCTGGATACGATCAAGTTGATGGGATTGCTGATCACCAGCGCGCCCACCAGATTCGCCACGTACAGGACGGCGAAATAATACGGAAGCTTGTTGGATTCCCGCCATTGGTCTGTTTCGATCTCGCGGATTAGATCGCAGACGAGAGGCGTCAAGATCAGTACCGCCGCATCATTCGTGAACAGCGCGCCCGTCAAAGCGCCGGCAAAGAACAGGTAAGTGAACAGGCGGCGGCCGCTGCCGCCCGCGGCCCGGGCGATTCCTCTTCCGAGGAGAGCAAACAGTCCGAGGCGTTCTGCTACGAGAGTCATCACCATCAAGCTGACAATCGTTACCAGCGGACGCGCCAGCACTTGCAGCGCGTGCCATCCCAGATCCAACGGCACCAGACCAGTAACCAGACAGAGCGAGGCTCCGATAATCGCCGCATGGGAATGATGAACCTGGATTGCTCCGATCCGCGGGCGGCCCAGGGCAATGCCCACCGTCACCGCTAGAATCGAGAGTGCTGCCACATCAGGCGCCGGCATGTCATTTCCTGCTTCCGGTGCTGGCTACCAGGGGCGGCGGCGCGGGCACCCCCGGTCCGCTGGATTCACGATGGCGGAGCGCCTCCTCGACAGTCGAACCGGACGTAATCTGTCCGTGATAGCGCGCGGCCACGAGCTTCAACTGCGGCATTTCATTCTGAATCGAGCTCACCCAGATAGGCTCGACATAAAGCAGATCCCCGCCAACCGGCAGCAGTAAGGTGCTGCCGCGGATGACTTCACTGCCATGGCGAATCCACATCGTCACCTGTTGGTGGACCGCCTGATCATTGTCGATGTAGGCGTCAATCTGTTCGGGACCGGGCACGAATTTCCCCTGCGGGATCTGAAGACTCACCAGCTTGCCGTAGTTTTCGGGATCCTGGAACGCGAGGATCACGGAGCGCAAATTGCGGCAGTTTTCCGGTGTGAACGGCATGAGCATCACATATTGCAGTTCGCCGGGGCGGCCGACGTTGACGCCGGGCGGCAGATCCGCCGGATCGATCAGCAGGCTATGTCCTTCATACGAGAATGTCATCTCGTCGGAGGCGCCGAACCCGCTCAGGCCCCGGCCGATCGAGCCCAGCGTTTCGTCGGCGTCGTCCCAGAGATCCTCGACGTTGTAGAACTCAATCGGGTCCCGCTGGTGATAGCGCTTGTAGATGTCGTCGAACTGGATATGGAACCACTGAAGGGGATAGGTAAGCTGGGCTCGCGCGGGTTTAGGCATTTCCGATACCGGCCGGAACAGATCCGGGTACACCCGCGACCAGCTTTCGACCACCGGATCGTCTGTCATCTTGTAGAAACGAATGTCACCGGTGAAGGCATCGAGGGTGATCTTTACCGAATCTTCAGCATAATTAATCATGCGTTGCGGGAACTTTTCCACCGCGCGCTCATCGGATTTGTCTCCAAGGACCTCGCGATAGGAATACGGATACTGATCGCTGGTAGTCAGCGCATTCATCATCCAGACAACCTTCTTATCAGCGACGAAAGCATAGGGGTTGCTGTCCAAAAATAGAAACGGCGCGATGCTGCGGGCGCGCGCCAGCGGCTGGCGGCGGATCTGCACGCGGCTCCGGGCCGGGTCGATGTAATTTGAAAACAGAAAAGCCGTGATGTCCTTGGTGTGCAGCGCGAAGACTGCGCGGCGGAAAAGAGAGTTGATGTGAATTCCGCTCTCCTGGCCTTCCGGGTAAACGAATTCCTGGCGGAACTGCTCGGTGGCGTGATCGAATTCCTTCAGGTCTCGGATATTGGTGAGAACATAATTGTCCTTGGCGCCTTCGGAGAAGTAGATGCGGGGCTCATGCTCCAACTCGGAGTGAGTGGTCCGCGGAGGGATGTCGCGAACCGCATAGAGCGGATTGCCAACCTCGTTAATCTGGTTGACCGGACTCATCACCAGGCCCATGCCGTGCGTGTACATCAACGCGGCGCTGCCCCAATTGCGCAGCCATTCCTTCGGTCCGGCAAAGGCGAGCGAAGGGAGTTCGCGCACCGCGCTGACGTACAGGCGCTTCTCTCCATCCACCTGGTAACGCACGCCATCCACCGATGTGAACTTGTAGTAAGGCCGCAGTTGCTGCTGCTGCTCGAAAATCTTGAGCATCGGGCCGAAGACAAAGGTGGATCCGGAGATCTTCAGCCGGCGATAGTGTTGAATGTCGGGCGGCGCTTCGAGATAACTAACCCAACCCGGCAGGATGGGGGCGTTCTGTACGGTACGGCTGGCCAGAAGCTGGGAAGGGGTCAGCGGTTTGTCCGGTGGTATCCATTCCTGGAACTGGACTTTGTCGAGCCGGTACGCCTTCAGCGTCGCCTGCATGTGGCGCTGGATGAAGTCGCGCTGGATATGCGGCTCGTTGGGCGATACCCAAAAATGATTCTTGATCACCAGCCCGAGGAAGAAAACCAGTTCCACCGCCGCGAGCGCGGCTCCGATTTTCAAAGGCCCCGCCAGTGACGGCCGGTCCGATTTCCAAAGCCTGCTCAGCAGAATTCCCGCCACCACGGTCAACCCGATCTCCACGAATACCTTCACCGAAACGTTATTCACGCTGGAGAACAGCCCGTCCAGATCCAAATAAGCGGCGCCGAGACGAACTCCGGACGCTTCATTGTTTTTAAGCAGCAACTCATAGCGGCCGAGCCACGTGCCGGCGGCGCCGGCGGCTCCCGTCAAATAGAGCAGCAGGTTGAAGTAGGGCGGCGTCAAAAGTCCAATCTTGCGCCAAGGCGTAAGAGTCCGATCGTCGAACACGCCAGCCGCCTGTAATGCGTCCGCGCGGGCCACCAGCGTGAAGAACGCGCCGGTAAGGACGGCGGCCTGAAGCGCGAACAAAACGTCGCGGTAGACCGGAAGCCAGTAAACGTAGAAACCGATGTCCCTGCCGAACACCGGATCAGCGGCCCCGAAGGGAACGCCATGGAAGGCGAGCAGGAACTCCAGGTAGTGCCGCGCCAGCATCCATCCACCGAACGCTCCGATCCAGATTGCCAGATGCGGGGCGGCATTCCGAAACCCGGCGCTCACAGCGAAGACGCGGACCGGCAGCCATACCGAGAGTCCGAGCACAACCCCGTAGACGAAAAACAGCGAAACCTGCGCGTAGACGTTGGTCCAGAAGATGGTCTTGAACCCCAGGCTCTGATTAAACCAGTACTGAACAAAGTAGTCCGGCACCGCGGCAAAGATCACTATGCCGTAGAAGAACCAGACCCAGAGACGCGTCCCCTGCCAGAGGCGCGCCGGCGTGGGCACATACGGTTGGGGTTCGATCATAACTCAGCGCTCGAGGCCGCGGCCAGATCCTGATTGCGTCTCACGGATTGCTCGAAAAACTTGCGCCAGGTCTCCAGCACGCTGGGGCAGCCCCGCGCAAAGAGCACGGCCACAAACAGGAGCAGCGTGACGCTATTGAGCAGCATGGAATCGAGCAGCGAGACGGTGGCGCCGGTTAGATAGCCCTGCCCGAAGACCCTGAACATCAATGTGGACGATAGTTCATACACTCCCAGGCTGGCGAAAGTGTACGGGATAATCCGTGTCAGCGCGGCGACGGTGACCGCAATGGCGAAATGGATAAACGGCAGGTTCTTCATCAGGACATAGTCGTCCATTGGCGAAGAGAAGGCCTGTTTGATGCACCAGTAGGCGAGGATCTCCAGCCCCAGGGCAGCGCAAGAGAGAAGCCAGAGACTGAAGGCGAAACGCGGCGTTTGGAGAATCACTCGCGAGGCGTCCAGCAGCGCCGGACCATTGAAAGCCGCCCAGATATTGCGGACCGGACCGATCCCGAACGCGCGCGCTTGCGGCGTTCCCATCGGTCTGGTCAGAGAGACTACGGCGGCCAGCAGGACGATCGACCAGAACAACGCTCCAGCGCCGCCTTCCCAACCCAGATAAAAGAAGCCCAGTAGAAGGATCGTGTTAATCGCCAGTATCTCATGCACCCGGTTGTGGAACACGGCGGTGACGGCCGTTTCCGGATCCGCGCCGCCTTCCACCAACGCCTCTGTGGTGGCCAGTTCTCCGGCTCCAAAAGGAAACCACAGATTCACTCCGCGTCCGAAAAAGAACGCGGTCAACTGGCCTCGCACGGTGGGCGGTATGCCGGCGTGCGCCGCCAGCAGACGAAGGCGCGAGGCTCTAAGGAAGAGCGCGCCGGTCAGGCCGGCGACCGCCAGATAGAACGGCGCCCAACCGAATTTGCGGCTGGACACCTGAAGCAGGTCCAGATCCGCCACGATCAGCCCGTCGCCGATGTCGGCGACCTTGACGATGCGAAGGTCGGCCATATCATCCAGAATGCGGAAGTTGGCGAATATCTCGAGCAATCCCTTACGAAAAGCCTCGGGGTCCCACGGAGACGGGCCGTCGGAATCAGGGATCAGGATCAGGAACAGGAAGGCGAGCAAAACGCCTGCGAAGGCGTATCCCCAGACGACTGACAAGGCGAGACTCCCGGTCCGGCGCTGATTCTGTTCCGCAATGTTGTTGGCGTCAAGCACGTGCTAGTCCTTTCATCGGAAACGCGGCAGCTCCGTGGCTTGGTGCTCCACCCGCTTGGGGACCTCCAGGAGCCGCAGAGCTTTTGGCAATGTCCCCCACATGGCGGCGCGACCCCGATAGACGACCGAGAAAAGCTTGATCTCGGGCAGCGGATTTTGCAGCGAGCTGATCCACAGGGGCTCGACATACACAAGGTCTCCGGCTACTGGCACCAGCAGGGTGTGGCCGCGGATGACCTCCGAGCCGTGGCGCACCCACAAGGTGATCTGCTGGTTGATTTCAGAATCATTATCGATAATCGTGTCCACCTGCTCGGGGCCGAACACCAGAGCGCCTTGAGGAATGCGCAGATTCATGAGCGTTCCGTAATTCTCCGGATCCTGATAAGCGAGAACCAGCGAGCGGAGGTTCTTCGCGCCCTCGGGCGTGAACGGCATCATCATGACGTATTGGAGATCGCCCGGCGGGGAGATGCGGGCAGCTTCGGGTAAATCGGCCGAATCCACCAGAAGGCTGTGGCCTTCATAGGAGAAAGTAGACTGATCCTGGGTACCGAATTCAAACAGGCCCAGGCCGATGGAGCCGACGACTTCGTCGGCATCGTCCCAAAGATCCTCGACGTTGTAGAACTCAATCGGATCCAGCTGGTGATACCGCTTGTAGATATCGTCGAACTGCACGTGGAACCACTGAAGTGGATACGCGAGCTGAGCCCGGACCGCCTGCGGCATCGTTGTGCGCGGCTCAAACAATCCGGGGTAAATTCGCTCCCATGTCTTCACCACCGGATCCTCCGAGGTGCGATAAAAGTGGATGTCGCCGCTGAAGGCGTCCACGGTGATCTTGACAGAATCCTCGGCGTAGTTGATGATGCGCTCGGGGAACTTCTCGACCGCCCGCTCGTCAGCTTTGTCGCCGAGCACTTCCCGGAAAGAGTAGGGGTAGTTCGCCGAAGTCGTCAGAGCATTGACCATCCACTGAATTCTGCGATCGGCAATGAACGCGAAAGCATTGGAATCCAGAAACAGAAACGGCGCGATGCGGCGGGCGCGGCGCAGCGGCGTGCGGTAAACATGAACGCGCGTCGTGTCAGGATCGATGAAACTGGAGAACAGAAACGCCGTCAGGTCGCCGGTCTGAATGCCGAAGATGAAGCGCTTGAGCAGAGAATTGACGGGAATGCCGTCCTGGTTATCGGCCGGGTAAACAAACTCCTGACGAAATTGAGGAGTCGCGTAGTCGAGTTCCTTGAGGTGCCGGATGTTGGTGAGAACATAGTCGTCCTTAGCGCCCTCTCCGAAATAGATGCGCGGCTCGGCCTCGAAGGTGGAATCGGACGAACGCGGCGGTATGTCCTGGACCGCATACACCGGGCCGCCTTCTTCGTTGATCTCGTTCACCGGACTCATGACCAGACCCATGCCGTGCGTGAACATCAGCGCCGCGCTACCCCAGTAGCGAAGCCATTCTTTAGGGCCGACAAAAGCCCTTGAAGGCAGTTCCCGAACCGCGCTCGCGTACATGCGCTTTTCGCCGTCGACGCTATATCGTACGGGGTCCACCGACAGGAATTTGTAGTAGGGCCGCAATTGCTGTTCCTGCTCGAAAACCTGCAACGCCGGCCCATAGATAAACGTGGACTTGGAAAGCTCCGTACGCTGGAAATGATGCGCGTCGGGCGGTTCCTCCAGCCGGCTCACCCACGGAGGAATCAGAGGCGCCTGACGCAGAGTCTTGCTGGCGAGCATTCGTTCCACCGGAACCGGATCCTGAGGCGGCTTCCATTCCACCGTTTTAATATTTTCCAGCCTGTAACCGGCCACCGTCGCCTTCATATGGCGCTGGATGTAGGGAATCTGGATTGTGGGCTCATTGGGCCGGACCCAAATATGATCTTTGACGACGACACCGAGGAAGAATAGAAAGTCGGCTGCGATGAGCCCGCCGATCAGCCGGAACGTGCCCGCGCTGCGTGCCAGTTGCTTGCCGGCTCGATACAAGGCGTAACCGATGACACCCACCAGTGCGAGCTCAACCATTACGGACACATAGATCAGGTTCAGGCTGGAAAAGATTCCCTCTACGTCCAGATACTCAGCTCCGGCGCGCACGCCCGAATCCCCGTTGTCCTTGAACAACAGGTCGTAGCGGGATAAGAAGGTCCGGCCGGTGAGAGCTACCCCAAGCACGAAAAGCGCTACATTGAGCACCGGCGTGAGGAGGAGGGAGGCTTTCCGGCCCCAGTTCTCTGATTCTCGAAACACGCTACTGGTGGATAGCTCAACAACCCTGCCGGCAAGGGATGCTATCGCTCCCAGCAACGACAAGCCGATCATGAAGTCTACGGTGGTCAACACGGCGGGCATTCGAAAGACGTACCAGCCGATATCGTGGCCAAAGACAGGATCGCGCGATCCGAATACGCCTCCGTAAAACGCCAGGAGGTAGTCCAGGTAATGTCTTGCCGAAAGCCATCCAGCGAAGATGCCTGTCCACAGCGATAGGTGAATCGTAATGCGGCGGCGCGGAGTCGCGGGAGCGAGCAGCGATAGTGGGATGAACACCGCCAGGGCAAACAACAGTCCCGCAATCAGGAAAAGCATGACTTGCGCCTTCAAGTTGGTCCAAAAAATCCCGGCGCGGCCGAGACTCTGGAAAAACCAATAGTCCACCAGGAAGTCCGGAATCGCGGCAAGCAGCAGTCCACCATACACAATCCAGCCCCACATGCGCAGCGGGCGCCATAGTTCGGAGGGACGCGGCACTCCAGGCGAGGTTTGCAGAGCCGTAATCATGTTTCTTCGACGGCGCTAACGAGGCATAACTCGAATATCGACCGTTAGGGGTACCGGAACAGTTGCTTCACCGAGTTTGACGTGAACAGTTCCACCGTGCTCTTCTGCTGGCGCGGTGGCCGGGACCTCGAATGTCAGTTGCAATTCATGATTCTGATTGGCCGCCAGCGACTCCAATCGCGCCGGTCGAATCGTGAGAATATGCCTTAGCGACGGCGAGATCCAGAGGGAGGCGCCGTTCAACTCCTGGGTGCTGCGAATCGTGAGCGTGACCACCTTCCTGCTTCCCGGCTTGATGGATTCTGAAATGCCCTCAACGGACCATCGAATGCGAGCGGTGCCGGGAGGACCCTGAACTGCGCTCCCAGTGACGGCAAGAAATATCAAGCCTATCGCTTTTATCACCGCCTCCAGGCTCCTACGGTGCTACGCATAAACGGGAGAATTCTATCACCAACGTTCCCGGGATGTCCAATATGAGTTTGTTGTCCACAGTTCCGCCATACCTGGTGAGGCTGGTTGTAAATCTTGCGGCTGAGTAATCACGACGGAGGGACGAGCAATCGTGTCCGCCCGGGCGGCAGAAGTCAGCATCGGGTGTAGTAAAGCGGGAGCGAGGAGAGGCAAGCAACTCATGAGCAACCACCGGCGGGATACCATCCTTGAAGCGACAGCGGAAGGGACGAAGCGAAGCGGAGGTCTGCACAAGCGATCGCGGGGTCTCCCCGCTAGAAGGGGAAGCGTAGACGCGCTTTGGCGGCTGAAGCAAGGGGAAGGGGAGAACAGTCACAGCTTGCGCCCGATGCCCGCTGGGTAATCATAAAATGGGTCCATGGATGAAACGGCCCAGCCACCCCGAGGGACGTACCTTTGCCGCATTGATGACAAAGGCCGTCTGAAGCTTCCAATGGATCTGGTAAGGTTCTTTGGCGCATACACCGAATTCTTCTCGACGAGCCTTGACGGTAAAACTTGCCGCATCTATCCGGCTGCGGAGAGGGAGCGTGTTGAGCGGGAGCTATCGCAGTTAGATTCAGAGGATGCCGAAGCCGTTCTTTTGTATGCCCATCACCTCGGTGGCAGTTCAGAGATCGACGGTTTGTCTCGCGTGTGGATTTCTCGTGAGCTTAGAGATAAACTTCAGATCTCAGAACAACGGGTTCGCCTTCGTTGGGTGAAGGATCACATTGAGGTGTACAACGAGAAAGTCGATGAGAGTGCGTGACCCCCAGCGGAGTGTGCAAGAGAACCAGGTCCGATGGCTACATTCCGTCGGGGACTCCGTAACTACTTTGAACATGTTGACGAAATAGGCTAGTATGCTGGAGCTGAAAAGGCATGCCCTGCCGTCGTACCCCCACCTTACGCGCATTTCAGTTTGGTATTGCGTCGCTGCCTTTCCTTCTTTGCAATCCCGTTTCGCGGCATACCATCTGATGCCCGTCTTTATGGAGGATGACGGGTGACGCTCGGATGGTTCGTCTTCGCAGAAGGGACGTAACTGGTGGAGAAGCAGGAAGCCATCGAACGGTTGAGGGAGGAGGTCTGTGAGCAGGAAAACTGCAAGCAGGCGATGACCGTCCAACAGTTGGGACTTTATGTGCCGCCACCGGTGAAACGCGCTGAAATCCCAAAACCAGATTTGACGGAGCAACAGGCCCGGTCAGTCGCCAGCTCAGGGGCGTTCAGACTCGGTTCGGCGGAGCCGGGGCTGATGGGAAAGCTTCGGCTGTCTGAGCGTATGATTCGTTCTCTAGGCCACAATGGAGTGAGCATATGGCAAACCACGGACTCCTGGGACGATTTCAGAGCGGCGAAGCAACCATTGAGCAGATGGAGGCGCGCATCCGGCAGGAAGATCCGCGCATTCATGCGTGGGTGGAAACGCGTACGGAGACACACTCCGAGACAGGGCCGCTGAAAGGAGTTCCTTACGGCGCCAAGGATATCATCGAGACAACCGGCTACCACACCAGCTACGGATCGCCGCTGTTTGCGGACCACGTCAGTACCGAGGACGCGGCCATTATCAAGATGCTCCGCGGGAAAGGCGCGGTGCTGTTGGGGAAGACGCAGACCACTTCCTTCGCCTACTTCGACCCCGCTCCTACTCGCAATCCCCGGCGGCTGGATCATACCCCGGGGGGGAGTTCGAGCGGGTCCGCCGCGGCCGTTGCCGCCGGCATGGCGCCGTTCGCAATCGGAAGCCAAACGGCAGGGTCCATTATCCGGCCGGCATCGTTCTGCGGCGTGGTGGGGATTAAGCCAACATTTGACCTGCTGCCTACACAGGGCTTTATGCCCTTTGCTCCCACGCTGGATACGGCGGGATTCTTTACCCAGACGGCTCTCGATCTGCGCGCGTTGTGGGAAGCGCTCGGCTACGCGGTGCAGGAGGAGTATGCGCCGGTTTACGGGATGATCGAGTTTCACGTCGATCCGGATATGCAGGAAACGTTCCGGGAAGCCGTACAGATTCTCGGCGCTTATGGCTGCGTCATAAGGCGCATCACGCCGCCGGAGAGCTTGGAGCTTTCGTTGCATGCGGTGAAGGTCGTGCAGATGTACGAGGGCGCGCGCACGCTGGAGCAAACCTACCGCCAGCATGGATCCGCCGTGGGGGTGAAGCTGGCGCAATTGATCCGCGATGGCCTGGCGATGCCGGAAGATACGTACCGCGCGGCATTGGCCGTGTTGGAGGAGGGCCGGCGCGACATGGCGGAAGTGTTTCAAACATATCCGGTGTTATTATCTCCGGCCGCTCCGGGGCAGGCGCCTTTTGGCCTCGCCTCGACCGGTGATCCGAAGTGCAATGCGGCATGGACGGGGCTCCATGTGCCGGCGGTGTCGATTCCCATTCCGGTGGGAGAGGGACTGCTTCCCATGGGTCTCCAGATGACTGCGGCCGCCAATCAGGAAGCCTTGCTGATCGCAACGGCGTGCCACTGCCAGGCGTTACTCAACGCGGGCGCAAAGGGCTGAGCGTCTTAGTAAAGTTTTGGTCGAGTGGCAATCACGTGTTAACCGCCGGCAACGCTCGCCTGACGGTCGTGAATCTCCTGCAGGCTCCACACGCGGATGGGATCGCGGCGGCGGGAGACCATCGCCTCCGCCGCGGCCTTGGCTCCGCTCATGGTGGTGATGCAGGGAACGCGATAGGTGAGGGCATTGCGGCGAATGGTTTTTTCGTCGGTGAAGGAGTGTCCACCGGTGGTCGTGTAAATCACCAGTTGCAGCGCGCCCGCTTTCAACAGGTCCACCGCGTTGGGACGCCCTTCATTCACTTTGAACACGGTCTTCACTTTGATACCGGCGGCTTGTAGAGCCGACGCCGTACCCCGGGTGGCGGCCAGCGTAAAGCCCAATTCCGTGAACTTTCGCCCCAGTTCCACCGCATCCGGCTTGTGGCGCTGATTGACGCTTAGGAAGATGCAGCCGGAGTCAGGAAGCGGGGTACCGGCGCTGAGCTGTGCTTTGGCAAATGCCTCGCCGAAGTTGATGCCGACTCCCATTACCTCGCCGGTGGAACGCATTTCCGGTCCCAGCGCCGGATCGACGCCGGGGAATTTATTGAACGGAAATACGGGTGATTTGACAAAGAACTGTGGTACGGGAAGAACGCCGCTGGTCATTCCGCCGGTAAGGTGCGCGAGGTCTTTGAGCCGCTTGCCGAGCATGAGTCCCACAGCGATTTTAGGAAGCGGCACACCGGTCGCCTTCGATACGTAAGGGGCCGTGCGGGAGGCGCGCGGATTCACTTCGAGCACGTAGACCGTGCCGTCCTTGACGGCATATTGGACGTTCATCAGACCCACCACCTGCAACGCACGGGCAAGCTGGACGGTGTAGCGCTCAATGGTATCGCGCACGGGCTTTGGAATGGAGACCGCGGGCAGCACGCAGGAACTGTCGCCGGAATGGACTCCGGCTTCTTCAATGTGCTCCATGATGCCGGCAATCAAGACATCGCGGCTATCGGAGAGACAATCGACATCAATCTCGGTGGCGTCTTCCAGAAAACGGTCGATGAGCACCGGCCGGTCCTGGGAGAACACGACGGCCTCGCGCATGTAGCGGCGAACGGTCTCCTCATCGTAGGCAATCACCATGGCACGTCCGCCTAAGACGTAACTGGGGCGTACCAGCACCGGGAATCCAAGTTGCCGCGCGACGTCGATGGCTTCCTTCTCGCTGGTGGCCGTGCCGCTGGGGGGAGCGGGAATGCCCAGCTCATGGAGCAGTTTTCCGAACAGCTTGCGGTCTTCGGCGAGATCGATATTGGAGGGGTCGGTGCCGATGATGGGGAGTCCCAGGCGCTTCAGCGGCAACGCGAGGTTCAGCGGAGTCTGTCCGCCAAACTGCACGATAATGCCAGTGGGCTTTTCGGTGTCATAAATGTTCAGGACTTCTTCGAGCGTGAGCGGCTCAAAATACAGCCGGTCGCTGGTGTCATAGTCGGTGGAGACGGTCTCAGGATTACAGTTGACCATGATCGACTCGACGCCGAATTCACGCAAGGCGTAGCTCGCATGGCAACAGCAGTAATCGAACTCAATGCCCTGCCCGATGCGGTTGGGGCCGCTGCCGAGGATCATCACCTTTTTGCGGGAAGAGGGATCGGCTTCACATTCGGACTCGTAGCTCGAGTAGAGATAAGGCGTGAAACTCTCGAACTCCGCGGCGCAGGTATCGACCCGGTTAAACACGGCGCTCACACCCAGCTCTTTGCGCCGCTTGCGCACGTCGAGCGGATTTACATTCCACATGCGCGCCATCTGGCCGTCAGAGATGCCATCGCGCTTGGCTTTTACGAACGTTCGCTTGTCCGCGGTATCGAGCGATTTGGCGGCGAGTTCTTTCTCGAGGGCGACCATCTCGGACACTTGGGTCAGGAACCAGGGATCGATGGCGGTCATCTCGAAGATCTGATCCACGGTGTAGCCCTGGTGGAAGGCGAAGCGGATGTATCCCAAGCGGTCGGGATTGGGGGTGATCAGCCGCTGCGCGATCAGCGCTTCGTCAAAGATTTCGGCGGCGGAGGACTTGCCCGTTTCCAAACTGCGGATGCCTTTTCCCAGCGCCTGTTTGAAGGTGCGCCCAATGGCCATCACTTCGCCCACAGATTTCATCTGGGTTCCAAGCACCGGCTCGGCTCCGGGGAACTTCTCGAACTGCCAGCGCGGGATCTTCACCACTACATAGTCGATGGTGGGTTCAAAACACGCGGGCGTCTTGCGGGTGATATCGTTGTTGATCTCGTCCAAGCGGTAGCCGACGGCGAGCTTGGCGGCTATCTTGGCAATCGGAAAGCCGGTCGCTTTGGACGCCAGCGCGGAGCTGCGCGACACTCGTGGATTCATTTCCACGATCACCATCCGGCCGGTCTTGGGGTCGATGGCGAACTGGACATTCGAGCCGCCCGTGTCCACGCCGATCTCGCGCAGACAACGCAGCGCGCCGTCGCGCATCATCTGATACTCACGGTCTGTAAGCGTTTGCGCGGGTGCAACGGTGATGGAATCGCCCGTGTGCACGCCCATGGGATCGAAGTTTTCAATGGAGCAGATGATGATGACGTTGTCTGCCAGATCGCGCATCACTTCGAGCTCAAACTCTTTCCAGCCGAGGACGCTCTCTTCGCCAAGCACTTCATGGACGGGGGACAGGTCCAGACCGCGCTCGAGAATCTCAATCAATTCCTCGCGGTTGTAAGCGATGCCGCCGCCGCTGCCGCCCATGGTGAAGCTGGGTCGGAGAATCAGCGGGTAGCCGATGCGGGCGGCAAACGCCAAGCCATCCTCGACGTTCGTGATGAGCTGCGATTGCGGGGTCTCGAGGCCAATCCTGCGCATCGCGTCCTTGAACAGCAGGCGGTCTTCGGCCTTCTTGATGGCGTCGATTTTGGCGCCGATCAACTCGACATTATACTTCTCGAGAATGCCTGCTTCCGCCAGCGCGACGGAAAGGTTGAGCGCCGTCTGGCCGCCGACGGTGGAGAGTAGCGCGTCGGGCCTCTCCCTGCGGATGACTTGCTCGGCGTATTCCACGCTGAGCGGTTCGACATAGGTACGGTCGGCCAGATCGGGATCGGTCATGATCGTGGCGGGATTCGAATTGAGCAGAATGACCTGGTAGCCATCCGCCTTCAGGGCTTTGCAGGCCTGGGTGCCGGAGTAGTCGAACTCACACGCCTGGCCGATGATGATGGGGCCGGAACCAATAATCAGAATACGGTGGATGTCGTTTCTTCTAGGCATCCTACGATTTTTTATACTCGCGCATCATGTGCATGAAATCGTCGAAAAGATAGTGGGAGTCGTGCGGTCCTGGCGCGGCTTCCGGGTGATACTGAACGCAAAACACGGGGTGCTCCTTGAGACGCAGACCTTCCACGGTCTGGTCATTGAGATTGATATGGGTTAACTGCACGGCACTGTCTTTGAGCGAATGCGCATCCACGGCGAAACCATGGTTTTGCGAGGTGATTTCCACTTTGTTGGTGAGGTAATTGAGCACCGGATGATTCGCTCCGCGATGGCCGAACTTGAGCTTGAAGGTCTTGCCGCCGACGGCGAGCCCGAGAATCTGATGGCCCAGACAAATGCCGAAGATCGGAGTCTTGCCGATAAGATTTCGCACCTGCGCGGCCTGATATTCCAGGGGCTCGGGATCGCCCGGGCCGTTGGACAGGAAGACTCCATCGGGCTTTAGGGAAAGCGCGTCCTCTGCGGAGGTGGACGCGGGCACAACCGTTACCTTACAGCCGGCGTGAGTCAACCGGCGTAGAATGTTTCGTTTGATGCCGTAGTCATACGCCACCACATGGAATTCGTGGTCTCGGGGAGTGCCGATGCGCTCACTGGGCGAGCATGCCTTCACGGCATCGCTCCATTCGTAGCGGCCGGGAGTGGTTACCTGGGTCGCGAGGTCCCGCCCGGTCATGGAGGGCGATTGCTTGGCCCGCTCCACCAGTTCCTTGGGATCCACATCTCCCACGCCGATCACTCCTCGCAAGACACCACCGATGCGGAGCTTGCGCACCAGCTTGCGCGTGTCGATCTCCCCGATCACCGGGATATCGTGACGGGCCAGGAATTCATTAGCAGGCTCCGCGCTTCGCCAGTTGCTTGCGATGGACGAAAATTCGCGGACGATGAGGCCTTCTATGTAAGGGCGGGCCGATTCGGAATCGTCCGGGTTGGCTCCGTAGTTCCCGATTTGGGGGTTGGTAAGGCAGACTATCTGGCCTGCGTAAGATGGGTCAGTGAATACTTCCTGGTAGCCGGTGATGGAAGTATTGAAAACAACTTCGCCAAACCGTTGCTGGCGCGCACCAAAGCTGCGGCCCTCGAAGACGGTACCGTCCTCCAGGGCGAGCAAAGCATGATCCAAAGTGTGCTCCTCCGGGAAGGTATAACTCTTATTGGAGCATGATAGCGGCGGGGGATCAACTCCGATTCCCAATTAGGGTGCGCGTCTCAAAAGTGAAGATCAGCTGGTTTTCTTTTTTTAGGGGCAAATTACCTAGCGTATATGATACGCTAGGACAGGAGGCCCTTTCTGACAACAAAACCCACCTCTCTGGAATCGCTCCAACAGCGGCGTTCC
>DATLCW010000273.1:0-38257 GCA_035526195.1 Bryobacteraceae bacterium
GTCAATACCTGTATTACGTCTGTGCCGCCGGTCCGGATGCCATAATAAACCCTATATGAATGAGCGCGTGTTTAAAGGGGATGACGAACGCGTGCGTTGCGCCTGGTGCCGCTCCACCCCCGAATACGTGCTCTACCACGATACCGAATGGGGCTTTCCCGTCACCGCCGATCAGCGGCTCTTCGAAAAAATATCCCTTGAAGGGTTTCAGGCCGGCTTGAGCTGGCTCACTATTTTGAAAAAGCGCGACGCGTTCCGTCACGCCTTTGCAGACTTCGACTTTGAGAAAGTCGCACGCTTCACCCGCGCCGACGTCGATCGCCTCCTGGCCGACGCGGCCATTGTGCGGCATCGCGGCAAAATCGAATCCACCGTTAACAACGCGCGGCGGGCGTGCGACCTTGCCACCGAGTTCGGCTCTCTTTCCGCCTACTTCTGGCGTTCTCCGGCTCGAGACGCCCAAGCGCTCGCTCAAGATCTGAAGAAGCGGCGCTGGACGTTCGTCGGACCCACCACGATCTACGCCTTCATGCAGGCCATGGGGTTGGTGAATGACCACATGCCGCAGTGCTTTGTCCACGCTCGCGCCGAGGAAGCGAGGTCGGCGATTTTCGGCAATAGCCTTCGCCCCGGGCTATGATCGAAGATTCGTGAACCTCGAAGCCATACTGCAATGGGTGACCGTCTACGGACCCGCCGCCCTATCCGTGTTGTTAATTCTCGGCATTGTCGGGCTGCCCATCCCGGATGAGACGCTACTCGTTTTTTGCGGCTACCTGATTTTCCGCGGTACCTTCCAGCCGCACACCACCTGGTTTGCGGCGGTCGGCGGAAGCATCGGCGGTATCACCCTCAGCTTTGTTCTCGGGCGCACGCTGGGCTTTGAGCTTATTCACCGCTATGGCGCGAGGTTCGGAGCCACCAGGGAACGCATGGATCAAATGCATCGCTGGCTACAGGGCGCCGGCCACTGGGGGCTCACGTTTGGCTACTTCGTGCCTGGCGTGCGGCACTTCACAGCGCTGGTAGCCGGCGCCACCCGCTTGGAATGGCACATTTTCGTCGCCTTTGCCTGGAGCGGAGCCGTGATCTGGGTAACCACTTTTCTCTGTCTCGGCTATATTCTGGGAGAGCAGTGGCGCCACGCCGCCGAACACGCCCATCAATTAATGTGGCTCGGGGCCATCGCAACGGTCGTGGGCGGACTCATCTTCTGGTGGTGGTCGCGCCGCAAGCGCTGACGGGCTCCGGGCCCCCCGGGAGAGGAGGATTCCTCTGCTTTCCGCTGTGCAAGCAAACCCATGTGCTATGCTTGATACTGGATGCAATCTTCCCTCCGCTCGCGGGGATCCTTCTCTGGTGGCTCTACCCTCAGCATCTGTCTTTCCTATCCCGTAACGCATGAAAGCTAGCGTTCCGATTACTCGTGGCATTGAGTCCCTCTTCGGGACTCGGGATGAGAATATCCGCTTGTTAGAGTCCTCGCTCGGCGTCCGCGCGTCCCTCCGCAATGACAGCATTGAGTTTGAAGGTGACGCCGGCGCGGTCCAGCGGGCCGAAGAGATCCTGGCGGACTACATCCAGCTCATTGCCGAAGGTACCGTCTTTACCAACGGCGATCTCAATAGTTATCTGCGCGTGGTGACGGGCGACCCTAGAGTCAGCCTGCGCAACCTCGTCCATAGCGGCCGTCAACGCTCCTTCGGGAAAAAAACCCTCGCTCCCAAATCCATTAATCAGCAGTGCTACGTGGAAGCGATTGAACGGCATGACCTCGTCTTCGGCATCGGTCCCGCCGGAACCGGTAAAACCTATCTCGCCGTTGCCATGGCCATCGCCGCCCTCATCTCCAAACGCGTCAGCCGTCTCATCCTCACCCGGCCGGCCGTCGAAGCCGGAGAGCGCCTCGGCTTTCTTCCCGGGACTCTTCAGGAAAAAGTGGACCCCTACCTGCGCCCGCTTTACGACGCTCTCTACGATATGCTGGAGGCGGACAAGGTGGAGAAACTCATGGAGCGTTCCACGATTGAGGTTGCTCCGCTCGCCTTTATGCGCGGACGTACTCTCAACGACAGTTTTATTATTCTCGACGAAGCGCAGAATTGCACCGCCGAGCAAATGAAGATGGTCCTGACCCGTCAGGGCTTTAATTCAAAAACAATCGTCACCGGCGATCTTACCCAGGTCGATCTCCCAAATACCCGCCGCAGCGGGCTGCTCGAAGCCTCTGAGATCCTCCGCGATGTCGAAGGCATCAGCTTCGTGTATTTTGATGACCGCGATGTCGTGCGGCATACCCTGGTGCAGAAAATCGTAAGAGCGTACGAGAAGCATCAGGAAATGCTGGCCAACCGCCAGCTCAGTTTCAAACTCGCCGAACCTGCCGGCTAACCGCCATGTCTCCTGACGGCAGTAGTATCGTCTTCGAGTATTCCCCTAAAAGCCTGGATCGCAAGCGCGTGCGTGCGTTTTACCGGCGGCTTACCAGCGAACTCACTGCGCCGTCGGTGTTTAACTGTCTTCTCTCCAAGGACGCCCGGCTTCAGCAGCTTAACCGCGACTTTCTGAATCACGACTACCCTACCGACGTCCTGTCTTTTCCCTCCCGCTCGACGTCTTTTATCGGCGAACTGGCCATCTCTCTCGATCGCGCCGCCGAACAGGCAAAATCGTTCCGCCATCCGCTCGAAACGGAGATCGAAATCCTGATGCTCCACGGCGCCCTCCATCTGCTCGGCATGGATCATGAAATGGATCACGGCCGCATGGCCCGCGCGGAATCCGCCTGGCGTCGCAAGCTGAACCTGCCCCTCACGCTGATTCAACGCAGCAGGCAACGGACATGACTATCCTGCTTCTGCTTGCCTTGGCTGCCACCAGTTTGCTCGTGGTGGGCGTAAGCTTTGTCCATATGCTCTGCCGCGAAAGCCTCCGCATTAAAGCGCGCGACCTTCCATCGCTTATTTTCTTCAAGACCGTCCTTCAGGAACGCCTTGAATTAGAAGCCGAAGACGCCGCGCTGGTCTTCAGCCTGGTGCGTCACTTCGGTCTACTGGCTCTGGCCATCTTCACCATGGCCATCGCGCTCGCTGCACGGCGCGCCACCTGGCAGGCCGTGGTCGAAGGATTTCTTTTTTCCTCCGTCCTGATGCTGCTTACCAGCTATGTGGCTCCGCGCTACCTTTACCGCCGTACGTCCGGCAATTGGGTCGTCATGTTTGTTCCCGTCCTCCGTCTGCTGGCGTTTGCCACCAAGCCGGTCACCGGCATGCTCGACCTCGTCGAGAGCTTGGCGAACCTCGGCGATCGCACCGAAGAGAAACAGGAGGAGCCGACTCACGAAGAGCACGTCGAGGCACTCATTGAAGCGGGCAAGGAAGAAGGCATCCTTGAAGAAAATGACAGCCGCCTCATTCAGTCCGTCGTGGCCTTTGGCGACAAGACCGTCCGGGAAGTGATGACACCCCGCCCGACTATCGTGGCCATCTCAGCCGATCGTCCCCTTGAAGAGCTGCGCCAACTCGTCATCAATGAGCAGTATTCCCGAATTCCCGTCTGCGAGGGCACGATTGACAACCTGATTGGCTTTGTCCATGTAAGAGATATGTTTGAGCTGGATGCGCAGGAGAGCGGCGCCCGCCGCGTGCGGTCCATCATGCGCCCCATGCGCTGTGTGCCGGAGACCAAGCCCGTCACCGATCTCCTTCGGGAAATGCAGCAGGACGGCGTCCACATGGTCTGCGTCGTCGACGAATACGGAAATACCGCCGGCATCGCCACCATGGAAGATCTGGTCGAAGAGATCATCGGGGAAGTGCGCGATGAGCATGAGCCCGGCGTCGATGCCGTCCCCGAGCCAAACGGGGCCTTTGTCGTCGCCGGATCCTTCGACCTGGACAACTTGAAACAGCTATTTGACTTCACGCCTCAGGAAGAGATTGAAGCCACCACTGTGGGAGGGTTGGTCACCGAGTGGCTGGGCCACGTACCCAAGCCTGGCGAATCCGTGGAGCGCAATGGCCTGCGTCTGGAAGTTCTCGCCAGTGACGCGCGCCGCGTGGAGCGCGTTCGCATACAGAAAGCAGCATGACACGCACTAAAAAGTCCGCCCCCTCACAGCCGGATCCCGGCCTCGAAACCCCTCCCGGTCACGTCTCCGGGTTCGTATCCCTCATCGGACGCCCCAACGCCGGAAAATCCACTCTCCTGAATGCCATGGTGGGGACCAAGCTCGCCATCGTGGCCGATAAGCCGCAAACGACTCGTACCATCATTCAGGGCGTCGTCACCACCCCCGAATCACAGATTGTTTTCCTGGATACGCCGGGCATTCATCAACCGAAGAACCTGCTCCATAAACACATGGCGGAAAAGGTGCGCGAAGCCCTTGGCGGCCGTGACTTGATTCTCTTCCTGGTGGATGCCAATCATTCCTACTTCTCTGACCAGGACGAACAGGCTCTGCACTCGCTTAAAGACACCAACACCGCTGTTATTCTCGTCCTCAACAAGATCGATTCGCTGAAAAGCAAAACGGCGCTTCTGCCTCTGATGGAGCAATACGCCGCTCGCTACGACTGGGCGGAAATCATTCCCATCTCCGCCCTCACCAAAGAGAATCTGGACACCCTCACCAAAGCGATTGTCTCCCGCCTCCCCCCCGGTCCGCGTTACTTCCCCGAGGACTACCTCACAAATCAGCCGGAGCGCTTCCTCGTTGCCGAGCTGATCCGCGAGAAGATACTGCACCACACGCGCGAAGAAGTGCCCCACTCCGTCGCCGTCGTCATCGACACCTGGGCCGATGAGCCCCGTAAAGATGGGTCCATCCTCACCCGCATCCTTGCCACGATTCATGTCGAGCGCGCGGGGCAAAAAGCGATTCTCATCGGCGAAAAAGGGGCCATGCTTAAACAGGTAGGCGCCGAAGCGCGAGTCGAAATAGAGCAGCTTCTCGATCGCAAAGTCTATCTTGAGTTGTTCATCCGCATCACGGCGGACTGGCGCCAGCGGGCGCAGTTCCTCCACGAGCTGTATCAATGAAGCTCAACCTGCGACAGCTCCGTAAACGCATGGAAGGGATGCCGTTCCATGAGCTGGTCGGGCTCCGCATCGCCAAGGTTCATCCGGACGGCGTTACCGTGGAAGTGCCCATGCGGCAGGAGCTGCGCAACGGCGCCGGCGTGCTGCACGGCGGGGTAAGCGCCACGCTGGTCGATGTCGCCGTCGGGTTCGCGATCGCCCGGCATTTCGGCGGTAAGCGCGAGTTCACCACCACCGAGCTGAAAATAAACTATTTCCGCCCCATCGCCCAAGGCAAAGTTGCCGCTCGATCCAAACTTCTCCGCGTGGGGAAGCATCTCGTAATTGCCAGTGTGGAGTTGGCCGATGGGGACGGAAAATCCACCGGCTTTGCGACCGTCACCTACATGCTTCTTTAGGCCGTTGTATCATAGTTTCACCATGAAATTGAATCTCGGATTGTTGTGCGCCGGCTTGTTTCTACCGGTGTTGTCGCCCGCCTTGGATGTCGCGCCCCGAGCGGACCAGATTGCTTCTTCCATCCTCGCCGCTCCCAAGGAACGGCGCAGCGATGCCACCGTCCTCGGCTACAACGAAAAGGGAGCTGTCGTGACGCTGCGCAAAGGAAGCAACGATCTCATCTGCCTCGCCGACGATCCGGCGGAGAAAAATTTCAGCGTCGCCTGCTATCACAAGGATCTCGAACCGTTCATGGCCCGTGGACGCGAGCTCGCCGCCCAAACCAAGGGTAAGGAACGTCATGAGCAGCGCTGGAAAGAAGTCAAAGAAGGAAAAGTCGCCATGCCCCGCGAGCCCCGGATGCTCTACGTGCTCACTGGCGGCGGCTTCGATGCGGCCAAGGGCGAGGTCATCAATTCATCCTTACGCTGGGTGCTGTACGTTCCTTACGCCACTCCGGAATCGACCGGCCTATCGACCACCCCCGGCACGGCGCCGTGGTTGATGTATCCCGGAACTCCGGGCGCCCACATCATGATCAGCCATCCGAAAAAATAGCGGCCCGCGCCGTCCCATCCTATGAAACTGCTCCTGCTGCTTGCCGCCCTGTCCGCCTCGGCCCAGGAAGCCGAAGTTGCGACCATCGTTGCGTTCACTGAAGGGCCCACTGCCGATACGGCAGGCAACGTGTACTTCACGGAGACCACCTTCCACCGCATCATGAGGCTTTCCCCCGACGGTAAGCTCACCGTGTTCCGCGAGAACTCCAACGCCGCCAACGGTCTGATCTTCGACGCCCAAGGGCGGCTCATTGCCTGTGAATCCGGGAAGCAGGGGCCGCGTGTCACCCGCACCGATATGAAAACAGGAAAAGTGGAAGTGCTGGCCGATAACTACAAAGGCGAAAAATTCAATGCGCCGAATGATGTCACCCTCGATCAAAAGGGCCGCATCTACTTCACCGACCTTCCCGGCGGCACGGTTCACCGGATCGATCCCGGCGGCAAAATCACCCGCCTGCTGCAGCGCCCCGATGTCCAACGGCCCAACGGCATCACCATCGCTCCCGATGATAAGACCCTCTACCTTGTCGAAGCCAACCAGGCGGAAGGGGGAGCGCGGCTGCTGCGCGCCTACGATCTGCAATCCGATGGAAGCCTCAAAAACATGCGCGTGTTTCATAAGTTCTATCCGGGCCGCAGTGCCGATGGATTGTGCATGGATACGCAAGGCAATCTCTACGCCGCCGCCGGGCTCAACCGCCGCCGCGGCACTAGTGAGACTCTCGACACGAAAGCCGGCATTCACGTCTTCAGCCCTCAGGGCAAGCTGCTCAAATTCCACCCTGTCCCGGAAGACACGATCACCAACTGCACCTTCGGCGGCCCGGACATGAAAACCATTTATGTCACCGCCGGTAAAACCCTGTTCAAGATTCAGAATGCGATCCCCGGCACCGGCCGGTAATCCTTATAACTCGCCACCGTACGCGTACACGCGCCGCCGCCGCTGACGCAGCCCACGCTCTCCCCGGAAGCTGGTACCAGATGCGGCCGCTGGCCGATATTGACATACATATACTCGAGCGTCGACTCCACTTTGCTCAGGGGAAAATCCTGCGGGATCCCCTTGGATCGCTGCTCGATCCGAAGAACCTGGTGTGTGCCGCTATCGATCCAGATCGCGCCTTCATAAGCCGGGCTATACCGCCGCTGATCGGGAGCCACCAAAGTCCAATGAGAGTTGCTCTGTGGCACAGCGAAATCAAAAACGATTGCGGACCGCGAGCGCACCCGCTCCTCCCCGCGCCGCTTGAAGGACGCGTTGGTATCCGCCGCGAATAGATCCTCCACCGTCGTGGTGAACTCGCTCACCTGCCACGAGCCGGTCTTCTCGACCGTTTTGTTCGTCGGCGTATCGTCAATCTTGGTGTCGCTATACTCCGCCTTGCCTTTGTGGTAGCTCAATTCCGCCGTGATCACGTCCATAGCCTGCCATGCCGGAGGAGAGGTGGTGCTGAAGTAGCGGCTGGTGGTCTGCCGTGCGGCATAGGGCGGTAGACTCGTGCCGAATCGCTTCGCCGCAATGCCCGCCGCCTGAATCAGTTGCTCATCCGTCGTCGCCACGGTCTTCGCATCCTCCGGCGCTGCCGCCGGCGCGCTTTCCGCCACCGCCGGTTCTTCGGACGGGGTATCTTTCACGGTAATCGTACGCGGCTTGCTGAGATCCTCCGCCCGAGGGGCGCGAGCCGCTGATTCATCAAACGGTTTGTCCGCCGCCGCCCGTTCCGCCGCGCTGCCTTCCCGCACCAGGATAACTCGCAGCGCTGTCTCCTCGTCGTCCGGATTCACCTGGATCGACACAAGGTCGCCGGGATGAAGAAGGGAATCACGCACCGGCTCTCCCGCCTTATTCTGGAACTGCGTCTTCGCCAACAACCGGAATCGCAGCAGCCCCCGCTTCGATTGAAGCAGCAAGTCCTTTTCCCGAACCTTTCGCAAGCTGCCATCCACCGAGGCGGCATTGACCTTTGCTTCCTGGCCCGCTTTCCCCGACGCCTCCTTGGGCTTTCGTTTCGGGAATCGTGGCATCGGAATTCCTCCAGGAAGCCGCGAATCATTGGGATACTGGCCTGGCGGATACTGGCCTGGCGGATACTGGCCCGGCGGGTACTGTCCGGGAGGGTATTGCCCGGGAAACTGCCCGCACAACTCCGAGCACGCGGCCATCGCCAGGATAAGCACGCCCGGTAAAACCAGTTGCGGCACGGTGATACCTCCTGGTGCAATTCTAATATGGATTTTGAAGG
Source organism: Bryobacteraceae bacterium (assembly GCA_035526195.1). Lineage (GTDB taxonomy): Bacteria > Acidobacteriota > Terriglobia > Bryobacterales > Bryobacteraceae > CADEFT01. Next base: position 8,291 of record DATLCW010000273.1, read on the forward strand.
AAGCCGCGGTTAAGAAGCCGGTAAAATAGGAACGGTTCGATTCACTCTCCCCGCCCCCCCAACGATGGAGCGTCTCGGCGACTGCCGGAAATGGATCGTTTCCTCGATGTCGCTTTTTGGCAAAAGCTGGGCCCGGAAGCCATTTTCGCCGCCGCCTGGCAATGACCTCGTACTCTGGCCAGCTTTCGACGTCCTGCCCATTCGTTGCTTCCTCTACGCTGTCACAAGCGGCTTCGCAAACAGTCCACGGACAAGCCGGAACCTCGCCAAGACCATCGTTGCGTATGGCGCGCGTACAATCACCTGATGGCAATCACCGGACATCCAAAGGCGTGCCCAGACTTCGATGTGCTCAGTTTGTACCCGGAATGAATATCTGTCCCTTGACATCGCATACCAAATGCGTCAGAGTAACTTGCTTGGGACATTTCGTGATCTCCTAAACCAAACGGGAGGTCTGTCTCACCGCCTCGTTCAGGTAGTTTCCGTGTTTCTCCTACCGTGCGGTATCTCCGGCAGATGTCAAGGTGTGAATCCGTGACCAGACAGGCGCGGGAGACTGCTCACGGGCGGGTTATAATTTGAGAGGGAAAAGTTGACTCCTGGTCTGATACTTCTTCAAGCCTCGCCGTTGGGCAATTCGTCCAATCCAGCGCTCAACTTCCTTCCCATCGTCCTCATTTTCGGTATTTTCTATTTCCTGCTCCTTCGCCCGATGCAAAAGCAGCGAAAAGAGCAGCAGCAACTGCTGGCAAACCTGCAGAACGGCCAAGTGATCACTTCCACCGGCGGCGTCATCGGTACAATCGTTTCCCTGACCGACACTACAGTTACGATCCGGGTAAAACCCGACAATGTGAAACTTCTCCTTTCGCGAAGCGCCGTTTCGGGGCTGGCGCCGGATGAATTGAAATAAGGTAGCAATTCGGAATGCAAAAGAACCTGCGGTTTAAAGCGATAGTCATCGTTGTCACAATTCTGATCTGCATCTATGGAATCATCGGTTTGCCGAGGTCCAAAGATGAGTTGATTGCCAACTGGAGGAAGAACATCCGGCTAGGTCTCGACCTTCGCGGCGGCAGTCATCTCGTGCTTCAGGTACAGGTGCAGGACGCTTTTAAAGCGGAAGCGGATACCGACATTGAGCGCTTGAAGGAAGATCTCAACAAAGCGAACATCCCCTTCAATTCCATGGAGCGCAACGAACCCGGTTCCATCGCGGATGCGGATAAGATCGAGATTGTAATCAAAGGCGTACCGGTCGATAAAACAGCCGCTGTCCGCACTCTGGTCAACGATAAATACGATGCCTGGGTGCTTGCCGCCGTCAACTCCACCGACTATCGTTTGACGATGAAGCCGACCAAAGCGCTGGATCTTCGCCGCGATACGTTGGCCCGGACTATGCAGACGATCGAGAGCCGAATCAATAACCTCGGCCTCGCGGAATCTACGGTACAGCAACGCGGACGCTCCGATGGCGAAGCAGAGTTGCTGGTGCAACTGCCAGGGGTCGACGATCCGGCGCGCATCAAGCAGATTATTGGTACGGCGGCGCTGTTGGAGCTGATTGAAGTGAAGGATGGCCCTTACGCGAGCCCGGAGCAAGCCCGCTTACAATTCAATGGAGTTCTTCCGTTGAACTCAAAGATCTTAAAGTCGCGTGGCCGGGCGGACCAGTCCGAAGGTTACTACGTGGTGGCGCGGAATCCCGTTGTTACGGGCCGGGATCTCCGCGGCGCGCGTCCGCAGCAGGGGGAATTCGGCAAGTGGGAGACCGCTTTCACGCTCAATCAGGATTCCGCCAAACGTTTCGGACGGTTCACCGAGACACACATTCAAAAGCGGCTGGCGATCGTTTTGGATAACCAGATCATTAGCGCTCCGGTTATCCAGGGAAAAATCGAGGATAGCGGGCGGATCATGGGCGCTACCAACCAGCAGGAAGCCTCGGATTTAGCGCTCCAGTTGCGTTCCGGTTCCCTGCCCGCCAGTGTCGTCTATCTGGAAGAAAGGACTGTCGGTCCTTCGCTTGGCGCAGACTCCATCCACCAGGGTGTGGTTTCGGGCCTCGTGGGGGTGGCCGCGGTTGTGCTGGTGATGCTGGTGTACTACCGGCGAGCGGGCATTAACGCTACTTTGGCGCTGGTCCTCAACGCGGTAATCCTGATTGCGGCTTTATCCTACTTTGAGGCGGTGCTGACGTTGCCAGGTATTGCCGGGATCATTCTCACGATTGGTATGGCGGTCGATTCAAACGTTTTGATCTTCGAGCGGATTCGCGAAGAGCTGCGAGCCGGAAAAGGTGTGGTCGCGGCTATTGATACAGGTTTCGGCAAGGCGTTTTTAACGATTATTGACACCCACGTTACTACCGTAGTGAGCTGCGCATTTCTCTTTATCTTCGGCTCCGGACCGGTCAAAGGTTTTGCAGTCACGTTGGTAATAGGGCTACTAGCGAATGTTTTTACGGCGGTTTTCGTTTCCCGCTTTATTTTCGATTGGGAAACGACAGGCAAGAAGCAGCTTGCAAGTTTGAGTATTTGAGGCGATTGTGGTAGTTTTGTTTGGTCGCCATAACGGGAACAGTTTTGAAGCCGCCGGTGTCTAACGTTTGGATGCCGGATTTGTAAGAGTTGCATGGAGTTATTTAAGAACACAAACTTTGACTTCCTAGGCAAGAAGTGGCCGTTCATCATCTTGTCGCTGGTCTTGACATTCGCTGGGCTTGCCAGCATTGCTATTAAGGGCGGCATCAAGTATGGCATCGATTTTCGGGGCGGCGTAAACATGTATGTCAAGTTCGCCCAAGCCCCCCCGGTGGAGAAGCTCCGATCTTCGCTCGCGGCGAAGATTCCGGGCGAAATTTCCGTGGTTGAGATTCCCGGCAGCTCGGAAGTGATCATCGGTACGGAATTGCGCGATGAGAAGGCTTTGGATGCCTCGCGGAAAGCGATGGCCGACACGTTGGGCGCGACCTTTGGCGCGACCTCCGGCAAGCTGGACCTTCATAACACGGGGTTGCAGGCCGTGATGGATCGCTTGCGAGATCCTCTGTCCCGTGCGGGCGCAGGTCTCAATGACCAGCAGCTCTCCGATCTGGCGAAACGGATTCTCACGTTCCGCGACAGCCGTCCTAATTTCGGCATTTTGCAGAATCTCGATCAGTTGGGTGGTGTGCCGGGTGTCACGCCCGCAATCCTCAACGTCATCAAGCAGGAGGCCGCCCTTTCCCCTTTTGCCATTCGCAGCGTCGAGGTGGTGGGCCCGAAGATCGGCGGCGAGTTAAAGACCCAGGCCGTGTTGGCTACGCTCTACGCGCTAGCCGGGATGCTGGTGTACATTGCTTTCCGCTTTGAATGGATCTACGGCGTGGCCGCCGTAATCGCGGTTTTTCATGACACGATCGTGACCATAGGACTTTTTTCGATTTTCGACAAAGAAATCACATTGACCGTAGTGGCGGCATTGCTTACACTCGTTGGGTACTCGATGAATGACACGATTGTCGTGTTTGACCGGATCCGGGAAAATCTGAAGCTGATGCGCCGGGAGAAGCTCGAGTCCATCGTCAATCTCAGTATCAATCAGACCTTGAGCAGGACCATCCTGACGTCCGGTTTGACGTTCCTCACCGCCCTGGCGCTCTTGCTGTTCGGGGGGCAGGTGCTGAACGGGTTTTCGTTTGCGCTGGTGGTTGGTATTATCATAGGCACCTATTCGTCGATCTTCATCGCCAGTCCGATTCTGATCTTCTGGAAGAATTGGGTGGAAGGAAAAAAGATGAAGGGGGGCGCAGAAAAGATCGCGATGAGCTCCGCCACCAAGCAGGCGGCAAAATGAAGTAGCAAATCACTCCGCGGCGGTGTTCCGTGTTGCCGGCGCCCAGCGGAAATTTGAGGAGAGAATAACATGTTCGAGCAAAGCCTAGTCGATGGAAAAGGTTCAACCAGCAAGCCTTGGACCGTGTTTGTCTCATTCGTGACTCAAACCATAATCCTTGGTCTTCTCGTGCTGATTCCTCTGATCTGGACCGACACGCTGCCAAGAGCGACGTTGACGAGCTTTCTGGTAGCCCCGCCTCCTCCACCACCCCCCCCTCCCCCTCCCGCTGCCGCGCCTCCGGTGAAGATCGTCAAGGTGATCCCCAAGCAGTTCGATTCCGGTAAGCTGATGGCGCCCAAGAATATTCCCAAAGACATCGCCATGATCAAGGAGGAGGAACTCCCAGCCGTTGTCAATGTCGGCGTAGTCGGCGGAGTACCAGGCGGTGTACCTGGCGGCGCTCCCGGCGGCGTCATCGGTGGTATCATTGGTTCGGTTCCATCCGCGGCTCCTCCCCCTCCTCCGCCCCCGGTGAAGAAGGAAGAAAAGCCGGCCACTCCCCAGCGTATCCGCGTGGGTGGGAACGTGGCGGCAGCCAAACTAATCCGCCAGCCCAAGCCCGTCTATCCTCCGTTGGCTAAGCAGGCTCGCATTTCCGGCACGGTCCGGTTTCAGGCTGTCATCGGCAAAGAGGGCACAATTCAGAATCTTCAGTTGATCAGCGGTCACCCCCTGCTGGTCCCTTCGGCCACCGAAGCGGTCAAGCAGTGGGTCTACAAACCCACGGAGCTGAACGGGGAGCCGGTTGAAGTGGTGACGCAGATCGACGTGAACTTCACGTTGAGCCAATAATGAGTTCTGGTCCGGTTTTAACTGACTTTAAAAAATTCAACTCGCAGGAGAGAAAATAAGTATGTTCCTACAGATGCAGGTTTGGGCCTTGCTGCTACTGCAGGAAGGTGGAGCCATGGGCTTCGACCTCCGATCCATGTGGAACCAGATGGGGCTGCTCGCAAAATGCGTAGTGATCCTGCTGTTCCTCATGTCTGCCTGGTCGATCGGTGTCATGATCGATCGTATGTTGGCGTTTAATGCCGCCCGCAATCAGTCCCGTCAATTTGCACCCGCCGTGGCCGGCGCCTTGCGCGAAGGTAAGCTCGATGAAGCGATCAAAATTGCCGACCGGTTCAAGAAGAGCCATCTGGCGAAAGTAGTGGTCGCGGGTCTTCAAGAGTTCCGGGCGCACCAGATAAGTACGGAGATACCGGGCGATGAAATAGAGGCTTCGCGGCGTGCGTTGGAGCGCGCGGAAGCGATCGTTCACGCGGAGCTGAAGCGCGGTGTTTCCAGTCTGGCTACCATCGGTTCCACCGGTCCTTTCGTCGGACTGTTCGGAACCGTGGTCGGTATCATCAACGCGTTTAAGGGTATTGCGCAGGAAAAGTCCACAGGTTTAGGCGCGGTGGCCGGCGGTATTTCGGAAGCGCTGGTTACCACCGCTTTCGGTCTGTTTGTCGCCATTCCAGCGGTCATGATGTTCAACTACTTCACCAACCGGGTGGAGGCCTTTGACGTCGAAATGTCCAATTCCAGTTCCGAGCTGATCGATTACTTCCTGAAGCGTTCTCAGAAATCACACGCCAAGTAGCTGCCGGAGCGGTGACTGCGAGTTGGTTTTTAAGTCAGAAATGGTCCTGGCGGCGTCAACGCTCCCGGGACCTGCTCTTGACTTCCGGTAAGCACCTGCCGCGACGTTTAAGAGAAGGAGGGAGAAATTCATGGGAAAATATAAAGCCGCGCCGCCAGTAGCGGACATCAACGTCACGCCGATGGTGGACGTGATGCTGGTGATGCTGATCATCTTCATGGTGATCACGCCCATGCTATCCAAGGGCATAAGCGTGGACCTGGTGAAGACCAAGAATCCCATTGCCATGGCCAACGCCGATAAGGACGATGCTGTCCTTGTCGCGGTGAGCCGTGACGGCCGCGTGTATCTGAATACGACGCAGATGGCCGCCGACACTTTGCCCACCAAGGTAAAGGACATGTTGGCGAACCGCTTGGATAAAACCGTTTACATCAAGAGCGATTCGCGCGCCAAGTTCGAAAAGGTAGTAGAAGTGATCGACAACATCCGTACGGCCGGCGTCGACAACATTGGTCTTCTTACGGAGCAGGTCCAACAGCAGATGGCCGGTGAGAAGGCCGCCGAGCAGAAGAAATAGAAGTTGGCGGACGGAAGAGAGGTTTTAAATTTATGTCAATGGCAGTTGGCGGCGGCAAGAGTGGACCCACAGCCGATATTAATATGACCCCCTTGATCGACGTACTATTGGTGCTGTTGATCATTTTCATGGTAATCACGCCATTAACCCCTAAGGGCCTGGAAGCGCTGGTGCCGCAGCCACCACCTCCTAACGCTCCACCGCCCCCGCCGGGACAGGATCGTACGGTTGTCATCATCATCGCGAAGGACCGCTCGATGATGCTCAATACGGAACCCGTCACCGAGGATCGCCTGGGGCCGCGGCTGGAAGAAGTTTTCAAGACGCGCGCGGAGCGGGTGGTTTTTGTGAAAGGGGATCCGGACCTTGAATTCCGCGACGTTGCCAAGGCGATCGATATCGCCAAGGGCGCCGGCATTGACAAGGTTGGGCTGATGACCCCCAAGATTGAAGCTGGTCAGTAAATCGGAGATGTGTGCAAATGGGAGAGGTTTCGCGATGAAGCGCTATTGGACTAGTTACCCCCTCGGAATCGCGGCGATCGCCGGAATGTTATTGTTCGCTACTGGCTGTGAAAAACTGAAAGCCCGCGATCATCTCAATCGGGGTATACAGGCCTTCAAGAGTGCCAAGTACGCCGAAGCGGTCGAACATTTCAAAACGTCGGTCGAACTCGATCCTTCTTACCCCGCCCCGCGGCTGTACCTGGCGACGGCCTACATGAGCCAGTACATTCCCGGCGCGGACTCCAAAGAAAACGTGGAAATGAGCAAACTCGCCAAGGAGAACTTCCTTAAGGTTCTCGAGCAGTCCCCAGGCGACAAGATTGCGGTGGCTTCACTCGCCTCCTTACACTACAGCCAGGCGCAGGGAATCCAGGATCTGGACAAGAAACTGGAAATGCTCGACATCGCCCGCGGGTGGTATCAGAAGCTTGCCGAGGTGGATCCCGACAACAAAGAAGCTTATTACAGCATGGGTGTAATTGTCTGGGCAAAATGGTATCCCGCGCTGATGACCGCCCGCGCCAAACTGGGCATGAAAGCGGAAGACCCAGGCCCCCTCAAGGATAAGAAAGTCAAAGAAGAGCTGAAGGAGAAATGGAGTCCGATTATCGCCGAGGGTATCAAGAACCTGGAGCGGGCGCTAGAGATCGATAAGGAATACGACGACTCCATGTCTTTTATGAATCTTTTGATCCGCGAGCGCGCTGATCTCGCCGATAGCCCCGAAGAATACCGAAAACAGGTCGAGATCGCGGACAACTGGGTGCAGAAAGCGCTTGAAACCAAAAAGATCAAAGCCGCGCGCCAGCCCGCCAATCAAGGTATTATTACGGATACGAAATAGTCTCTTTCAATCGCACGCAAGTGTCTCAAAAGGCGGCTCAACCAGGGCCGCCTGTTTGTTTTTACAGCCTTTTGCTCCATCACCGTGCTTTTTCCCGCCGTCATCTTCCTCGGATCATTTCTCCTGTTCCAGGTGCAGCCGGTGCTCGCCAAGGTGCTGCTGCCGTGGTTCGGCGGGACCGCCGCCGTATGGACCATGTGCCTCCTCTTCTTCCAGGTGATGCTGGTAGTTGGTTACGCCTACGCCAACGTCGCGCGGCCGCGAGCGCACGCTATCATTCTGATCGCCTCGCTGGCCTGGATGCCATTATGGCCTTCCGCGCCCGCCGGGACGGGTGCGGGTGGAGACGTTTTCCTGATCCTGCTCTATACTGTCGGGCCGGCCTACGTTCTGCTTGCCGCCACTTCGCCGCTGCTGCAGCGCTGGTACCGGGGCGGGAATCCGTATCGCCTCTACGCGCTGTCCAATCTGGCCTCTCTGCTGGCGCTGCTCAGTTATCCCATTCTTGTGGAACCCTGGATCTCATCGCGATGGCAAATGAATTTATGGTCCGCCGCCTATGCTCTGTTCGTCCTTGGCTGCGCGGCGGCGGCATGGCGTAGCGTCCCCGCCGGCCCGCCGGAAGCCGGCTCCCCCCCGCTCCCGATTCGCCCGCTGTGGATCCTGCTGGCTGCTTGCGGCTCGGGACTGCTGATGGCGACCACCAACCAGATGTGCCAGGAAGTAGCTTCCATCCCGTTTCTGTGGGTGGCCCCGCTGGCGCTGTATCTGGCGAGCTTCATCATCGTTTTTGACCGGCCGCACTGGTACCGGCGGGTCGTGTTCAGTTTGCTGGCCGCGATCCTTACGCCAATCAGCTGCGTGCTGTTTGTGGCCGGCGGATATTTTCCTGTTGCCGTCACTTTGTTCGTAGTCGCTTGCACCCTCTTTGTGTGCCTGATGATGTTGCATGGAGAATTGGCCCTTTCGAAGCCAGACGCCCCGGCTCTCGGGAGGTTTTATTTCGCGATCGCGCTCGGGGGAGCCCTCGGCGGAGCCTTTGTGGCGGTGCTGGCTCCCTCCATTTTCCGCACCTACGCGGAGTTCCCGTTGTTACTCGCATCCTGCGGCCTGCTGGCGGTGTACCAGCGTTACCGCTCCGGAGAGTTCCAAAATAGGCGCCGGCTGACTCTGCCCGCGCGGGCGTCTCTCGCCGGCCTGGCAATCACAATTCTGGTGCCACTCAACCTGCTCAACAAAGGTCCCCGGAAAGTGATCGAGAAGCGGAACTTTTACGGGATTCTTCGAGTGTCGGAACATGCCGATGCGGCCGGTACCATCAGAACCCTCACCCATGGCGTAACTATCCACGGCATGCAATTTACGGAGGAACCGAAGAAACGAATCGCCACCGCGTATTACGGGATCGGGAGCGGTGTCGGCCTGGCGATGCAATCCGGGCGGCTCCTGCGGCGCGGCCCGCTACATGTGGGGATCATCGGCCTCGGAACGGGCACCATGGCGCGCTACGGGCGTCAGGGAGACCGCTATCGCTTTTATGAAATCAATCCGGACGTAACCGGACTGGCTAACCAATATTTCACGTTTCTCAAAGATTCACCGGCGCAGATCACGGTGGTGGAGGGAGACGCTCGAATCAGGCTGCGCGATGAGCCTCCGCAGGCGTTCGATGTGCTCGTCGTGGATGCGTTCTCGTCAGATTCCATTCCAGCGCATCTTCTCACGGCAGAATGCGGCGTCGTCTATAGGCGTCATCTCAAGCCGGACGGCTTGCTGCTGATGCACATTTCCAACCGCACTTTGAACCTTGAGCCGGTGGTGAGAGGGCTGGCCAGGCAGATGGGCTACCGTGCTATGTTGCTTGATTCTCCGTCAGACCCCACCCACAGCGTGTTCCGCTCCACCTGGATGGAACTGTCGCCGGAACAGCAGCCATCCGGCGGTACCAAAGCAGTGCTGTGGACGGATGACTTCGCCAGCTTGTGGTCTATCCTGCGGTGACGAAGGCGTTCGCCGTGCGGCTATAATGAACCTAGGCGGCCACACCGGCCGCTTTTTCTGTCATGGCCACAGATCCCATCCCGCTGGTAGCAGAAGTCGCCGTCGCTCCCCCGTTACAGCCCTGGGAACTGCCGGAAGTAGCGGCGGCCTATGACGCTCTCGAAGAAAGAGCCCGCTCGTACCGCCCCACCGATGACATTGCCCCGTTACGCCGGGCATTCGAAAAAGCCGCCTACTGGCACCGCAACCGGAAGCGCACCTCCGGAGATCCTTACATTCTGCACCCCATCGCCGTTTCCTCGATTCTGGCCGGGGAACAGATGGACATGGTTTGTCTTCAGACCGGACTTCTGCACGACGTGGTGGAGGATGAAGACGTAACGATGGAGGAGATCCGGCGCACCTTCGGCGATGAAGTGGCGCTGGTGGTGGACGGTGTCACCAAGCTTCGCAAATTGAAGCTGGCGGATCGCGAAGCAAGGCAGGCGGAGAGCCTGCGCAAGATGCTGCTGGCCATGACGACCGATATCCGCGTGATCATCGTGAAGCTGGCTGATCGCATGCATAACCTGCAAACGCTGGGGTGCTTGTCCAGGGAGCGGCAGGAGCGCATTGCTCATGAGACTTTAGAGATCTACGTTCCGATCGCGCACCGGCTCGGTATGGGTAAGATCCGCGCTCAACTCGAGGATCTTTCCTTCAAGTATCAGGATCCCGGAGCGTACGCCGAGATTATCCAGCAGCTCGAATCCCAGCGCCAGGCTAATGAGGACTACCTGCAGCAGGTCAAGCACGCGGTGGAATCCAAGCTCTCGCGCGAGAACATCCCCGTGCGCGTGGAAGGGCGCCTCAAGCGGCCGTACTCGATCTATCAGAAGATGAAGCGGCAAAAGATCGGCATGGACCAGGTTTACGATTTGCTGGCAATCCGCATCATCACGGACTCGGTCAAGAATTGCTATGCCGCGCTGGGGGTGATTCACAATGAGTGGCATCCGATCATGGGCCGGATCAAGGACTTTATCGCTATTCCACGTCCCAATCTATACCAGTCGCTGCACACGTCGGTGTTCGGTCCCGGCGGTCATAGTTTTGAGGTGCAGATCCGCACCGAGGAGATGCATCGCATCGCCGAAGAAGGGATCGCCGCACACTGGAAATACAAGGAAGGGCGCAAGGGCGGCGCCCAGGACGATCAGCGCATTGCCTGGCTCCGGCATCTGGTGGAGTGGCAGAAAGAGCTCAAGGACTCGCAATCGTTCATGTCCACCCTCAAAGTGGAGTTGTACGCGGAGGAAGTGTACTGCTTTACGCCCAAGGGTAGAGTGATCGTGTTGCCGCGGGATGCATCGCCGATCGATTTCGCCTACGCCATTCATAGCGATGTCGGACACACCTGCGTCGGCTCTAAGGTCAACGGCCGTATCGTTCCGTTAAAGTATCAACTGCGGAACGGCGATGTGGTGGAAATCCTCACCCAGCAAGGCCATTACCCGAGTAAGGACTGGCTCGCACTGGTCAAAACGTCGCGCGCGCGCAATAAGATCCGCCACTTCATCAATGCCAATGAGCGCGCCAAGGCTATCGAAATCGGGGAAAAATACCTGGAGAAGGAAGCGCGGCGGCTGGGCGTGCAACTGAACCGCGTGGCGAAGGCGAAGCTTGAGTCCGTAGCCGGCGAGTACGGACACAGCAAGATGGAAGACCTCTATGCGGCGCTTGGATTCGGCCGGTTTTCCGCCCGCCATGTGCTGCATCTGCTGGCCCCGGACCAAGTCCCGGATGTCGAAACGCCAAGGCCCGCCCCGGCTCCCGCCTTGACCCCCGCTCCCCTGGACCCCGGTTCTGATCTTGTCATCAAAGTCAAAGGAATTGATGATGTGCTCATCTATCGGGCCAAGTGTTGCAACCCGATTCGCGGGGAATCGATTGTGGGGTACGTAACGCGAGGGAAGGGCATTGCGGTCCATTCGAACAACTGCAAAAACGTGCAGAACCTGCTCTATGAATGCGAGCGCAAGATCGATGTCGAGTGGGCGCGCGCCGTTTCCGAAACCTTTTCCGTCAAACTGATGGTGTACAGCGAAGACCGGCCTGGAATGCTGCACGAGATCACTTCGATTTTCTACAACGAGAACAGCAATATTCGCTCCGTGGAAGCGCGTTCTGATGAGAAGCGCACCGATGACAGCGCCATTATCGATCTCACCTGCGAGGTAAAGGACAAACGCCAGTTGGAAAAGATACTGTCGGCCATTCGCCGCATCTCTGGCGTCAGAGACGTCGAGAGAGTGCAATGAACACGATGCAGGACCCCGAGCACATCGCCATATCCAAATCCAAAGGAATCAAGATCGATTGGAAGGACGGCCATCACAGCGATTATTCCTGCGCCTACCTCCGGGATGAGTGTCCCTGCGCCTCGTGCACCGGCGCGCATGGAACAGAACCGCAGAAATCCAGTTACTCGCAGCCTGCCGCGGGAAATCCTTTTCAGATGTATAAGCCATCGGTAAAGATGACGGACGTGGAACCGGTGGGGAACTACGCGATACGGATCCTATGGAACGACGGACACAAAACAGGCATCTATTCCTTTGAGCACTTCCGCCGCATCTGTCCCTGTGAGGCCTGCAAGGCGGAGCGCTCGAGGAAAAGTGCATGAAACATTTAGCTGTGTTTTTGTTCCTGGCCCCGCTGGCTCCGGCTGATAGCATCGGGATTGGAATGCGGGGCGGATTGCCGTTCGGCGACGCTTTTGAATCGGCCCGGAGCCGCGACTTTACGATTTCCGGGCACAACCGGTTTGTGCTCGGGCCAACGCTGGAGTTGCGCCTTCCGCTGGGCTTCGGCGCCAGTTTTGATGCGCTATACCGGCGCTACAATTTCGAAACGATCTCCTCAACATCCAGCTTCTTTGAAAGTGGAGGCCAGTGGGAGTTTCCCTTGATGCTGCGCTACCGCTTTCCGGGAATCGTCGCCCGGCCTTTCGTCGCGGCCGGGCCGGTCTTTCAGAAGATCACCGGGGTCACGTCCACCCGGAATAGCAGCGGCGTTGCGCTGGGCGGCGGCTTGGACATCAAGATCCCGCTGTTCCACATCACTCCGGAAATCCGTTATTCACGGCGCTTTCAGGAGCCGTTCATTACTCTGCCTCTGAGCGGGCTGAGGGCCAATGCCAATCAGTTCGATTTCATGCTCGGCATTACGTTCTAACGAACGGCCGTGAGAAACTCTCCGGTGGTGGCATCCACGAATACGGAATAGGGACTCTGGCTCACCGATTCGCCCCAAAACACCCTCCAGGTAAGATTGGGAAAACGCGGCGTATACTCCGCCAGAAACGAAACCGGCATGTTGGGATTCTTTTTCACATACTCCGCGCTTTTCTTCATCGCAGTCGCATAGGCATCGTCGGTATCGATGCGCAGGGCGGCCACCAGGAATGGCCTCGCCTGCCCGCGCGACCCGGTGAAACTCTCTTCCAGGCTGCTAAAGACACCTTTGTGCAAATTCCCGCCGGCTTCAATCACCGAGTAAGTAAATGTTTTCATCTTGCCCTTGCCGGGCGACGCAAACATACATTGCCACGCGCCATGCTTGCCGCCGTCCGGCTTCACATCCGTTAAAGGAATACTTGCCAATTGTAGCGGTTGGATGTCGGCCGACCATGCACGGGCGGCGGCGAACATCTGGTGAAAGGCGTAGCGCCCCGTAACCGGCTCAGGCGGCTTCTCCGGCTCTTTCTTCTTTGCGGCTTGTTTGGGTGTTTCCGTACAGGCGAGTGTGCCTAGCAGTACAGGCGCCGCCAGCCAAATGCGTCTCGTCATATACCTTCATTGTAAACGGACGGCGACGCCGCCAGATCGATATGCCATAATACTAACGCAAGTTGTTCGAGAGGAGGCTCCATGCAATTCTCGTTTTTGCGTTCGCGATGGTGCGCCGTAGGCCTTTCCATCGCGCTGTGTTCCCAGGGCGCTTTTTCGCAGGGACAGGCTCCGCCCGCCGACGGGGGTGCTCCGGCAACCGGCGCCGGATCTGCCGGATCTACGGGCGCCGGAAGTACGCCGGCGCCGGGTTTTCCTGGCAGCAACACCAATCGACCCAATCAGCCGACCTTCCCTACTGATCGGCAGCAACAGCAGCAACAGCAGCAGCAGCAGTTTCCGGAAATGCAGCGTCCCATCTTCTTCTCCGGGAAAGTCATGCTCGAAGATGGTACCCCGCCCAGCGAGCAAGTCACCATTGAACGCGTTTGCAACGGCAATCCGCGTCCGGAGGCTTATACCGACTCCAAGGGCCGGTTCCATTTCCAATTGGGTCAGAATACCGCGATGATGGCCGATGCCAGTGTCAGCGGCGGCGCGGATGTCTTCGGGAGCAGTCCCGGATCGCCGCGCGGGATGTCCGGGCAGCAGCGTGGAATTTCAGAGCGTGACCTCATGGGCTGCGAACTTCGAGCCTCGCTTGCCGGCTACCGTTCGGAGTCCGTCAACTTGTCGGGACGGCGTAGCATGGAGAATCCCGATGTCGGCACCATCATCCTACGGCGCCTGGCTAACGTAGAGGGCCTTACCTTCAGCGCGTCCAGCGCCGCCGCTCCCAAGGATGCGAAAAAGGCATTCGAAAAGGGGCGCGAACTGGAGCGCAAGAAGAAGTTCCCGGAGGCTCAAAAGGAACTCGAAAAAGCGCTGGCGATCTATCCCAAATTCGCCAATGCCTGGCTGGAACTGGGCAAAGTGATGCAGGCGCAGAACAATCAGCCTGAGGCCCGCAAGGCCTATGAAGAGGCCCTCAAGGCTGATTCCAAACTGGTCGAGCCCTACGTCCAACTGGCATTCTTCGCTGCTCAGGAGAAGAACTGGAAGGACAGCGCGGCGGCAAGCCAACGCGCCTTGAAGCTGAATCCCTATGATTTTCCGCAGGCCTATTTCTATAATGCGGTGGCCAATTTGAATCTGAAAGACCTGGATGCGGCGGAAAAGAGTGCCCGCGAGGGAATTAAATCCGACGGCGGAAAGCGCATGCCCAAGATGCGTCACGTGCTGGGAATCGTGTTGGCGCAAAAGAACGACGTTTCCGGGGCCATGGAGCAGATGAAGGGCTATCTGAGCATGATTCCCGAGAACTCGCCCGATGTGGAGTTGGTGAAAGGCCAGATTCTGCAACTTGAGAAGTTCGCCCAGGCGGCCCCTCCCAAACCTACCGCTGCCGATCAATAGCCGTTCGCTTGCCGCAGTACAGTAGCTTGGCCGGCTCAGCCCGGGCTTCCAACAGGCCGAATTCAGTTGGGCGTGATTATCCCATGCTCCTCGTAGGAGGAGAATTCCACCGTGTGGATGTGTCTCTCACCGGCAAACCCCACGCGCGCTACGGACACTTCCTCCCCCTAGCCTCATCGTCCGGCAATCAAATTCCCGTCACTTTTGTGGCAGGCGAAATAGGAAACTGGCACTTTCCCGAAACCTCCAAGGGAGCCTGTGGAAAACTGAGGAAATCGCCTCATCCACACCCTTCTCTGTTATATTTTTGTGTATGTTGCAATTATCAGCGCCTGTGGAAAAGGAAAGTGGAAATCCACTGGGGTATCCACAGGAGTACCGCATAGAATAGGGCCTTCCCCCTATGCCTTCCGGAGACGCCATTTTTGAGAAGGGGCTGCCTGCGAACATCGACGCGGAGCGGTTTGTCCTTGGTTCCATCCTGGTCGACGACGATACCTTCCTGCAGGTAGCCGGAATTCTCGAAGCAGAGGATTTCAGCCTCGAGAAACACCGCCGCATCTTCCTCCGCATGGTCGACCTTCACGATCGCGGTGAGCGGATTGACCGCGTCACCCTCGCCAACGAGCTGATGACCTGTGGCCAACTGGAAAGCGTAGACGGCCTCGGTTACCTCGTCACCCTTGACGACGGACTGCCGCAGATCTCCAACCTCGGCAGCTATGTCCGCATCGTAAAGAATAAATCTTTGTTGCGGCGCATCATTTTGCATTCGCAACGCACCATAGACCAATGCATCGCCGCCGATGAAGATCCGGAGAACATCCTGGCCCGCGCCGGCGACGAGCTGATGAAGCTCGGGGAAAACCGCAATGGCTCCGGGTTGTCCACGCCGCAGGAGATTATCGAAGGCTATGACGGCGGCATCAGTGCTTTTCTTGATCCGAGTAAGCGTATTCAGGGCGTCAGCACCGGCTTCCTGAAATACGACGAGAAGACCGGAGGTATGCGGCCAGGCGAACTGATCATTATTGCCGCCCGCCCGGCCATGGGCAAAACCGCGCTGGTGCTGAACATCGCCCACCATGTGGCCACCAAAGTTCAAAAGCCGGTCGCCGTGTTTTCGCTTGAAATGTCCAAAGAGAGTCTTCTGACTCGCTTGCTGTGCGCCGCTGCCCGCGTGGACAGCCAGAAGTTCCGCGCCGGATTTCTCAACCAGAATGAGCGCCGCCAACTGCAGGTGGCGGCGGCGGAGCTGGTCGAAGCCCCACTCTATATTGATGACACCGCGAGTACGAACATTATGGATATCCATGCCAAGCTGAAGCGGTTGAAAGCCGAGCATGGATTGGCGCTGGCCGTAGTGGATTACCTGCAATTGATGAGCGGCAGAGGCCGTTTCGAAAACCGCGTGCAGGAGGTAAGCTCCTACTCCCGCGGATTGAAGCTCATGTCTAAAGAACTGGAAATTCCCATCATCGCCCTTTCCCAGTTGAGCCGCGCGCCGGACACCCGCCAAGGCGATCACCGCCCCCAATTGAGCGATCTCAGGGAATCGGGATCCATCGAGCAGGACGCCGACGTAGTGAGCTTCATCTTCCGCGAGGAAATCTACAAACCCGACCGCACCGATTTAAAGGGACTGGCAGAGTTGATCATCGCCAAGCAGCGCAGTGGCCCGACCGGAAAGGTCAACCTGGTTTTCCTGCATTCGCTGACCAAATTCGAAAACCGGATCGGCGATGTGGACGACGACGGCCCCGCCGATTGACCCCGTTGGAAGAAACTTCAGATTCTGCTCAGCCTCACGATGTCCCTTTGCATCGTCAACTTAATTCAAACCCGCCGCCCAACGCCTTAAAGCCTTTAGCCGTTTCTCAATCTCAGCTTTGTCGCGGGCTTCCGGAGACAGCGCCAGGTACTTCTCCAGATCGCGCTCCGCCTGCTGAAAATGCCGCATCTGCAAATGGAGGTACCCGCGCTGCCGGTATTCGGTGGCATCTCCAGGCGACGCCTGCACCAGCAAATCCTGCACTTCCAGAGCTTTCACCCACCCGCTGCTCTTCAAATACGCGGCTCGCAGGTTATTAAGCATGCGCAGCGCCATCTGCCGTTTACTCACCGGTTCCAGCGCCTGCATGTTTTCCGATAGATCCATGCCCGTGACACGGCTGGCCAAGGCGAGGCACTCGCCCGCATCGAGCATCCTTCCGTGATGAAACGGATCGATATAACGCTGCAGATCGCCGTCGTCATACTCCACCAGGAAATGTCCCGGCATGCCAATCCCATAAACCGGCCGCGCCAAACGCCGTCCGATTTCCATGTAAACCAGGGAAATGGTAATCGGAAGGCCGGTCCGCTCCATCAATACCTGATTAAGGCAACTGTTCAATGGACTATAAAAATCGCCGTCGTTGCCGCGAAACCCCAGCTCGTCAAACAGGTAGTGATTGGTTTTCTGAATGTAAGACATCCCGTCGTCTTCCTCGCTGATTCGTTCCCCTAACTCATTCGCATACGAATCTAGAAGGTCGATCCACGGCTCCACTTCCAGGTCGGGAAACTCGATTTTGGCCAACTCGAGCGCCGCGACATCAAGAGGGATGTCCTCGTTGTGACGGACCAGCAAATCGAGCAAATCCTGCACTTGGTGGCTAGAATAGCACACCGCCTTCCTCCTTCCGAGCCCGCCTCCTCGGTTGGAACTTCTAAAACAATAATACGTTTATTTTCAATATGTTATAAATAAGTTCTGGCACTCTCGCTCGTAGTGTGCTAACTCTAGTTTTGGGTTCCCAATTCCCATTCAGGCAGATTTTAAAAGCCTTGGAGGCTCATCAATATGAATATTCGTCCATTGTATGACCGCGTAGTGATTAAACGCGTTGAAAACGAAACATCTATGCAGGGCGCCCTGTATATCCCGGATTCAGCAAAAGAAAAGCCCCAGGAGGGCACAGTGGTCGCTGTTGGCAAAGGCAAGCGGCTTGAGGATGGCAAAGTGATCGCCCTCGATGTGCAAGTGGGTGACAGCATTCTCTTTGGCAAATATTCCGGCAACGACATCAAGCTGGACGGCGAAGAGTACATGATCATGCGTGAGGACGAGATCCTTTGCGTAATAGACAAACAGCCCAAAGCTGTGAAGAAGGCGAGCTAATCGTATGGCAGCAAAACAGATTATTTATGCGGATCAATCCCGCCAGGCGATCCTGCGCGGCGTAAACCAATTGGCTGACGCGGTGAAAGTCACGCTTGGCCCCAAGGGACGCAACGTCGTCCTCGAGAAGAAATTCGGCGGCCCCACCATCACCAAAGACGGCGTGACGGTCGCAAAAGAGATCGAGCTCAAAGATCCCCTGGAAAACCTGGGCGCGCAAATGGTTCGGGAAGTGGCGTCGAAGACGTCCGACGTGGCGGGCGATGGCACCACCACGGCCACCATTCTGGCTCAGGCGATCTTTCGCGAAGGCGTGAAGGCGGTCACCTCGGGCGCGAATCCGATGGCGATGAAGCGTGGAATCGACAAGGCTGTGGAACTTGCCGTAGCCGCTGTGCAGGGCATGTCCAAGCCGGTTTCGGGCGAAATGATCGCCCAGGTCGGCACCATCTCCGCCAACAGCGATCACACCATCGGCAACATCATTGCCGAGGCGATGAAGAAGGTCGGCAAAGACGGCGTCATCACGGTGGAAGAATCCAAGACCATGGTGACCGAACTGGCAACCGTGGAAGGAATGCAGTTTGATCGCGGCTACCTCTCTCCTTACTTCGTAACCGATCCGGACCGCATGGAAGTGGTGCTCGAAGATCCTTACATCCTGATCCATGAAAAGAAGATCAGCAACATGAAGGACATCCTGCCGCTGCTCGAGCAGATTGCCCGCGCCGGCCGCCCGCTGCTGATCATCGCCGAAGAAGTGGAAGGCGAAGCCCTCGCCACGCTCGTGGTGAACAAGCTGCGTGGAACGCTGAATGCCGCCGCCGTCAAGGCGCCGGGCTTCGGCGACCGCCGCAAGGCCATGTTGGAAGATGTCGCCATCCTCACCGGCGGCAAAGCGATTGCCGAAGAGACGGGCATCAAGCTGGAAAGCGTGAAGCTCACCGACCTCGGCCGCGCCAAGCGCGTGACGATCGACAAGGACAACACCACCATCGTCGATGGAGCTGGTGAGCCCAAGTCGATTGAAGGCCGCATCAAGCAGTTGCGCGCCCAGATCGAAGAGACCACTTCCGATTACGATCGCGAGAAGCTCCAGGAGCGTCTGGCGAAGCTCGCCGGCGGTGTCGCCATCATCAAGGTGGGCGCAGCGACCGAGACGGAAATGAAAGAGAAGAAAGCCCGCGTGGAAGATGCTCTCCATGCCACACGCGCTGCCGTGGAAGAAGGGATTGTTCCCGGCGGCGGCGTAGCCCTGCTTCGCGCGGCGGCTTCCCTGGTTGACCAGAAGATGGAAGGCGATGAGCAGTTCGGCCTCAACATCGTGCGCCGCGCCTGCGAAGAGCCGCTCCGTCAGATCGTTCTCAATGCCGGTCATGAAGGCGCCATTGTCGTCGAGAAAGTACGCTCGAACAACAATGCCAATTACGGCTACAATGCCGCCACAGACGAGTATGAGGACCTGATCGCGGCCGGCGTAATCGATCCGACGAAAGTGACCCGGACGGCATTGCAGAATGCCGCTTCGATCGCTTCGTTGATGCTGACCACCGAAGCCATGATCTGCGAAATCCCCGAGAAGACTCCTGCTCCCGCGGGCGGCGGCGGGCATGGTCCGGAAGGCATGGGCGGCGGCTACTAACGCTCAACCCGAATTACGGCGAAAAATGGCGGCTCCTGAAGAAGGGGCCGCCATTTTTTTATTGGACTTCCTTTAACCTCTGGCGATAGGCGGCCCGCGCCGCTTCATAAGCACGCTCCATCTCCCCGCGCTCTTCCAGCCTGATCCTCGGAAGCTTCTGCTGATAGCACTGATCCACCGCCTTTAAGCACCATTCGATGCTCTCCCGCGACGCCCGAATTCCCTTGCCGCCCACCGTCACAAAAATCGGGTTGGTGTGCGACGAGTGCAGCACCCGCAAAGCCACCCAGCTTGATTGATTCATCTTGTGCGTGAAGCTGATCGGACGCTGTTTGCCGTCTGCTTCGATACTCTGCCGCGCCACCGCAACCCCGTTGACAATCAACTCCACCGGCACGGTGCGTGTCGATCCTGTCCGCGCCCGCTCGAGGTCCCAATAAGGTTTCTGATCATAAGGCTTCGAGCGAATCGCCTCATTCGGCTTCTCATCCAGCAACGCCGCCACTTGCGCCGTTACCTTCACCGTTCCCGGTGACGCCAGTCTCAATTCGCTATCCCCGATGCCCATCTCCACGTTGTCCACCTGGAAAGCCATCAGGTGGCTCTTGCCGTCGGAAACGTAATTCCTTCCTTCCCGAATCCCCTGCACCCAGTCGCCGTAATCGAGCTTTTTCTGCCGCACATAGCTGCGGCCCAACCCCACCCGCTCCCCATAGATACACGGAAAATCGGTCTCCCCGCTGATACGCGCGCGATACCCGGCGTTCAGCGTGTGATACCAGATGTTCAATTCATTAATATAAGGCGTGTCCACCGTGGAGATGAAATCGATGATGCCCGAAGTCACGCTGACAATATACTCATTAGCTCCGATGCCGTCAAAAGGAGGCATTTCGAGCGTCGGCAGCTGCTCGCGTTTGTACGTCAGCCCCCAGCCGGAGTGGGCATAGCCCGTCACCGCTCCCTGTTGCTTCGCCCAGCGCAAAATCGGGATGCCGAAACTCGGCCAATCCTCAATCCGCCGCGTCCCGGGATACTCCTGCTCGCGCAAACCCAGAAGGCAGATATGGCCGGTGTGGCTTGACGGAAATCCCGAAACCTCCACATCATACCGGATCAGATTGTCCTTGGTCGAAACCGCGTTGTCCTTCCCCTCGAAGAACGTCTTCTGAAAATACCAGCCCGGCCCCCATGTGAGCACCGACCCGATCTTCAGATCCTCCCCCAGCACGTGTTTCATCATGTCCTGCGGATACACGCCCTCGGTGGGCTTTTCATAGTGCGCGCAGCCGGCGGCATGGATGTGATGGTCGCCCGAATACCAGCCAAGCTTGGCCGGATCGATCCAGCGTTCCAGCCGGAATGTGATTGCGAGCGGCTCACTCGCCACGTGGAGTTTCTGCATCTTTTTGCGGTACTCCGGACCCCGCGAGTATTCCACCGTGTAATCCCCGGGAGGCAGCATCACGTGCTCGCCGTTGCTCCGGTATACCTGCGGATGAAAGAAAAAATCCGGCGCCAGCCGCTTCGTCTGCGACGGATAAACCCGTTGCAAACTGTCCCGGATGAGAAAGGACCCCGTAGTCGGCGTATCGTCGTGATCCAGCACACGAAAAGCAACCTTCGTCGCCGGGCGCGCCGTGAACAGGATATCGGTCTCGCTCCGGAACCCCAGGTCCTGCGTCCCCTGGCCCACATCAAACACCAGCTTCGCTTCCCGTTTTCCGGCATCCCGCGAGTAGATCTGCAGAATCTTGTACTCCATTTCAAGTCCGGAAAGCCGTTCGCTCATCGGCTGTTTGTGGAACATCTGCAGATCCATCCAGCGCCGCATGTTCGAACCCGGCGGAGCATTGGGCACCGCACCCGCATTGGGGCTGCTAGCGTTCAACACCGGCGTAATCCCGGCCTCGTTCTGAACCTTGATCACGAAACTTCGCCAGCCTTGTTCGACCAATACCGGCATCGCCGGGCCCTGTTGCGCTTTCACCCGGCTCTCCGGATTGATGTGGACCCCAGCCAGACAATGCTTATCCAGAATGTTCTGGATCGCCGCCACCGCTTTCGCTCCGTCCTGGGGCGGTGTAAGCAAGCGCTTGAGCTCCGCCGTGTCCGCCGCCGGAAGCGGCTCACCGAGGATTTCGAGCGCATCCAGAAGACGGGCAACCTGAGCCGCCAGCGGCTGATATTCCACCCCGCTGACCAGGGGCAGCTGCTGGGCTGCCAGTGAAAAACTAACGGCGAGAACGCTGCACAATTTTAGGAGCATCTGATAGATGTAACACACGGCGGCCCGGGACGGGGATTACCCCGCGCCGCCGCCAATCACCCACAGCAAAAAAGCGTAGTCTAGAGCAGTCTCTTTCAACTTCTCATACCGCCCGGAAGCGCCCCCGTGACCCGCCGCCATATTCGTCTTCAAAAGCAAAAGGTTCGAATCGGTTTTCATCGCCCGCAGCTTCGCGACCCACTTCGCAGGCTCCCAATAGGACACGCGCGGGTCGTTGAGACCCGTGGTCACGAGAATATGGGGATACGCCTGCGCCTTCACATTGTCGTAGGGCGAGTAAGAGCGGATATACTCCCAGAACTCCTTTTCATTCGAGTTCCCCCACTCATCGTATTCGATCACCGTCAGCGGAAGCGTCGGGTCGCTGGCCGTGTTCAGCACATCGACAAACGGTACCTTCGCCACCACGGCCCGGAATAGCTCCGGCCGCTGATTAATCACAGCGCCCATCAACAAGCCTCCGGCGCTGCCTCCGAGAATGCCCAACCGCTCCGGGGAAGTGTACTTCTCTGCAATCAGGTACTCCGCGGCCGCAATAAAATCGTTGAACGTATTCCGCTTCTTCACCATCTTCGCGTCGTCATGCCAGGTTTTGCCGAGATCGGCTCCACCGCGAATATGCGCAATCGCGTACACAAACCCACGATCAATCAGACTTAGCCGCTCCGAGGAAAACGCCGGATCGATACTGATGCCATAAGACCCGTACCCATAAAGCAGCAGTGGGTTCTGGCCATCCTTGCGCATCCCACGCCGGTAAACCAGCGAGATCGGCACCTTCACGCCGTCCGGCGCCGTCGCATGGACGCGAATGGTTTCGTAATCCGGCGCATGGTACCCGCCGAGCACCGGCTGCTGCTTCACCAGCGTACGCTCGCGCGAGTCCATGTCGTAATCGAACACGCTCCCCGGCGTCACCATCGACGTGTAGTGAAACCGCAAAATGCTCGTGTCGAATACCGGATTATCTCCAGCCGACAGCGTGTACACGCTCTCCGGCATCTCGACAAAATGCGTCTCGCCTGCGATATTCTGCACGCGCAGACGCCGCAGCCCATTCTCGCGCTCCATAAACACCAGATGGCCCCGGAATGCATCGACACTCTCGATCATCACCGTTGGCCGGTGCGTAATCATCTCTTTCCAGTTCTCGCGCCGCGGGTCGTGGACCGGCGCCTGCATCACGCTGAGATTCCGGCCCGCCTCGGTCGTGCGTACATAGAAAGAATCTCCGTGATGCTCCACGTCATACTCGATGTCGTGGCGGCGTTCGGCAAACAGCAGCGGCTCGGTATCCCCTCCGTCCGCACGCAGGTAGCGCACTTCGCTCGTGGCGGCGCTTTCCATCTGGATCCAAAGGAAGCGCTTGCTGCGGCTCTTGTTCACCGTCAGGTGAAACCGCTCATCTGCCTCCTCATACAGCAATACATCGTCCCCGTCTCCCAATACATGGCGCCACGCGCGATACGGCCGTTTCGCGTCGTCCAGCGTCACGTAGACCAGTGACTTGCCGTCATTGGTCCACTCCAGCCCATAGTAGGTATTGCCAAGCCGGTCCGGCAGCAGCGCGCCCGTTTGCAAATCCTTGACGTACGCCGTGTACACTTCGTCCCCGGCGAGGTCCAAGGCGTATGCCAGCAACCGGTGATCGGGACTCACCGTGATATTCCCGAGGCTCAGATACGGCTCGCCTTTCGCGAGCTCGTTCAAGTCAAGAATGATCTCTTCCGCATGGTCCAGGCTGCCTTGCCGCCGGCAGTAAATGGGATAAGCGCTGCCTTCCACGGTGCGCGTGTAATAGAAATAGCCGTCTATCAGCATCGGAGCGCTGCGGTCGGATTGCTGGATCCGCGACAGCATCTCGTCGTAGAGTTCCTGCCGTAACGCCTCGACGGGTCTTAGAACCTCCTCGGTATAGGCATTTTCTGCTTCCAGATACGCCACGATGTCCGCTCTGTCTCCGTCGCGCAGCCAGAAATAATCGTCAATCCGAGTCTCGCCGTGCTGTGTAATCTTTTTGGGAATCTTCTTTGCAATGGGGGTCAATCCGTTTCATCCTTGCCGTACAGCTCGCCCACTACGTGATGAAAGTTTTCGATCACCTGCCGCCGCCGCACTTTCATCGTCGCCGTCAATTCGCCGTTCTCGATCGTGAATTCGCGCTCGAGGATGCGGAACTTCCGGATCTGTTCAAAAGGCGCGAGCTGCTTGTTCGTTTTCAAAACCGCGCGCTTCACTTCCATTAATACAGGTTCCGCCGCCGCCAGCTCATGCAGCGGCAATCCCTTGCGCGACTCCATTCCCCGTAGCCCTTCCGCCGCCGCCACATTTAACGTGAACAGCGCCGACACATACGGCCGCCGGTCTCCCAACAGGATCATCTGCCCGAAAATCGGCTCCATTTTAAGCAGCCCCTCGATGCGCGAAGGGTAAATCTTCTTGCCATTGGATGACACGATGAGTTCTTTCTTGCGCCCGGTGATGTAGAAGTAACCTTCACGATCCACCTCCGCCACGTCGCCGGTGTGAAGCCAACCATCTCTCAGCACCTGGGCGGTGGTTTCCGCATCGCCGAAATAGCCCGAGAAGATGGTGGGACCGCCCAACAGCAGTTCCCCCTCATCCGTAATCTTCCACAGCACACCGGGAAGCATTTTCCCAATACTCCCGGCCTTGATGCGGGCGATCGGATTAAGTGTGGTAACGCCGCCCTCCGTCAGCCCGTAGCCCTCCACCAGAGGCATGCCGATGGCCTGATAAAAATGCGCCAGGTCTTTACCCAGAGGCGCCGCGCCCGATACCGGCACGCGCATGCGGCCCCCGAATCGCGCCCTTAATTTGGTGAATACGATCTTATCCGCCAGCTTCAGCGACGCTTGCATCCACGGAGTGAGCGCTTTCCCTTCCGCCTTCTGTTTCCCCGCTCGCAGGCTGAGACCGAGAGCTACCCAGAAAATCCGCTGCATCGCCGGCCCGCGTTTCTTGATCTCTGTGCAGATGCTCGAATAGATACGCTCCCACACACGCGGCGGAGCCAGGAAAAAGGTTGGCTTCACCGATTGCATTTCCAGAGGAAGGCGGCTGATCCCTTCCGAAAACCACACCGGCACTCCCGCACGCACGCCTAACAGCTCCATCCCAATTCTCTGTGCAATATGAGCGGAGGGAAGAAACGCGAGGATGACGTCGCGAGGACTCAGGTCGATCACTTTCGGCCCCATGTCCACATTGGCCACCAGCGCGCCGTGCGTAACCAAACCCATCTTCGGCTCGCCGGTGGCCCCAGAGGTCAGGTAGAGGATCGCATGGTCTTCGGGCCGCACCGCTGCATGCAGAGTCTCGAAGATCCCCGGCTTTTCCTTCATGGCGCGCCTTCCCAACGCCCGAACTTCCTCCAGCGTCATCGCCCCTTCCGCCTGGCCGCTGAAAAGCACCCATTGCAGCCCAAGCTCTCCCGCGCCGGCCCCGGTCAGCGCCTGGAACGCCTTTGCCGTGTCCACGAAGACCAGCTTGGCGGTGGAGGCGCGAAGTGTCTTCACCAGTTCCGCCGGCGGATAGCTCGTGTACAGCGCCGCTGAGATCGCTCCCCCGGCCATAATGCCGAAATCGGCGAGATAGAACTCCGCCCGTGTTTCTGAATTGAGGGCTACGATGTCGCCTTTCTGAATACCGAGGCGGCTCAACCCAACGGTAATCTCTTTGGCAATATCGCGGAACTCCCGCCACGAATACACCTGATAATTCGGCTTCTTTCCGCCGCCCACGGGTTGGTGCAAGGCCGGCGAATCGCCATGCAGGGACACCGTCTCCTCCAGCAGCGAATACAGCGTTCGATCGCTCATCGTGGCAATCGTACCATGGCTGTTACTTCTGCTGATCCGAGTTTCACCCTCAACCTCTCGATAGGCCCGGCCCACATGAAAAACCCCATCGCGACCTGACCTGTCGCGATGGGGTTATTGGACTGTTTTCAGAATTAGTTAGCGGCGCCGGTAAAATCCGCGGCCTCCATAGTATCCCCGTCCGCCGCCGTAGAAACCGCGGCCAAAAAAGCCCCGCGGACCGGAGTAAAACCCGAAACCCAACGTCGGTCCAAAGCCATAGCCGTAGCCATAGTAGAAGGGATCATAACCGCCCCAATACCCGCCATAGGCATACGGAGGGACCAGCGGACGAGGAACTGGACGCCGTTGTAACTGCGTCTGCACAGGAGCTCTCTCGTAATCCTGGGGATCCACATAGCGGAAAGCGTTCGGCGCGCGCTCGGTGGAAATCATCACTGGCGCTTCCATTCGGAATGTCAGCACCATCTCGGGATAAATCTCGGTGGGACGCCCACGGGTCAGGAGAACACCAATTGCCCCGGCCGCCGCTCCGGCGCCGGCGCCTATCGCGGCTCCGACACCGCCATCGGCCGCGGCGCCAATGGCCGCACCCAAAGCTGTTGTCCCGCCGATGGCGGCGGCGTCGCGACCGACGCTGGTATCGCCGCTCCGGCTGATCAACTGCGCCTGAATGGGCATCTGTTGTCCGTCAACCAATGTCATGTCGGTCAACTGAAGCGCGAGCCGGGATACGCCCTTGGAGCGGCCGGCTTTCTGCGCCTCCGCCACGCGTCCGTTGATGGCCTGCCCTCTCTGCGCTACCACCACGCCATCCACGACAACCGGCCGCACCAATGTAGCCGAGAACGCATCGCCTTCCTGGTTATAGTCGGAAGACAGCGGCTGATCCACGCGAACCGTAATGTAGGTCCCCGGACGGATCGTCAATTGGGGCGCGAGCGGAGGAGGAGGTGGACCTTGGTCCTCATACGCACGGGCCGCGTCACGATTCGGAGGAGGCTCCTGGAACTCGGGCAGCGGCGCCGGTAGAGACTCTGAAGGAAGCGGCGCCGGCATCGCATCGGCGACGTGAACAGGAGCTCCGCTGCGGGGCGGCGGGCCCGCCTCAGACGGATTCAACTTGCGCCACCCGGTGTTAGGTACCGGATTGGCTACCGGCTCCTGGGCCATGCTTATTGCGGCCGCTGCAACCAAACTTAGGATGATTCTTTTCATGGCTGTCTCCTCGCTTCCTTAGGTCTATAAGCATCTTCGGAACCAATCCCTAAACCATTGAAAAAATAGGCTGAAGAACCGACTCGGCTGGCCAAAATCCACCGCTGGTGGTTCTAAACCACCACAGCTCCTGTATACTCAATAATCCATGGTTACCAGGCGTACGTTCCTGCAATCCACTTCCGCTTCCGCAGCGGCTACCCGCCTCTTCGCCGCGCCGGCGGGATCCACGAAGCCCAACCCGGAATTGGAGAACCTCGCAGCCGTTGCGCTCCAGGAAGCCAAAAAGCTCAAAGCGTGTTACTGCGATATCCGTATCATCCGCTACCGGCGTCAAAATCTCACCCTCCGGCTCAACCCTGAGCGCGGCACCGGGAATATCCTGGAGGTTCCGGTTATCTCTGATGGCGAGTCGTTCGGCTTCGGGGTTCGCGTGATCGCCGCCGGAGCCTGGGGCTTTGCGGCCTCGCCTCTGGTTACCAAAAATGAAATCGCCCGCATCACCCGCGAAGCGGTTGCCGTCGCCAGAGCGAATTCCGCCGTAAGGTCGAAACCAGTCCAGCTCGCACCGGTACAGGCGTACAAGGATAGATGGCAAACCCCGCATGAACGCGACCCGTTTGCTGTCCCGATCGAGGAAAAGCTCGCGCTGATCCGCAATGCCGCCGCCGAGGCCAGAAAGGGAAAGCAGGTTTTTTCTTCCGGGTGCAACCTCTCCTTCCGCTCCGAAGATAAATACTTCGCCTCCTCGGAAGGGTCCTCCATTCAGCAGCTCAATTTACAAACCTTCGCCCAGGTAAATGCGACCGCGGTGGATGTAAGCAGGGCACTGTCGCGGACACGCCGCTATGTTCCGCCTCCGGTTACAGCGGGCTATGAGTACGTCCCGATCATGAACCTGGTAGAGAATGCCCGCCGTCTTCGGGAGGAGGTGGTCGAACATCTCAAGGCGCCTCCGGTCAGTCCCGGAAGGAAAGATCTGGTGCTGCTCCCGAATCATCTGTGGTTAACGATCCACGAAAGCATCGGTCATTCCACGGAACTTGACCGTGCGCTTGGCTTTGAGGCGAACTTCGCCGGTACCAGTTTCCTCACCCCGGACAAGCTCGGCAAACAGCGCATCGGCAGCGACATAGTCAATGTCTGGGGCGACAGGACGACCGCGCGTGGTCTGGCAACCACCGGCTATGACGACGATGGCGTGAAGGCGTCCAAGTTCCCGATCGTGGAGAAAGGTGTGTTTACCCACTATCAGACAATCCGGGATCAGGCGCATTGGATCGGAGAGAAAGAATCCCGCGGCTGCTGTTATGCCGACAGCTGGTCGAGCGTTCCCTTCCAACGGATGCCCAACGTCTGGCTGGAACCTGGCAACCCGCAAACTACACTGGACGATCTGATCTCGGGAGTAGAAGATGGAATTCTCATTGATGGGGACGGCAGCTTCTCCATCGATCAGCAGCGCTACAATTTTCAGTTCGGCGGCGATGTCTTCTGGACGATTAAAGGGGGCAAGAGGCAAGGCATGGTTTCCCGCGTCGCCTACCAGGCGCGGACTCCCGATTTCTGGCAGGCCTGCGACTCCATTGCCGGTCCCAGCTACTGGCAGCAGTGGGGCGCGCCGAACGACGGGAAAGGCGAGCCGCCGCAAAGCAACTCCGTCAGCCACGGCTGTTCGCCCGCGCGATTCCGCCAGATCAACGTAATTCAGACGGACTGACGGCGGCTGAAAGGAGCAGCGAATGTTAAGCAGGGAACAAGCTAAGAAAGTTGCCGGGAGAGTCCTTTCCTACTCGAGCTTTCCCGATTGCGACGTCAGTTTGACGAGTTCGGAGCGCGCCTTCATCCGATTTGCCCGGAATGGCATCACCACCTCCGGCTACACAATCGGCCAGACCTTGACGATCACCTCGGTCAAGGAAGGCAGAACGGGCAGCACTACCGTGGATGAGTTCGATGACAGATCGTTAAAAGAAGCGGTGCGCCGAACCGAGCAACTGGCGCTAATCTCCCCGCCCGACCCGGAGCGCAGCGAATCGCTGGCTCCCCAGAAGTACGCCGCCATTGAGAACTTTGCGGACTCCACCGCGACCGCCCGCAACGACGTCATGATCCCGCACCTGCGCGCGATCATCGAGCGCGCGGAGTCCAGCGGGCTGGTGGCAGCGGGCTTCATGGAACGCACCGCGGCTTCCTCAGCCCTTGCCAACAGGCGTGGCAACTTCGGCTATGGGCGGCTAACGGATTCGCATCTCTCCGCCACCGTCCGCA
The DNA here is from genome assembly GCA_035526195.1 of Bryobacteraceae bacterium. Lineage (GTDB taxonomy): Bacteria > Acidobacteriota > Terriglobia > Bryobacterales > Bryobacteraceae > CADEFT01. Next base: position 37,346 of record DATLCW010000273.1, read on the forward strand.
ACGCCGAAGGAACCAGTTCCGGCTGGGCCTCGCAGCCCGCGGTCCGCATCGAGGAAATTAACGGTGCGGCGGTCGCGAAAACGGCAATTGACAAATGCCTCGGCTGGAAGAATCCGCGGCGGCTCGATCCGGGAAAGTATACCGTGGTGCTGGAACCCACAGCCGTGGGCGACCTGGTGGAGCGAATCGCATTCAGCTTCCAGGCACGGAGCGCGGAGGAAGGCCGCAGTTGGCTCAGCAGGAAGGGCGGCGGCACGCTGGCCGGTGAGAAGCTATTTCCGGATTCGATCACGCTGCGCACGGATCCTTTCCACAAGCTCTATTCCTCGCTGCCGTGGAATGACGGAGCGGGACTGCCTTCCGGCCCGGTCGCGTGGATTGAAAAGGGGGTGGTGAAGAATCTCTTTTACGATCGTTACTGGGCGCGGAAAGCCGGCCGCCAGCCCACGCCTTTCCCTGGCAATCTGGTATTGGATGGCGGCGGCAAGACGTTGGCTGACCTCATCGGCTCCGTGGAGCGCGGACTGCTGGTCACCCGCTTCTGGTATATCCGTCCCGTGAACCCGCAGACCGGCCAACAAACGGGCCTCACCCGCGATGGGCTGTTCCTGATCGAGAACGGCAAGGTCACATCGCCGGTGGTGAACTTCCGCTTCAATGAGAGCCCGGTGCGGCTGCTTCAGAATGCAGTGGCGATCGGCACGCCCACCCGCGTGCGGGGCGGCGAAGGGGCGGGGATGATCGCACCGCCGATGGTCGTCAAAGACTTCCCTTTCACCAGCGTATCGGACGCCGTTTAGACAGCGCCCCGAGCCCCCGGAGCCCCCACCCCCCCTTGACCCCCACAAAAATCTTCGTTATCGTCGAAGACCATGTCTTCCATACATGTCCCCGTTACCCGCAATGGGTTCG
>DATLCW010000275.1:0-40684 GCA_035526195.1 Bryobacteraceae bacterium
TGGGGTTGCCTTGCCAGCGGCGCTCGGAAGTACGGTCGTACTTTATTGGTGATGGGCTGGGGAGCGGTGCCCGCCCACCTCGTGGTATGCGTGCTCCTGTCCGTCATCCTGGTCGAGGTGATGCTCTGGGAGTGGCAGAAGGTCCCCTTCGTATGCAGCTATTTGCCCGGGAAAAAGAATGTCTCCGTGCTGTTTGTGGCCTACTGGATGGCCTTTGCCACTTGGGAGCGCTGCCTCTGCGGTATGAGGACGAGCCGGAACCGCTGGTGGCCTCCCTCGGCATCGAGCGGCGGTAATCTCTCTCGTCAACCGGTGGCTTCCCTGTCGTCCATCTCCTGAAAAAGCTCGAACGTTTCTTCCAGATAAGGAAGCGCTTCTTCGGGAATGGTCTCACGCTGGATGAGGCCTTCGCGCACGGACTGTACAACCAGGTAAGGGAGGTCAACGCCCCTTGTGTAACGAAGATGAATCTGCCGGTCCGGCCCCTGGTGAAAGCGGTGAATGCGATGCGCGAGCTCAAAAGAATCGAAATCGCCTCGCTTCCACTGATCGAAATCGCCGCTCAGTTCCTTCAGCGCGTTTCGAAGTGCAGATTCGTGAGCCTTGTCCGCCAAATCACGCAGGATACGCTTAACCGGTTTCGGTAGTTCCCGTTCCATCAATCACATCATGCCATGACTTTCGCAGGCTTGCCAGCGGCGCTCCGTCGACATTCCGCTCATGGTTTTCTCGAAGGGTGGCGGTTGATACTATGATGTAGCTCAATGTACCAATTGATCCTTCTCGCCGTTCTCGCGAGCCTCGCTTCCGCGAAAGATTTCCGCGCGGGCGTCGCTCGCATCGACATCACGCCGTCCAAGCCCATATGGCTCTCGGGCTACGCGGTTCGCACCAAGCCGTCTGAGGGGATTGTTCATAAATTATGGGCGAAAGCCCTGGCGATCGACGACGGACGCGGCAAGGTAATCATCGTCACCACCGACCTGATCGGGCTCCCGCGAGCGGTATCCGATGTCGTGGCCGCGCGAGCCGCCAAGGAATACGGAATCGAACGCGCGCGCTTGCTGATGAACTCCTCTCACACCCACGCCGGACCGGTGGTGCGGCCGAACCTGATGACAATGTACACTCTGACGCCCGATCAAAAGCAGGTGCTGGATGAGTACGGGCTCAAGCTGGTGGATGACCTGGTAGGCCTAATTGGAGCCGCGATCGGAGACCTGGCTCCGGCAAAGCTCACTGTCGCGCACGGCAAGGGGACCTTCGCGATGAACCGCCGCAAGCCGCTCGCCGATGGATCTCGCGGCCCCAGCGACCAGGATGTACCAGTGATTTCCGTTCGCGGCACGGAGGGCAAACTGCGCGCGGTCCTGTTCGGCTACGCCTGCCACAACACAACGCTTGGCGGCGATAACTATCAGATTTCTGGCGATTACGCCGGTTTCGCGCAATACGCATTAGAAGAGATGCAGCCCGGCGCGGTAGCCTTGTTCATGCTGCTTTGCGGCGGCGATCAGAACCCGCAGCCCCGCGGAACATTCCAACTGGCCGAACAGCACGGCAAGTCGCTCGCTACGGAAGTTACTCGGGTGCTTGCCACGTCCATGAAACCGGTGCAACCGGCGTTGAAGGCCTCCTGGCAGTCGATCGAGCTGGCTTTCGCGCCGCACACAAAGGAACAGTATGACGAGGAATTTCGGACCGGCAACCAGTTCAGAAAAGCGCGCGCCGCGGCGATGTTGCGGGCGTACGAGGAACGCCGGCCGGTGAAAACGATCGGATATCCGGTGCAGGCAATACGCCTGGGCAAGGAAGTCACCATCCTCGCGCTGGGAGGTGAGGTCGTCGTGGACTACGCCCTGCGCGCCAAAAAAGAATTTGCCGGAACCGATCTCGTGGTGGCGGGCTACAGCAACGATGTGATGTGCTACATCCCATCCCGGCGGGTGCTGAAAGAAGGCGGCTATGAAGCGGCGGACAGCATGATTTATTACGGCCAGCCCGGCCCTTTCACAGAAGAAGTCGAGGAGACCGTCTTCCGCTCCATTTATACGGTCCTTGGACGCGTAGGCATCAAGAGGCGTTAAGATGCGCATAGGGGAAACAACGTGAATCGCCGCCAGGTGTTGACCGGTGCCGCGGGGATTGCCGCCGCGGGACAGAACGTACCGGGTGCAAACGACAAGGTGACGCTGGGACTCATCGGGTGTGGCGGGCGAGGCCGCTACGTCGCGAACTTCATGAGTAAAGCCCCAAACGTGCAGTTTGCCGCCGCCGCCGACGTTTACCTGACGAACGCCGAAGCGGCCCGCCAGTGGGCCGGCGGAGAAGCCAAGGCGTACCAGGATTTCCGGAAGCTGCTCGACCGCAAGGATATCGACGCAGTGCTCGTGGCCACTCCCGATCATTGGCATGCCGCTGCAGCCGTCCTTGCTATTCAGGCTGGCAAGCACGTGTACGTGGAAAAGCCCCTGGCACACAACGTCCGTGAGGGGCGCGCCATCGTTGACGCCGCCGCCCGATCCAGACAAATCGTACAAGCGGGCACGCAGCATCGATCGGCGCCGCACTTCAAAGAAGTGGCGGAGATCCTGCGCAGTGGAGAGCTGGGCAGCGTGCACTACGTGCGCGTTTGGAACTTCGTCAATATCTCGCCCAACGGGATCGGAAAAGAGCCCGACGCGGAGCCGCCATCCGATCTTGATTGGGACATGTACTGCGGCCCCGCTCCGCTGGCGCCCTATAACCGGAAGAGGCATCTCGCATCCTACCGTTACTTCACCGATTACTCCGGCGGCTACATCACCGATTACGGTACCCACCGCTTCGACACCGTGCACCAGATCATGGGTGTCACAGCGCCGCGAACAGTGGTGGCGGCCGGCGGCCGGTTCGTCCTGCGCGATGCCGGCGATGTGCCGGATCTGTTGCAGGTCACCTACGAATATCCAGGCTTCCTGATGAGTTATGAGGCATGTAACTTTAACGCTCACGGCGCCGGCGGCCGGACCCCGGGCATGAAATATTACAATGCGCGCGGATCCGAGGACCGTCCCAACGGCGAAGCTTACTACGGCACCAACGGCGCATTATTTACGGACCGCATCGGGTATGAAATCTACCCCGATTTGAAGCCCGGCTCCAGCAGCGAACCTCGCTGTGAGCGACGTTGGAAGAATGCGGCCGATGCCACAGGCGTTCATGCCGTTGCGTTTATCGAAGCGATTCGCGGGCAGAAGCCCTGTCCCGCGCCGGTGGAGGTCGGCCATCAGGCGACCAACGTGGCCCACCTCGGCAACATCGCATTAAAGACGGGCCGGAAGCTGCAATGGGATTCCGCCAAAGAAATGTTCGTTAACGATCCCGATGCGAACAAGCTGCTGGCGCGCCAGCCGCGCGCGAAGTGGAATTTGATCGGGTCCGGCTAGCCCGAGTAAATTACTGCGTCCAGATCTTCTTCTGGTACGGAAATGTCTTCCAGCTCTCGCTGGCGCGGCCGTTCAGGTCCCACATCACCTTCCCCGCGCGCAGGGTCATCTCCGGCACAATCATCTGAGAGCCGGAATTCCTGGCTCCGGCGGAGTCGACAAACCCGAAGGTGCCGCGCTGCACTCGCAGCACCGCGATGTCCGCCTCCGCCCCCGGGTCGAGATTGCCGAGTTGCGGCCGCTTGATCTCCTTAGCCGGATTCCAGGTCGACATCCGGACCACTTCTTCGAGCGAAGATCCAAGGTTGAGGATCTTCGACATGACGTTGGTCATATCCTTCATCCCCGCGTTCATACTGCCGCCGTGCAAATCCGTGGAGATCGAATCCGGCGGAAAGCGTTGCGCATAGGCCGGCACGGCCACGTACCAGTAGAAGCTGCCGGCGCCGTGTCCCACGTCGAAAATGATTCCGCGTTTTCTCCCCGCCTCCATCGCCGGATTGAGTTTCCCGTTCTCCAGCAGTTCCGCCCGATGTCCGGAATAGCAATGCGTGTAAATGTCGCCGGGCCGTAGTTTGTCCATGAACAAAGTCGAGATGTTGCGCTTCTCATTCACGCGCCCGAAGTCCACCATCACCGGAAGGTTCGTCAGGTTGCCCGCCTTCACCGCATTCTCCACCGATTCCCAACCGGGACCCGCAAAATGAGCGCTCTTGAAACCAACGATCACGTCCGCATGCGCCTTCGCCATTTTCGCCGCGGCCTCTGCGTCCAGGCCCCCGAGATCATCTTCCTTGCCGGTACCCATTCCTGCGGAAGCAATGTTGAGCAGCGCCAGGATACGAGTCTTGGCCCGGTCAATAATGCGCCTGCGAAAATCGGGAAAGGTTTGCACACCGGTAGAACCCGCATCCACCATCGTGGTGACGCCGCTGCGGAAAGAATGCGCATCCGCCTGTACCGCTTCCCCGCCGGGCTCCGGCCAGATATAGACGTGTGCGTGAAGATCGATCAATCCGGGGGTCACATAGAGCCCACTCACATCCACCGTCTTCCTGGCGTCGGAAACGGCAATGTTATCCGCGACCCGCGCAATCTTCCTATTGGCAATCGCCACATCCATGACCCGATTGATGTTGTTTTTGGGGTCGATCACGTGACCGCCCTTCAACAACAAGTCGAATTTCTGTTGTGCCGCCAGCGTGCAGGCAAGAGCCGCAATTCCCAGAATCACTCGCATGATGATTCACTCCTCAGTACACGACTCTAGCCCACACCTGCGCGGTGGCGCGCACGAGTGACAGACTACTCGGCGGCGCGATTCTGGCTGATTCTCTGCGGCTCCACCGTGAGGGAAAGCGCCATCACAGCCCAGCTCGTGCCGGCGGCCGAAATCCACTGGTCGTGCCCATAAGGAAAGCCGCTTTCAAAGTACGGTTGAATCCAGATGGAGCGGGATGCCACGTGCCATGTTCCATCCGCAGCCTGGGTCCGCAAAAGGTACTTCACTCCCTTCTGATACACCACATTCGACACAGGCATTTTTCCCGCGGCGTTCAACGCGTAAAGCACCTCTCCGGTGGCATAAGCATCCGACCCCATGGTAGCCAGTTGGCTCCAGCCGCCATCGGCTCGCTGCATGGCGGCCAGTTCCTTAGCGGCGGATGCAATAATTGCCGGGCTAGCGTTAGACCACGCGAGACCCATCAGGCGGAAAGCGCGGTCCTGGGCCGTCAAGGGTCTGGATGCTTCCAACCATGCCGCCGCCCGTGCCACCGCCTTTGCCGTCTCGGCCTTGTCCTCAGTCCGGCCGTATTGCTTCAAAGCATACACGGCCAATGCCGCTGTCTGATGCGCGCCGGTGTTCATAGGAGGCCTGCGGCTCTCAAATGAAGACCAGTTTCCCTCTGGCGTTTGCATCACCTTAATAAAGCGCACTACGGCGTCAGTGTACTCGTTGCGGGGAACATGATTCATTCCAAGATCGAAAAGTTCCCATCCCAGCCCAACCACGCCAAACGCGTTCAGATCCATCAGGCGCTCCGCATTGTTGGCGTGCATGTGCGGCGGAAGCTGCGGGATTACCTTCGGAGCCGGCAAGCCGCGATCCCGCGCCACCGCCGCCGCAGCCGACGGCAGATCCTGCGCGTGGCAGGAATTGCACCCGCCGATGCGGATGAAGTTCTTACTTTGCTGTTCGAGATGGACCAGTGCCGGCTGAACCGCGCCGGCAATCGAGCGCTCGCCGGCGTTGGCCGGTGCTGCCACTACGCCGAGCATTTTGCGCTGCTTCTCCGGAACTTCCAACAGCCGGGCCACTTCCGAGTCGCCGCGTTTCGCTGCGAGCATTCGGGCCGTCTCACCGTCGCCTTTGGCATGCACGTCGGCGCCCTTGGCGAGTAACATCTTAACCACGGCAACCGGCATGGTGTCCGATCCGGCCGCATAGAGCAACGGGGAGTAACCGCGGATATCCTGCACATTCACTTCGGCGCCCCGATCAAGCAGCAGTTTCACCGTCGCTTCATCGCCTGAAGTGGCGGCGTCCGCGAGTGCCGTATCGTTGCGCTTCGTCTTCGCGTTCACGTCGGCTCCGTGATCCAGCAGCAGCCGAACCGCTTCCAGTTTCCCGGTGGAAGCCGCCCCCATTAGCGCCGTGGCTCCGGCTGCGTTCTTTGCCTTCACGCCGGCTTTTCTCTCAATAAGCAGGCGCATGGCGTCCAGGTTCGCCCGCGCGGAAGCGGCCATGAGCGGCGTCATCGCTGCCAATGTCTTGGAATCCGCGTCCGCTCCTTTATCGAGCAGCAGGCGCAAAACAGGAAGGCTGTTCGCCATGGAAGCAGCCTGGTAAACGGGCGTCCGGCCTTCGTACGTCTTTGCGTCGATGGCTGCGCCGCGGCTCAGCAGCAGGCGTACCTTCGCTTCGTCGTGGATGGCCCAGAATAGCGGTGTGGATTTGCGCCTGTTCTCAGCATTCACGGCGGCGCCTTTATCCAGCAGCATCTTCATCGTCGCCAGCGTGCCGTAGCCGGAAGCGTGATGCAGAGGCGTCGAACCCCCGCGATCCTGCGCATGGACCAGCTCCGGATTTACCGCGATCATCTTCTCGACGGCCCGCGTATCGTTCGAGCGGACGGCGGAGAGGAAACTCAGGATCTTCGGATCGACAGGTTTTCTGGGAGCGTCCTCCTGAACCTCAATGCGGAAGTCGGCTCCCTGATCGATCCAGGCTCGTAGAATCCCGATCTCCTCGTCTGACAAAGGACCGGTTGGCGGCATCTGCAATCCACCGTCGCCATTCACCAGCCGCCGGATGAGCTTGCTTTCCGCGCTCTTGCCGGGGATGATCACCGGGCCGTAGTCACCGCCGCGAAACGCTGCTTGCCGCCGATCCAGCCGCAATCCGGACTGCTGGGCTTCCTCGCCGTGGCAGGAGTGACATTTCTGCGCGAGGATCGGCCTCACGTGTTTTTCGAAATCGACACGGATCGTCGCGGGTGGGGGTAGCTTGGTCTGAGCAGACGCAAGGCTTCCGAGAACGAGGAGCAAGGTTGCGCGCATGACAATCTCCATGAACGGACGAATTGGGAGGCCGGAGAACCGTACGCAGGAACACATTGGTTTCCGGACAGATAAATTATACGCCTCCATGTCACAATAGGCAATTCATGGCTGCCCCTTCTTCCGTCAGCCTCAGGCGCACACTCACGCTCGGCCAGCTCATCGTGATGGGCATTATTTTCGTTCAGCCGACGGCTCCGATGCCCCCTTACGGAGCCATTCACGTCGTGGGCAAAGGGCACGTCGTCACCACCGTGCTCATCGCGATGTTCGCCATGCTGTGCACCGCCATCGGCTATGGAAGAATGGCGCGGGCCTATCCCGCCGCCGGCTCGGCATACACATACGTTGGCAAAGAAGTGCATCCGGTGATGGGTTACCTCACCGGCTGGTGCATGCTGCTCGATTACGTGGTGAATCCGCTGATCTGCACCATCTGGTGCGCCAGCGCGCTGCACGACATGTTCCCCGTGCTGCCCGGGTGGATCCTGGTGTTTTTCTTCGCGCTGCTGTTTACGATGATGAACCTGCGCGGGATACAATCCACGGCGCGAACCACCCAGCTTCTTACCGCCGCCATGGGAGTGATCATTGTATGGATGGTTGCCGCGGCGTTGCAGTACATCTTCACATTGCCCAACCTGGATGCGGCCGCGTGGATACGCCCGTTTTACGACCCACAGACTTTCTCGTTGCGCAATATATCAGCGGGCACATCCGTTGCCGTGCTCACGTACATCGGCTTCGACGCGCTCTCGACTTTGTCGGAGGAAGTGGAGAATCCGCGGCGCAATATTCTTCTCGCCACCGTCTACACGTGTTTGATCATCGGCATCCTGTCCGCCGTCGAGGTGTACGTGGCACAGATGGTCTGGCCCGGTACCGAACCCTTCCCGAACAACGACACGGCGTATCTGCACGTCGCCCGCAGGGCGGGAGGCGAAGCATTGTTTCAGGTGCTCACCTGGACTCTGGTGGTGGCGACCATTGGCTCCGGATCCGGGGCGCAACTGGCGGGCGCCCGGCTGCTCTATGGCATGGGACGCGACAACACCATCCCCAAGAGCGTGTTTGGCACGCTCCATGCCAAGACGCTGGTGCCCGCCAATAACGTGATTCTCATCGGCCTCGCCTGTGCCTTGGGCGGCCTGCTGATGAGCTATCAATTGGGCGCGGAACTGTTGAACTTTGGGGCTCTGATCGGCTTTATGGGCGTGAATTTGAGCTCCCTGCTGCACTATTGGGTAAGAAGCAAGGAGAAACGTTGGTCTCATCTGATAGTGCCGGCCGCGGGCTTGCTGGTCTGCTTTTATCTCTGGCTGAGCCTGAGCCGCACGGCACAGATTGCCGGTTGGCTCTGGATGATCGGCGGCATCCTCTATGGAGCGTGGAAAACGGCGGGGTTTCGCAAGGACATGCCGCGTTTTGAAGGAGGTCTAGAATAGACAACATGCGCGCAATTGTGGTTGCATTGTTGATCGGCGTGAATGCCCAAGCCGCGGACTGGGAGAAGCTGTTCAACGGCAAAGACCTGGACGGCTGGAAGATGGTGGGCCCCGGCCGCTTCGTCGTGGAGGACGGTATGCTCAAGACCGAAGGCGGTATGGGTCTGCTGTACTACACCGGCAAGAAGTTCGGCAACACAACGATCCGTGTGGTGTTCAAGACGACGGGAGATCGCGCAAACTCCGGGGTGTTCATCCGGCTGCCGGAACAGCCGAAAGATCCCTGGTTCGGCGTCCACAACGGCTATGAAGTGCAGATCGATGCCGCCGGAGATGAGTGGCATTCCACCGGCGCCTTGTATTCCCTCAGCAAGGTGTCGGGGAGAAACCAGAAACCCGCGGGCGAGTGGAACACGATGGATATCGAGCTAAAAGGGCAACGGACCACCGTGTATGTGAATGGCCAAAAGGTGAATGAGTTTCGCGGCGATCAGGAAGTGCCGCCGCGCAAGCAGTGGTTTGAACCGGTTCGCGGACCGCGCCCCGGCGAGGGCTATATCGGGCTCCAGAATCACGATGCGCGCTCTACCGTCTATTTCAGGGATGTCCTTGTCAGGAAGAATTAGGTCTGTGGCAAAGTAAGAGAAGGGAAATCCCTGCAATATGGCCAGCAGCGTTCCTCTTCCGTCGCGCGTAGGCGCGGGTGAACGGACAACCACTTCCGTTCGCGCGCCCGCCATCCCCTGGTATCTCTGGTGCGCCGTTTTTTCCGCTACTTCGGCCATGGTGGGCGCGCACTGGGACATCTCCTGGCACAGGACCATCGGCCGCGATACGTTCCTCACCCCGGCGCACATCGCTATCTATCTGTGCGGCGTGCTCGCCGGAGTCAGTTGCGCCTACCTGATTCTTTCTCGCACGTTTGGCAAAGGGAAGGATCAGGCTACGGTCCGGATGTGGGGGTTCCGCGCTCCGTTGGGGGCGTTTTTCGCGGCCTGGGGCGGGGTGGCGATGCTCACTTCGGCGCCTTTTGACGACTGGTGGCACAGCGCCTACGGATTGGATGTGAAGATCGTAAGCCCGCCTCATGTGCTGCTGATTTTCGGCACCGGCATGGTGATGGTGGGCGCCCTGCTGCTCACACTCGGTCAGATGAATCGCGCCGACGGCGAGCGGAAGAACAGGTTGAACGCCATCTTTCTGTATTTGGGCTCTATGCTCGTTGTGTTGCTAATGATTTTCCTGATGGAGTTCACCGGCCGCGTCCAGATGCACACGGCCGCGTTCTACTCGAGGCTTTCTGTCGCCCTGCCCATGGTCCTGGCAGGCGTCGCGCGGGCGTCCCGTTTGCGTTGGGCAGCAAGCATCACCGCCGGTATCTACATGCTGTTTCTCATCGCCTGTGTGTGGATCCTGCCGCTTTTCCCCGCCGAACCGAAGCTGGGTCCGGTGTACATTCCGGTCACCCATTTTGTGCCGCCTGAGTTTCCGATTCTCCTGATCGCGCCGGCGCTCCTGCTGGACCTGCTGTGGCAGCGGACCGAGAGCTGGAACAAATGGCTTCTGGCGGCGGTATCCGGCCTCCTATTCCTCGGGCTTTTTGTAGCCGTGCAGTGGCCTTTCGCGAACTTTCTGATGTCGCCGGCCGCTCGCAACTGGGTGATCGGCTCGCACTATTATGGGTATGCCACGCATCCGAACTCTTATTCCTTCCGTAACGTCTTCGTCCCCACGGAACGCGACTTTCTGGCTGGCATGGCCACAGCGGCCCTCTTTGCAGTGTTGTCCATGAGGGCGGGGCTCGGCTGGGGAGATTGGATGCGCAAGATCCAGCGGTGACGCTCATGCCACGCTTCTTTTGGCTGTTGCTCGCCGGCGCCCTGGTACTGCCGGGCCACGTAGGCAGCCCCGACATTTTCTTTGAAGGCAAGGCTGGCCCGTATCCGCTATTCATCACCATCCGTCCGCCGGTGGTCATCCCGGGTACCGCGGAAGTGGAGATTCGCGTCCGGTCCAGGAATGTAACCCAGGTGCGGATTGCGCCCCAGCCCATCAGCGGACCGGGAGCGAGGTTTGCACCGGCGGCGGACGTCGCGCAGCAATCGAAAGACGATCCTCAGTTCTTCACCGGCGCCCTCTGGATGATGACCAGCGGCTCGTGGCAGGTGAAAGTGGCGGTAGACGGGCCTGAGGGGAAAGGTGAGATGGCGGTACCCGTGCCGGCGCTCGCCAGCCGTACGCTGGGCATGCAATCCGGCTTAGCCGTTACGCTATCGATTCTCACATTGGTGCTGGCCCTGGGCGCGATCAGCATTGCCGGAGCCGCCGCGCGGGAGGCGCAACTGCACCCCGGGGAAGAGCCGGCCACTATACACCGCAGAAAAGCCCGCATCGCGATGGCGATGATCGCCTTGGCAGTGGCGGCGATCCTCTTTCGGGGCAACATCTGGTGGAACGCGGAAGCACGCAATTATTCGCGGATCATCTACAAGCCCCTTGCGATGAAGGCATCGCTCGCCGAGGGCGGCGTGCTGCGGCTGGAGCTGGAAAATACCGGCTGGCTGGCGCGAAAAGTCGACGACTTTCTGCCTGATCACGGACACCTCATGCACATGTACGTGCTGCGGCTGCCGGAAATGGAGCGAGTGTGGCATCTGCATCCCGAGATGACAGCCGCCGGCGTGTTCACGCACGCGCTTCCGCCCATGCCCGCGGGCCGTTACGCTCTCTACTCGGACGTGGTACACGAGAACGGACTGCCGGAGACCATGGTGGCCGAAATGGATTTCCCGGAGATCCAAGGCCAGCCGCTGAGCGGCGATGACTCCACGGGAAGCGGCAAGCCCGCGGGCAGCGTTTTCCCGTTACCCGATGGCGCGCGCATGATCTGGGAGCGGGAACTGGATGTCTATCCGGTCAAACGGGCCCATGTATTCCGCTTTCGGGTAGAGACCGCGGATGGCAAACCCGCCAGGGATATGGAGCTTTATATGGGCATGCCGGGCCACGCCGCCTTCGTCAAGCTTGACCGCACCGTTTTCGCGCACGTGCATCCTTCGGGCTCCATTCCGATGGCAGCGCTGAACATCGTGCAGCCCGATCCTCACGCCGGTCACACCCTGCAATCCTCGCTGCCGCCGGACGTAAGTTTCCCGTACGGCTTTCCGCAGCCCGGCGAATATCGAATATTTGTACAGGCGAAACGCGCGGGCAAAGTACAGATGGGGATGTTTAAGGTTCAGGTGCGATGACTGCGATCCACTCCGCGGACTTCACCCGGACAACTTGCTGAACACTTCGCCGCGCCGCCCTAAAAGGCAAGCGCCCACGCTGGCAACCTTGCCTGATTAACTTTAATAGGCTTTGTCGGACGCCGTGGTTGAGATGCCGCCAAACTGCTCGCGGTCCAGGAGGTCACCGCTACAATGAAAAGAATGCATTTGCAGAGAGAATTGGAAACCGCCCGCCTCGCCGCCAGACGCGCCGGAGAACTGGCCCTTCGTTATCAGCGGGACGGCGTCCAGGCCGAAACCAAGTCCGATGAATCGCCGGTGACCATCGCCGACCGGGAAGCCGAAAAGCTGATCGCGGCAATACTGACCGAGGCGTTTCCCGAGGACGGCCTGCTGGGGGAAGAAGGCGCCGGACGTGCGGCCCGCAGTGGACGGCGATGGATTATTGATCCGATTGACGGCACGCGCGACTTCTCACGCGGAAGCCCTCTCTGGTCCGTGCTTATCGGATTGGAAGCAGGAGAGGATGTGTTGGTAGGGGTCGTTAACATTCCGGCCTGGAATCAGGAATATTATGCCGTCCGCGGCGGCGGCGCCTATTGTAACGGAAAGCGCCTCGCCGTGTCCCAACGCGCAAAACCGGCGGAATCTGTGCTGTTTCTAAATGGCCTTCGCGAGGCCTACAGCTACGAATTCGCGCCCCGCCTGGTTGATTTTATGGGAAAATTCTGGGCCGTGCGCAGCATGTCCGGCGCACCCGATGCGATGCTGGTGGCCGGAGGCCATGGCGAAGCGTGGATTGAGCCCCGCGCCAAACCATGGGATTTGGCCCCTATCCAGGTAATTATTGAGGAAGCCGGTGGAAAATTCCTTAATTTCCAGGCCGGGCGGAGCATTCACGGAGGCAACTGCGTCGTATGCGTGCCCGGCATTGAGCAGGAGATCCGCCAGTTCCTCAACCCATCTTCATAGCCCCTCCACCATATTTCCCTCTCCGGCGAGGAACGCTTTCCGCCGATAGTCTGAAGAATAGTCATGACGCGCCGGTTCAAATTCCTGACGCATATGCTACGGGTGTTGGCTGGAATGCTGGTTCTCACCGCAACGGCAATCCTGTTCATAATCGTACTCTTCTATAGGGGAGAAAACGTCCGCACGCTGGCGGCCCCGGCCTTGATGTTCTGTTTGTGCGGTTTGATTCCGTTGGTGATCCAGCGGCTACGGCGGAGAGCGCAGCGTCCGGCGAATCGCGGAAGGCTGGTCCCCTGGCTGACGCCATTAGCTTTGAAACTCTCTCGCCTGGGTGGACGCTGCTCGCCGGGGGCGGCCCAGATGCTCTACGATACCGGCGTTTTTTTGAGCGACCAATGCCGCTATCGCGAGGCCTGCGGCAAGTTGCGCGAAGCGGCGGATCTCTTTGAAGAACTCGACGAACGGCAGAATCGTGCGTTGGCCCTGATCGAGTTGGGCAATTGCCATAACGCGGCCGGAAATCATGCCGAAGCCGTAGCTGTATTGCAACAGGCGCTCGGGGTTTGGGAAAAGCTGGCGCACCGGCAGCGGGAGGATAACACTTGGCGTTTGTTCAATAACCTGGGAGTAGCGCTGACGGAACTGGGCGAACTGCAGGATGCCGAAGGGTATTGCCGCCGTGCCTTGCAGACCTGTCTGGTCCGGCGCGAAGCCGGGGATCCGGAAGCAGCCATGTGCCTGCTCAATCTCGCGGACGTACACCGCCGTCAAAGGCGCTTTCTCGAAGCGGAAGAGGCATTGTCGCAATCGCTCGAAATTCTCGATCGAACCAAAGATGGCAACTTCGCCTTCGGCGTTTCGCTGCTCGCGATGCTGCACGACGATCAGGACCGGCTGAGGGAAGCCGAAGAGCTCTATCGGCAGGCTCGGGAACTCCTCGAGTCCCAGTTAGGCCCCCGCCATGTCGAGGTCGCCAAGGTACTGGAGTGTCACGGGGCCATGCTCGAGCGTGGCGGCCGCGAGAACGACGGAGCCAAGCTGCGTGCTCGCGCCGCAAGCATCTTCGAAACCATCCGCTGATCACTTCACGATCAGCCCCTGCCCGGTAGGTAGCGAAAGAATTTGCGCTCCCAGCTCGCGAGCCGAGTTATCCATTGCCGCGCGCTGGTGATCGTGGCCCAGGTAAGCATAATCGTCCAGCAGCACCACCCCACCCGGCGGCAGGCGCCCCCAGAAGAATTCCAGCGCCGCACGCTCCGGATAAGCGCAGTTCATGTCAATGTGAAGAAACGCGACTTGCCGGATATCCAGTTCCGTCAACACCTCGGGAACCACACCCTGCACCACTTCCGCTCCGGGCCACTCCGCGAAGTTTGCGCGTACTCGTTCGAGATCGGTGACATACGCTCCCACCGCCACAGCCTGCTGGGCGATGCCAAGGCGGCCTTTCTCTACTTCTTCCTTCGAGTACTGGACGGAGACCGGGCCGCTGAAAGTGTCAATAAGGTAGAAGCGTCGTTCAAGCGAGTTCCATTCCAGCCCATGCATGATGGCAGAACTCATAAATCCAGCGTTCACGCCGCATTCGACGAAATCTCCCGCCACTCGCAATGCTGTCCTGGCCGCCCACAGAGCCACATGCACCCGCCACTCGAACCCGGCATCTACGCCGTTGCTCGCTTTCAGTCCGCGGCGGTATGCTTCCTGAAACTTTGGATTGGCGCGGAAGTGGTCGCTGTGAAGCGTAAACAGTCCATCCTGCGAATAGCGATCCGCTGTCCGTAAAATCGTATACCCAACAGTGGCAAGCGCCTTCCTGATGATGCTCATGCAAGGTCCACTCACATTCCACCACATGCCCACTTCAGGCTACAGGGGCATGTTGGATCATAGAAAAAACGGAGTCGCTGCTCGAGTTTGAAGACAACGCGAACGCCGCTCGGCCACGGCAAGGAAAGCGGCGCGGGCCGACCCTTCACCGCCCAGCCGTGACATAGCGCGCAAAACGGGCTGCCTGGCGAGCGCTTGGGATCGCAAGCTTCCAGGCAATCCATTCGTCCTGCGCCAGCTCGCACTCGCTCCTCTTCACGAGGATTATTCGACCACCATATGCTTTCTTAGTCCGGCAAGCGTGAATTCCGGGCTTCGCACAAAGTCCAGCAGCTTGCCCTCGCGCGAGCGAATCGTATCCACCATTTCCGGAATCAGCTCCCGCTTCTCCGTGGGAACCAGCGCCAGCCCGTTCTCATCCCCGTGCAATAAATCGCCGGGATGGATGGTCAGCCCCAGAATCTGCACCGGCACGCCAACGCGCGCGATCCGGTAGTTGGCGTGACTCGCCACGGTTCCACGCGAGAAATACTGGAAGCCCAGCCGGCGCACCTCCGGAATATCGCGTACTCCGCTATCGCTCACCAATCCCACCGCTCCCAGGCGATGGAAGATCGTGCACATCACCTCACCCGCATGCGCCGCGAAGCTCCCATGACCGCCGATCTCCTGCAGCACGATCACTCCCGGCTTCGGACTCTTATCGAGCAGCTCATAAAGGTCAAGAAAGAGCCGGTTGTCGCGAGCTTCCATTTGCGTCACCGTCTCCACCTGCGCCGTAACCGCATACCCAATCATGCGGCCCATCTCGGGAAAAAGGCAGCGCAACTCCAGCGGCGTGAAGCCCTCATGACACTGGCGCACGCCCAGCAATTCGATCGCATTACACAATGTGGGCGTATCGACAGTCTTTAAATAATCGAGAAACATTTCATCCATTTTGCCACCACGCGCTCCCGGCTTACACCTTTTTGCGGACCCGTGGACTCTTTATCTTCTTCTCCCGGATAACGCCGTCAATCACTCCGATCAATCCGTTCAGCTTGTCCGCAATCTCCTGCACAGACCCCTCGAGTCTGGTCAACCGCGAGTCGAGATTCACATAGCTTTTCATAGAAGTTCCCATCATATCGGTCAGCTTCGAGCGCGCTGACAATAGCCGTTCCTGCGACGATGCCACATGCATTAGGGCTACCTCAATGTGGTCCAGGCGTTCTTCCAAACTCATGCAACTATCATAAGACACCTACCTCGTTTTCCCATGGACCTTTTTTAATGCAACCGCGGGTAACCATTCCCGGCTAACTGTCACCTTTCTCACCATGAGAAACTACATCCTTGTTACGCTGGTGCTTCTCGGTTTAACCTCCGTAGCCGCATTCGCCGCCGACATCACCGGCCAATGGGTCGCCCAGGTGCCCGGCCGCCAGGGCAACACGCAGGAAACCACCTTCAAGCTAAAAGCCGACGGCGACAAGCTCACCGGCTCCATCACCAATCCGCGAGGCGAAACCCAGATTGCCGAAGGCAAAATCACCGGGGATGAAATTTCTTTTGTGCAGGCCGTCGAGTTTAACGGCAGGGCATTCAAGCTCCTCTACAAGGGCAAGGTATCCGGCGACGAAATTAAAATGACCCGCACGCGCGAGGGCGGCCAAGGAATGTCCCAGGAGTTTGTGGCGAAAAAGAAAACCAGCTGACAAGGCGGCGAATCGTGGCGGACGGAAAGGCGATTTCCCCGCCCTTAAAGAAGGAACATGTACGTCACGGTGGCGATGGCGCACAGCACGCCGCGCTCATCCATCAATTCCACCGTTCCCACGCAAAGCGTCCTGCCTGTCTTCACCATTTTTGCCCGCGCCCGCAATACCGCGGTATCCCTTGCCGCCCGCAGATAGTTCACTTTTAGCTCCACCGTCGTAGACTTCTTCCCGCCCATCGCGAACCACACCGCCTCATCGGCAATGGCCGCGATCAGCCCTCCGTGTAACGAGCCATCCGGATTGAAGAAGAATTCCTGCAAGCGGCACTCAATCGTGACTCCGTCCTCGTGCGTGTCCACCGTCCTCAGTCCCAGAAACTCGGTGAAATTCATCCAAACAACTCCAGGATAGGTTTTCCTTTCCCATCCCTGGTCACATGAAACGGGCGCTTCTCCACTTCATAGGCAAGGTCGGGAGGAATCCCCATAGCCTGGAAAATCGTGGCATGCAGCTCTTCAATCCGGATCGGCTTATCCACCACCCGGCACGGCCGCTCCTCGGCCGTTCGGCCATAGAGAAAACCCTTTTTCATCCCGCCGCCAATCAACAGCACGCTGCCCGCCTCCGTAAAGTGACGGTGCATGCCGTAGTGTTTGGGCTCCTGAAGGACCGCCGGCTGCTGGATCTGATCCTTCACCTGCTTATCCGGCTTGCCTTCAAAGATCATGTCGCGGCCAAACTCGCTGGCCAGCACAATCAGGGTCCGGTTCAACAAACCGCGTTCTTCCAGATCGAGTACCAGCTGCTTGATGGGCCGGTCGATTTCGTCCTTCATTGCCGCCGCCCTTTCATGCCCGTTCTCATGCGTATCCCAATGCCGGAACGGAATGTACTCGGTGGTCACCTCAATAAACCGCGCCCCCGCCTCCGTCAGCCGCCGCGCCAAAAGACACCCCAGGCCGAACCGTCCGGTGTTGTAAGTGTCATAGCTTTGCTTAGGCTCGAGCGAAATGTCGAAGACCTTCGCCGCCGGCGAACTCATCAGCCGGTACGCGTTCTCAATCGATCGCAACAAAGATTGCTGCTGATGATCGCTGCCTTCCCGCAACACCGGATTCGCCTCCATCAACTTGCGGTACTGCTGCTGGCGGTTCTGAAATCGCGATGCGGAAATGTGCGCCGGAGGTTGCACCGCCGCCGCCGCTTCCTTCGGATCGGCCACAAAAAATGGACCAAACTCCGTGCCAAGAAAGCCCGCCGTATGGAACGCTTTCAACGCATCGCTCTCGGCGCCGATATCCAGGTTCTGTCCGATATCAATGAACGCCGGCACATCGGGATGCTTCGGGCCCAGCGTTCGCGCCACTACCGCGCCCAGGTGGGGAGCCGCTACCGACAACGGAGGCGTATAGCCCGTGTGCCAATGGAACTGATGCCGCGAATGGAGAATAAAGCCCAGATCCGCCGCCTGATACGTGCGCACCAGCGAGCACCGGTCCATGATGGAAGCGATCCCTTCGAGACCCCGTGAGAGCTTGATGCCGTCCACCGCCGTGTCAATCGAGGGAAAGGTGCTGAGGACGCGCTTGGAATCCAAGACGCGCTCAAAGGGCGTGTAGCGTTTGGGGTCGAACGTCTCCGTCTGCGCCATGCCGCCCGCCATCCAAAGCACGATCAATGTGTCCGCCTTCGCTTCCGGCCTGGCCGCGGGCATCAGAGCGGCCGAACTGCCCGCCGCCAGGGCTCCCAGAAAGGCCCGCCGCGTCCAATCGTTCATCCTGTTCACCGGATGTACTGGAATTCCGGCGACTCCAGCAGAATCCATAAGAAGTCCTCCACTTGGTCCACCTGCAACGGCGTCCCCAACATCTCTAATGCCGCGGCGCGCTCCTGGCCGCTCGGCTTTCTTTGCAAAGCATGCAAAGAGAGCCGCGTCACCAGAGAATCCGGCGTAAATCGCTCTCGCGCACTCTCCACCGGCGTCCGCTCCGCCACTCGCACCAGCCGGCGCATGTCCGGCTCCTCATCGAACACGAAAAAGCGGACCGCCGGGCCGACATCGGAGACGGCGCTTGCTTTCGCCACCTGTACCGTTCCCTGCAATCGATCGAACTTCTTTCCCTCGAGATCCACCACCAGCCGCGAGGGCAACGACAGCTTCTCGGGATCGGCGCCGGGCAGAAGCTCCGCCAACTTCACTTCCCTCTTCCCCTTCCGCAAGACAACGTCCTTCCACATCGGGGTTACCCGCGCCGGATTGTAGGAATCCACATTCTCCACCACCAGCCACAGCTTCTTCGCCTTCCGGATATCGATATCTACTTTTACACTGTTGCGCTTGATGATTCCGCTATCGAAAAGATTCTCCGGCGCCGCCGGAGCACCTTCCACCAACCGCCGCGCCCCTTCCCTCAGCCACCCGGACAGAGCAATCCCATTCACCAGCTCCAGCGCTTGCAAAGTGGTCGGCTGCGTCAAACGCTCGGTTGTCACCTGGTCGCGCACCGGACGCCCCAACGCCCGCGTTAAGGCGGTGGATTTCAGCTCCCAATCGCGAACGTACCTGCTGGGGGCGGGATTTCCCGTGGGCTTGTAGCGCCACTCTCCGGTGATTGCGGCCACCGCATCGGCATACTGTTCGGCACTCATCCGCCGTTTCATCGGACCGGGAAAAACGTAAGGCTTCGGCACTTCATTCACGCTCGGCAGCTGGTAGGCACGGGAAGTAAGCAGCACGCGCAGCAGATGCTTTACATCATGCCCGTGGGCGGCGAAGTCCGCTGCCAGATAATCCAACAGGTCGGCATTCCAGGGCTCGGCGGTCATATCGTCCACCGGTTCCACCAGCCCCCTGCCGAACAGTTGCTTCCAATACCGGTTCACCAGCGTCCGCGGCAGCCGCCCGTTCTCGCGCATCGTGAAAAGCCGCGCCGCCTCCGCCCGCCGTTCTTCCAGCGTGCCCCCCTCCTTCACCGCGCCCAGTTCCGGAAACAGAAACTGCGGCTTCGACATTTGCCCGGTCTTTATCTCGCAGCGCGCCAGCTCCAGCGGCTCGTCCGAAAAGAAGCTCGCCAGTCCATAGGCATCCTTCAATTTCCAACTGCTGATAAAGCTGTCGTGGCAGGAGTTGCATTTCAGATTGATGCCCAGAAACGTCTGCGCGCTATTCTGTGCCGCCTGGAGCGGCGGCCGCTCGCTCGCAGGAATTTCGCCTCGCCAAGTGATGCCTAGGATGTAGCCCTCGGGACCGCCCTTCTTCGGCGGATTGAGCAGCACGGCCACAAACTTGTCATAGGGCATGTTCTCTTCCAACGCTTTGCCCAGCCATGGGGTGATCGATTTCCGCTCGCCGTGATAAATGACCCCGTCGTCATTGCGCAGCAGGTCGTTCCAGAAGCTGATCCAGTGCCCCGCATAGTTTTCTTTATGCTTCAACAAGCGGTCCACCAGCCGGGCGCGCTTCTTCGGATCCCCATCCTGTTCGAACGCCTTCAGTTGTTCCGGCGAGGGCAGCAGACCCCACACATCCAGATAAACCCGCCGTGCATACACGGCATCCGCCACCGCCTCTCCGGGCACCCTGGAAAGAAACGCGTCCACGGCATTCTCAGCCGCGACGGGAGGTGCGGGTTTCCTCGGCTTCAAGGGAGCCACCCACTTTGCTCCGGCGGGCAGCGCCAGTATGAATACAATCAGGATGCTATAAACTTTGGGAAACGGCATGCTGCAACTTTCCAGACGTCATTTTATTTCTTCCGCAGCCGCCGGCGCGAGTTCTCTTTCGATTCTCCACGCTCAACAGAGACGGCCGAATGTCATCCTGATCATCACCGACGATCAGGGATACGGCGATCTCTCCCTGCACGGCAATCCCCAGCTCGATACGCCGAGCCTCGATTCCATTGGAAAAGACGGCGTTCAGTTCACGCACTTTCATGTGAATCCGGTCTGCTCGCCCACGCGCTCCAGCGTGATGACGGGACGCTACTACTATCGCACGGGGGTCGTGGATACGTTCCTCGGACGTTCCATGATGCACAATGATGAGGTCACTCTCGCCGAGGTGCTGAAAAGCGCCGGCTACCGCACGGGATTATTCGGCAAATGGCATCTCGGCGATTGCTATCCGCTGCGCAGCATCGATCAGGGCTTTGAGGAATCGCTCAACTGTACCGGCGGCGGCTTGACGCAGCCTTCTGACCCTCCCGGCAATAGTTATTTCGATCCCATGCTGCGCCACAACGGCAAGTGGGAGCAGCACAAAGGCTACTGTACGGACATCTTCATGAACGCCGCTCTGCAGTTCATCGAGAAGCACCGCGCTCGCCCGTTCTTTGCTTACATCGCGACCAATGCCCCGCACAATCCCTTGCAGATCGACAAGGCATACTTTGAGCCTTTCCTCAAAAAGGGCTTGTCCGATAATGACGCCCGCATTTATGGCATGGTGAAAAACATCGACGAAAACGTGGGCCGCCTGCTCGCGAAGCTGCGCGATTGGAAGATCGAGCAGGACACGATTGTGATTTTCATGACCGATAACGGTCCGCAATCCAAGCGCTACAACGGCGGCATGCGGGGAGTCAAGGGCACCGTTTATGAGGGCGGCATTCGAGTGCCGTTCCTGTTCAAATGGCCGCGCCTTTTCAAGCCGGGGAGCAGGGTATCTCAACTTGCGGCGCACATCGATATCATGCCGACACTGCTCGAAGCCTGCCGGGTGCCCAAGCCGTCTTACGTGAAGTTCGATGGCCGCAGCCTGATGCCGCTGTTGCAGGGAAGAGCCGCCTCCTGGCAGCCGCGCACCCTGTTCTTCCAGTGGCACCGCGGGGACCGCCCGAATCCTTACCAGGCCGCGGCCGCTCACGATGGCCGCTACAAACTCGTGGAAGGCAAAGAACTCTATGATCTGCAAAAGGATCCGGCGGAGGTTACGGACATCGCCGCGCAGCACCCCGAAATCGTGAAAAAACTACGCACTCAATACGATGCCTGGTTCGCCGACGTCGCCGCCACTCGAAATTTCGAACCCCCAAAGATTTTCATCGGCGACGACCATGACCCGTTGGTGACCCTCACCCGTCAGGACTGGCGCAGCGCCAAAGCCGGATGGGACGCCTCGTCGGTGGGCCACTGGGAAGTGGACGTACGCCGCGCCGGTACCTATGGCATCACCGTGCGTATGGCCAGAACGTATGACTCCGGCGAGTTCCGCCTCGAGCTGAACGGCACCAAAGTGACCCAGCCCATCAGCAAGGACACTCAGGAAGTGAAGCTCGAGACCATACATTTCGAAAAAGGCCCTGGTCAGTTGAAAGTGGAAATCGAGATCGGCAAGCAGATTCTTGGACCACAATATGTGGACATCGGGTAAACCGTGAAATCCGCCTTGCTGCTGGGCGCCGCCGTCTGCATGGCATTCGCCGATGCCGGCGAAGACGCCTATAATCGACTCTGTGGGGGCTGCCACGGGGAGAAGGGCGTGGGCGCCCGTGGTCCCACGCTGGCAGTGGAGCGGCTTGTTCGCGCGCCGGACATCGCGGCATTGAAATCCTTAATCCGAAACGGCATTCCCGGAACCGAGATGCCGGCGGTTCCTCTCAGCCGCCTTTCCGCCAAGGATCTCGACGCCCTGGCGAACTGGATCTGGACTCTCAGGAAACCGGAGATCGTGCAGGCCGCCGCCGCCGCCGCCAGAGGCCGTGAATTGTTCCATGGCAAAGGCGGCTGCGCGGGCTGCCATGCCGGCGGCATCGGACCGGACCTCAGCGCCATCGGAGCGCGCCGCAATCGTGAATCGCTGAAGCAATCCATTCTCGAACCGGAGGCGCAGATTGCGGACTCCTTCTCCAATTACCGCTGGACCATCGACTTGCCCGACAATTTTCTCCAGGTGCGCCTGACGACAAAGCAAGGCACAAAAATCATCGGGGCGCGCGTCAATGAAGACAGCTTCTCGATTCAAGTTCGGGACATGGAAGGCCGCGTCCACTCTTTTCTGAAGCAGGATCTGGCCGAATTGCACAAGGATTGGGGCAAGTCGCCCATGCCTGCCTACGGCTCTCGTTTGACTCGCGCGGAGATTGAAGATCTGGTGGCGTATCTCTCGGAGAGGAAGGGGCGTCCATGAAGACATGGATGCTTCTGATGACCGCTCCGCTGCTGGCGCAACAGGTACCCTATGACCGCATCCTGCAGGCGGCGAAGGAGCCGCAAAACTGGCTGACTTACTCAGGCAGTTACAACGGCCAGCGTTATTCCCCACTTACCGCCATCACTCCTGCCAACGCGCACAAGCTCCGCCCGGCGTGGGTCTATCAGGCGATGGTGTCCCACAAATTCGAGACTTCTCCGCTCGTTGTAGATGGCGTGATGTACATCTCCGATCCGCCCGGCAACGCCACCGCTCTCGATGCCCTTACCGGACGGCCGCTGTGGCGATTCCGGCGCCGTGTCCCCGATGACATCCGCGCCTGCTGCGGAGCCGCCAATCGCGGTCTGGCGGTGCTCAATGATCTCCTGTACATGGGAACGCTCGACAGTCACCTCGTCGCAATCGACATAAAAACGGGAAAGCTGCGCTGGGATGTCGAGGTAGTCGATTACCGTCAGGGCTACGCCATCACCGTAGCTCCGCTCGCCGTAAAGGACAAAATAATTGTGGGCGTGGCGGGCGGCGAGTACGGCATTCGCGGCTTTCTCGATGCCTACGACGCGAAGACCGGCAGCCGTGCCTGGCGCTTTTACACCATTCCCGGCCCGGGCGAATTCGGCAACGACACCTGGCAGGGCGACAGCTGGAAAACCGGCTCCGGCGCCACCTGGGTCACCGGAAGCTTTGACCCGGCGTTAAATCTGATCTACTGGGGCACAGGCAATCCCGGCCCCGATTATAACGGGGATGTGCGCCAGGGCGACAATCTGTTCGCCAACTCCGTGTTGGCTCTCGATGCCGATACAGGCAAGCGCAAGTGGCATTTTCAGTTCACCCCTCACGATGTGAATGACTGGGATGCCAATCATGTTCCCGTACAGGTGGATCGCGTGGTGAATGGCAAACTGCGCCGTCTCGTGCTGGTCGCCAATCGAAACTCTTTCTACTACGTGCTCGATCGCGAGACCGGAGAGTTCCTGAAAGGCGCGGAATTCGCTAAGCAGACTTGGGCGAAGGGGCTCGACGCCAAAGGACGTCCGCTTCGCCTCCCGCATTCCGAGCCCACGGCGGAAGGCGCCATTGTTTTTCCAGGCCTCCACGGCGGAACGAACTGGTTCAGCCCTTCTTACAGCCCGCTCACCAAGCTGTTCTACGTCGCCACCCGCGAGGAAGGCGTGTACTTCACCAAAGCCGGCGGCCGCTACCGGCCTGGGGAATGGTTCTCCGGCGGGGGCATTCGCGGCATTCCAAAGATTGAACCCACCGGAGCCATCAAGGCGCTGGACGCAGTCACCGGCCGGCAGGCGTGGGTTTTCCCGCTAAAGTCCCCTCCGTGGGCCGGGCTGATGGCGACCGCCGGAGGAGTTCTGTTCGGCGGCAGCAGTGAGGGCACGGTCTACGCATTGGACGCGAAGACCGGTAAACCCTTGTGGCACTTTCAAACCGGCGGCCCGATCTTCGCCAATCCCGCCGGCTTTGCCGTAAATGGCCGTCAGCACTTCGCGATTGCGTCGGGGACAGCCCTGTTCGCATTCACTCTGGAGGCAGAAAAATGAATCGGCTTTTGACGCGGCGTGGCATGCTCGCGCTCGCCCCGGCGGTATCTTTATACGGTTGGCAAACCGGTCAGCCGTTACCGCGGACGGTCGAACTGACGGCCGGCAGCATGACCATGATCTTCGAGCCCCAGCTTGGTTTTCTGCGTTACCTTCGATACGGCGATGCCGAGGCGGTTCGAGGCATCTACGCCGCTGTCAGGGATCAAAACTGGGGCACGGTTGCGCCGAGGATTTCCCGGTTGCGCGTGCAGACCGGCGACGGCGGGTTCCAGCTAAATTTCGACGTCGAGTGCAAAGAAGGGCCGATTGATTTCTTCTGGCAGGGCGAGATTAGCGGCGACTCCGCAAACCGCGTGCAATTTCGCATGGAAGGCGAGGCGCGCTCCCTGTTCCTGCGGAACCGCATCGGATTCTGTGTGCTGCACCCGGTAAAGGAATGCGCCGGCCGGCCCTGTACCGTGCGGCATAGCGGTGTCCTGATCGAAAAAGGCCGGTTCCCGCGTGAGGTCGCCCCCAACCAGCCCTTCAAGGATATCGTTGCGATATCGCATGAAGTGGCTCCGGGTGTCATCGCCGAAGTGAAGTTTGAAGGCGAGACCTTTGAAATGGAGGACCATCGCAACTGGACCGACGCTTCCTACAAAACCTACTGCACGCCGCTCGAAAAGCCGTTTCCGGTAGAAATGAAACGCGGCGCGCGCATTTCCCAAAGCGTCACCGTAACGCTATCCGGCGGATCGCGCACCTTTTCTATCGGGCGCAAAGAACTCACACTCGAAGTTACGCCGGGACAGGTTCGCGCGCTGCCCAAAATCGGGATCGGCTATTCTCCCGGAACGTCGGAAAGAGAACAGCGCCGGCTTATTGCATTAAATCCCGCGCATGTTCGCGTGGATACGCCGTTCGACGAAGCCCCGCGCCTCCCTCTCCCGTTAGAGATCGCCGTCCACTTAGGCCGCAATCCCGAGGCGGAACTCAAAGCCCTGGCCCAACACTTAACTAAGACCCGCGTGGCTCGATACCTGGTCTTTCACAAGGACGAAAAATCCACCAGTCCCAAGTGGGTGAAACTGGCGCGGGAATACCTGCGCGGCGCGCCTGTCGGAGCCGGAGCCGATGCCTACTTCGCCGAATTAAATCGCGCGCGTCCCGACCCCGCCGGCTTGGATTTCCTGTGTTTCTCCGCCAACCCGCAGGTGCATGCGTTCGACAACGCGAGCCTGGTCGAAAACCTGGCGGCGCAAGCGGACGCGGTGCAGTCCGCCCGGCAGTTCGCCGGCGGTAAAGGGATCATCATCACGCCCGTTACCCTTAAGCCGCGATTCAACCCGAATGCCACCGGAGGAGGGCCGCCCGCGCCGCTCCCAGCCGACCCGCGGCAGACCTCGTTATTCGGAGCCGCCTGGACCCTCGGCAGTATCAAATACGTGTCGGAGAGCGGCGCGCAAAGCGTTACCTACTATCAGGCCGTAGACGCGCGCGGAGTGATGACGTCTTCCGGCAAGGTATACCCGCTGTATCATGTGCTGGCCGATGTCGGCGAGATGGCCGGCGGCGAGGTGATGCTTTCGCAATCCAGCCAGCCTCTGGCGATGGATGGAATGGTGATTCGCAAGGGCGTAAAAATCTGTGCGCTGCTCGCGAACATGACCGCGGAGCCGCAGGCGGTGCGGTTGGTGTGGCCCTCCACTCATCAGCGATTGGCACTTCGCAAGCTGGATGAGCACACGCTCCGAAGCGCCACCGAATCGCCCGAAAACTGGCGCACGCAGCCTGCGAACACGCTGGGTCTGGAGAGCGGCACCGTCGAGCTTTCTCTTGCGCCCTACGCGGTGGCGCGCATAGACTCGGTGGAAGCATGAAGCTTCCAGCATTGGCTACGCAAGGCAACCGCATTGTGAATCGCGACTCGCGAGAGCCGGTGCTCTTGCGCGGCGTGAACCGCTCCGGCCTCGAGTACGGTGCGCAGATTCCTCAAGAGGATATCCGCCGCATCGTCGCCGAATGGAACTCGAACATCATTCGCATTCCTTTCATTCAGGACAAGGCACTGAACTCTGAGGAGTATCGGAAGTCGCTGGACGACGTGATCGAATGGGCAGCCGGACTAGGGGCCTACACGCTGCTGGATCTGCAGTGGCTCGACACCACGCAGAAGATTGCCCCGCTGCCGGATTTCGAAACACCGCGGCTTTGGAGAATGCTCGCGGAGCGCTATCGCGGCCAACCTCACGTGCTCTACGACCTCTACAATGAGCCCCACGATTGCCGCGCCGAAGACTGGCAGTATTGGGCGCGGCTGCTCACCGACACCATCCGCGAAGTCCACCCCGATTCTTTAATCTTCATTTCCGGAATCGACTGGGGCTACAATCTGCGCGACGTTCCCTTTGACGGACCGAACCTCGTGTGGTCCACCCACGTCTACCGTTGGAAGCCGCTGCCGTGGGCGGTGGCGTTCGGCCACCTCGCGCCGGATGTCCCCGTCTATGCCGCCGAGTGGGGCGGTGGCGGGGACGATCTGCAATGGGGCAGAGAGCTGGCCGATTATTTCAACTCTCTACAAATGGGTTGGACGGCCTGGAGTTGGTCGGACTATCCGCATTTGCAGATGGACGGCGAAGTGACACCGTTCGGAGAGCTGGTGCGCGCTGAGTTGGCAACCCCAAGGCAAATCGTAATCAATCGCGACTGATGTTGAGGAACAGCCTCTGGACGGCTAGGACAACGACACCGGCATGGCGGACCGCTGCCCGGCTCCACGGTAAACGGCGGCCGCACGCTGCGCCATCAATTGAACCGTGTAGTGCTCACGCACTCCGTTATAGGCGCGCTGCGAGAGTTCCTCGCGCAGCGCAGGGTCGCGATAGAGCCGCATAATCGCCTGTCCAAAGCTCACCGGGTTGTCGGCCTCGGCGAGTAAACCGCCGCCGGTCTTTTCGATCATTTCGGGAAATGAGCCGTGCCGGGGCTGCACGACCGGCACCCCGCAGGCCATCGCTTCGAGCAGGTACAGGCCCTTGGTTTCGGCGTAAAGGCTGGGCACCGAGAGGACATCGAGGCGGCGCAGGAAGGAGACTTTATGCTCACGGTCGAGCGGCCCGTGATAATGGAACTCGCCGTCCAGGCCCCAATCCTTCATCTGCTTTTGAATGATCTCGAGGTATTCTTTCTGCTCGGGCGCGATGTAGCCGGCGGCTTCCAGACGGCTGGGGGGCAAGCCGCCCTCCTGACGCATCCAGCGGTATGCCTCACACAGTTGATGAAGGCTCTTTTCCGGTGTGATGCGGGCGAAGTAACCAATGGTGAAAGGAACGCCGATTTGCGGTTTACGCATCGTGAGGTCGCTCGTGTTCACTCCCAGGGGAACGACGTGCAGACGGTCTTTCGGGATGTTGAGATACGATCCCATCAGCCGTCCGCAGAATTCGCTGACCGCGATATAACCGTCGGCATCGCCAATCTGATCTCGCAACAGGGCCAGGGAGCGGCTGCGGTAGGGTTCCTGCAGCCCTTCGAGAAACAGGTCTTCTCCTTGCAGCGTGACGTAGACAGGCTTTTTGGTGACGCGCTTAATTGGCTTTGCCATGGCGATCACCAGCGAGTTGGGCAATGTGGAGAGGTCCGGGTTGTCGAGGTGT
Organism: Bryobacteraceae bacterium; assembly: GCA_035526195.1. Classification (GTDB taxonomy): domain Bacteria; phylum Acidobacteriota; class Terriglobia; order Bryobacterales; family Bryobacteraceae; genus CADEFT01. The sequence goes on from DATLCW010000275.1 coordinate 27,527, forward strand.
TGCAGGTAGTGCGCCATCTTCTCGAATTCCTTTTTCTGCGGCCCGGTTTCTCCTTCCAGCATCGCCACCGTCATCTCCCCGAGAAACCTGGGGTTCACGGGGATGGAGCGCCTGGATGCGGCTTTCAAAGCGAGTTGCGAGTCCCAGAGCTTATCGAGAAACCAGGGCGTTTTGCGAAAGAACGAGGAGTACTGCTGGAGATACACGCTGATGCCGCCGAAGAAGACATGAGCGTCGCTGACGTTCTCCTCGTCCGACAACGTCGGGGTGTAGACGGGCATAAGGATCACATCATGCCCGTCGGCCTTCATCGCAGCCGCGAGCGCGTTATCGCGCAGGCAACTGCCGCAGTACATATTTGCGGCGCCGGCGGTGAAGGCGAAGATACGCATGGCGTCAGTGGCTCAACACGAGTTCTCCGGTCTGCTGGAAGGCGCGGCGCGCGTAGAGGTGTTCGAAGAGGTTGACTTCGTGCGGTTGATCCCAGCCGATCTTCATCGTGGGAATCGCGCCCAGGTTCAGGCGGCCCACGTCGGGCGAGGTCAGCAGGCGGGCGCGAAGCCGCGGGTTGTCCGTAATCGCTGTCACGACCAGACTCGGTCCGATGGTGTCCACCATTTCCTCTTGCGGGCACTCGACGACGCTGGCAAACGGGAACAGGAATTCGCGGTTCGCCATACCGTGATTGGGGGAATCACAGTAGAGGATCGTAGGCAGCAGATAAGTGGAGTTTTCAAAGACCGCCAGCCGTCCCCCGGAGCGGTACCGTGCCGTGACTTCTTCGGCTCCGGGCTCGCTGAGACCGCCATCGATCATCTTCGACAGCCGCTCCGCCACCCGCGAATCGGCGAACGGAGCTATTTTGGCGTCGGGATCTTCGGCGCGCGCGGGCTGTACTTTAGCCATGCGCTCCGCCAGCGCTTCGGCGATTTCCCGCCCGCGGCGCGGAACCCATACGCCGGATGCGTTGATGCAGGAGCGGCCGGAGTTCTCGCCGATCGAGTGAATAATGACGTCCAGATAACGCTCATAGTCATCGACGCAATCCTCGCCGAGGATGACTTTGCTGTAGCCGGGGCCGTGCAGTTCAATGCGTGGATCGTTCTTCCAGGACTTGACCGCGCCGACGTCGCCGAACAGCATACAACGGCCGCAGTTCTGGAGGATGGTGCCGGCGCCGCCGTGATCGGTGGGATAGAAGCCGAAGACTTCGGGCGGGCAGCCGGCCTTGAGGTAGGCCTGAATGACGCGATAGGGCGACCACGGCTCGGCGCTGCCGGGCTTCAGCACCAGCGGGATTTTCATGGCAATGGCGGGAATCCAGAGGGAGTGGACGCCGGGCGAGTTGTTGGGCAATACGGCTCCGAGATTGAATCCGCGCGGGAAGAAGCTGACCGCGTGGCCGCCGGCATCCCCGTATCCTTCATCGAGGATCGACATGTCCATGCCGCGGGTAAGACCACTGAGAACGCTTTCGATCTCCGCCATGACGCCGTAGATCTTCATCATGTTCTTGCGAACCATGACGTGAGGGAGACCGGTGGTCGCCGAAATAGCCTTCACGTATTCGTCAGGCGATTGGGTGTCGTCGCCGAGGGGAAGACTGTCGTTGAGATAGTGCTCCGCCGCCCGTTTGGACATGACGATCATTTCCGCCACGCGGAAGCCTTGCAGGATCTTCCAGGTTTCTTCGGCATCGAGCAGATCGCGGCGGATGAGCCCGGAGTTCGCCTGGCTGATCTCGACAAAAGGCTCGCGGGTACGATAGTGCGGGGTCCTTGCCATCGCGAGGCTGGTATAAGGACGGCCTTTGCGAAGGATGGGAATATGGAGCATCAGTAAACTCCCTCGACAACGCTCGAACCCATTTTGGAGAACGGACGCACGTTGCGGACCCCGTCCCAGGGATAGAGGGCATGCGGGCGTTCCCGCTCGCATTCGTCGCGCTCGAGGAAGCGGGGGATGAACGTCTCTTTGGTGAGCGTGGTGAGGCGGACGCGGCCGGTTTCGCCGTAGCCGACGATGCGCGTGGTTTCCTCGGGATCCACCACTTCAATCATGGCCCGCGGGGTGGGCGGATAGTAGACGATGGCGTAGCCGTCCTCGGCGCTCAGCGGTTTGTGGACGGCGAGACCCATCAGCGTGTTGCCATACGTGGGTGCGAAGTAAACGCCTTCGAGCAACTCTTCCACGGCGAAGCGGCAGAACTGCGGAGTCATCTCGGTGCCGCCGCAAAAGATCCCCTTGATGCCGAGTTTCTTCAGCGACACCTTTTCGCACAGCGCTTCAAGAAGCTTGGGGGTGGTGAAGATGCACTGGATGTTGGGATGCGCTTTGAGCAGCGTCAGCGCCTGGTCGATGACATGGGTCTTGTAGCGCTCCATCATCGCCATCTCGCCCCACTTGATCAGTTTAATGACCCAGCGGGGATCGAGGTCAACGAGGAAGCAGATGCCGCCGCGGTGCTGGGCGAGGTGTTCCACGGCGAGGCGGAGGCGGCGCGGGCCGGAAGGGCCAATCGAGATCCAATCGGAGCCTTTGGGGAAATGCTCATCGGGCAGGGTCTCGCTGAACATTTCGTAGTCGATGCGAAAGTCGTTCACCTGGATGCGCGACTTGGGCACACCCGTGCTGCCGCCTGTCTCGAAAACATACACCGGGCTCTTGGCGTAGGCTTTGGGAACCCACTTGCGCACCGGGCCGCCGCGCAGCCATTCGTCCTGGAAGTTCCCGAACTTGTCCAGATCCTGATAGGAATGGACTTCCTTCCTCGGGTCCCACCCCGCCTTGGCGGCCCAGTCCAGCCAGAAGGGGCAACCGGTTTCCGGGCTGAAGTGCCACTGGATGATCTCCCGGGTGTGGGCGTCCAGTTTATCCTTGATTTGTTGATGGCGTTGTTCGAGATCGGTATCTACAGTCGAGATCACATGTGCTCCAGTAAAAAACCAGTGTACCCCAGCCGCCATGTTATAAATGGATACTCGGAGGGCGCGTTTAGGTGCTGAAACTTCCCTTGGTCTGCCTGCTTACCGCTTCCGCGGTTTTCGCTACGGATTGGCTGCAGTTCCGCGGTCCCAATTCGAGCGGCGTCACGAACGAAAAGAATCTCCCGGTGGAATTCGGGCCGGACAAGAACGTGGTCTGGAAGACGGCCCTGCCTCCCGGACATTCGTCGCCCGTGCTCACGGCGGACCGTATTTTTCTGACCGCTTTCGGGGACAAGAAGCTGATGACCTTTTGCCTCGATAGGGCGACAGGCAGGATCCTGTGGCGGCGGGAAGCGCCGCGCCCGCGCGAGCAGGAGTTGCACAAGGCGAACACGCCGGCCTCTCCAAGCCCGGTTAGCGACGGGAAGAATGTGTGGGTGTTTTTCACCGATTACGGCTTGATCTCCTATGGGCCGGATGGCAACGAGCGCTTCAAGGTGGCGATGGGTCCGTTTAATAATCCGTTCGGCATGGGCGCTTCTCCGGTGCTGGTGGACGACGTACTGCTTTATCCCTGTGATTCCGAAAGCGGATCGTTCTTCGCGGCGTTTGATAAGAACAACGGCAAGCAATTATGGCGGGTGGAGCGGCCGGAGTATACGCGCGGCTTTTCCACGCCGGTGATCTTCCGGCCGGTGGGAGGGCCGGTACAGGCGATTCTCGCGGGTTCGTATCAGGTGACTTCCTATGAGGTAAAGACCGGCAAGGAAGTGTGGTCTTTCCGCGGGCTGACGTGGCAGATCAAGCCGACGCCGATCCTCGGCAAGGAAGCGTTGTATGTGCTTGGATGGGCCGGGGGGTCGGACACGGGGCAGCAGGAAAGCATTCCGAATTTCGAGGAGGTCCTGAAAACGTGGGATAAGAACAAGGACGGCGTGCTGCAGAAGGCCGAGATTCCCGACGAGAAGATCACTAAAGACTGGGTGTCGCTGGATCTGGACCGGGACGAGGCATTAGGGACGCGGGACTGGAAGCTTTATCAGGCAAAACGCGCGACCCAGAACATGTTTCAGGCGATCCGGCTGGGACCGAATCCGAAGGGCGATATTACCGAAGGCGCGCGGATGTGGGCCTACACGAAGTCTCTTCCGAATGTGCCTTCGCCGCTGCTGTACGAGGATATGCTGTACCTGATGAAGGAGGGCGGGATTCTGACGTCTATCAATCCGGCGGATGGGTCGGTGGTGAAGCAGGCGCGGCTGACCGGCGCGCTGAGCCAGTACTTCGCCTCTCCGGTGGCTGGCGACGGGAAGATCTATCTGGCTTCGGAGGCGGGGAATGTGGTGGTGGTGAAAGCGGGCAAAGAGTGGGAGATTTTGAAAGTGAATAATATGGATGACGAGATCCATTCCACGCCCGCTCTGGTGGACGGTAAAATCTATCTGCGCACCCGAAGCGCTCTCTATTGCTTCGGCAAGTGAGCGTAACCGATGGCAAAAATAAATCCCAATTGCATCCGGACTCCCGCGAGCCCCGTTCCGAAATCGTTCGTGCCCGCGGCGTCGACCAGGTACAAGGTGCAGACGGGTGACAGTTGGGTCAGTCTGGCCACACGCAGCGGCATGGACCCGTGGGCGCTGATCCGTTTCAACTACCCCAATCTTCCGGCGAGCGAATCCCTGGCCGCGCGTGAGGTGAACTGGTACCTGCAGGAATACGTGGGATGCAAAACCCTGACTGCGGATAACTTGAATTACATCTTTACCTCGGCGGATGCTCCAGGCTACGTGTTCCTTCCCGCACCGAAAGCCGCCCCGGCGCCGGTGACCCCGGTCCCAGCGCCTCCCAAAGCGATCCAGCTGAATTTCTGGCGCTCCCGGATTATCATTCCCTGGATGCAGCGGGAGATGGTGAAGAATGCCCAGAGCTCTGATGTCAGCGACATACGGAATCTCAATTCGGTAGGTGTAGGGGATGCGCTTCTCGGTGTGCCTTGGATCGCGGCCCAGAAAGCCAGAGCCTTGCAGAAATGGAAGAATCTCGTAAAGGGCGGCGCCGTCTGGGACCATAAGAAGCCGATCCGCGACATGCTCGGCTTGAAGAAGGGCGATTTCCACTTTCCGATCGAAGGCGACAACGACCACGAATATTTTTACGACATCTGGTCGAATATCCACTACGGATATGTGGGAACGGCGGCCGGGTTCTCGCGCTGGGAACTGCAAAAGGGTGCTGCCATGGGCGGGGCGGCCGGCGCCAACGACGACATCGATGTGGAGACGGTGGATATCGGCATCGAACTTTGGAAGCGGCACGGCCCGAATCTGACCGCCGAACAGTTGCGTACGGGCGTACTGGCCCATACGAATCGAATGCTGCAGATTCAAGGTACGGCAGACTATATAAACATTCAGAAGGGGGGCGCCGACCCCGACTTCAAACACATTACGGGAATTGTCGACGGCCAGTAGCGCTACTCGTTATAGCGCCAGTAAAGATACCAATGATCTTTGAGTTCGCGAAAGGCGGGCAGCGGCTTGGATACCGGCACCGGAGTTTTGTCAAGCGATGGATATAGGGGCGAAGGCCGCTCCGCACAGTAGGCGTACCCTTTCTCCTCGCTGTCGACAGTTCCAACCTGGAGAATGGCGGCCGGCAGCAGGAGGCATCCGGCGTCCCGGCTCAAGCCGGAGGACAGGCTCAGCTTTTTGAACAACTCCCGGTAGCCGTCCCAACGCGCGGGCGGCAATTCCGCCGGCGTGGCCGGTCTCACGGGCGCACCGACGCCTTCGAACACGCGATTGAAATCGTTGGCGATCCGGGTAATCCGCGCATCCTGGCTGGACATGGCGGCCAATTTGCGAAAGTCCGCTTCGCTGGTTCTGAAGTTGCGCTCCAGTTGGGCGTCAGCGGGCAAACTCCGGGGGGGCGCGCAGCCGGACGCCAAAACGGCCAGCGCAATCACGAAGCCCGAGGCGCGCATCCTTTGAGGATACCCGATCGGCCTCTATTCCCATGCAGCGCTTCTCATACCCATCAGAGGCCCGTAAACCCGTTTGTGAATATTTAGAATTTCGGATTCCAGCATCCGAATCAATATCTGCCGGCCTTCCGCACGCCGCACAAGTACCTGCGGCCGGCGAGCCTCATTGAAACATGGTGATGCCGGCTACACCGGCGGCTCCGCAACGTAGACAGGAATCCGCGTTGTCCCAGGTGATGCCACCCAAAGCCAGCACGGGAATGCTTACCCCGCGGCACGCCTCGGCGAGCCCGCCGAGACCCGCGGGCGGTCGTTCACTTGCTTTCGATAAAGGCGGGAAGACAGGACCGTACACCGCGAAATCGGCGCCTTCTTCTTCTGCCCTGTGAACCTCTTCCGTAGTGTGGCACGACGCCCCGATCAGGAAGCCAGCCGGTGTGATGCGGCGGATTTCGCGCGGGCAAAGGGATCCGGCGGGAAGGTGCAGACCATGCGACTTGCAGAGGAGTGCAATATCCGTGCGGGAATTGATCAGGAAGCGAGTGCCGTGCGGATTCGGCAGACTTAAGACGGAACGCACGAAGGCCGTAAGCTCGCGATCCGGAAGATCCCCTTCGCGAATCTGGATCCATTCGATGCCTTGCGTTAACTGCGCGGCGATATGCGCCTGCAGCCGTTCCAGCCCGCCCACATGCTTCCGGTCTGTGATGGAATAGCGGATCACTCCGGCTCGTAGTAGCGCTCACCGGCGCATGCGCGGCACAACGTCGCGCCGTCGCGCACAATCTCACGCTGGAAATTGATTCCTTCCCCGCAGACGGAGCAGGTGATACGAGGCCCTTTGTATCCGGGAAGATCGTGCGGCTCCACCACCACGCGGACCCATTGGTGGCCGAAGAGGCCGGCAGTTTCCATTTCGCGGTAGGCCTTCATCTGCTGCTGGTTCCGGTCCGCCATCCCGGGAAACATTTCCCTCGCCTTTTGTTTGGACGATTCCAGCGCCACTACGCGTACCGCGCGGCCCCGGGACAAGTCGCAGAAAGTCGCCGCCATCTTACCAAAGTCGCGAAATTTGAGCGCGCGTTTGCCCATGCGGCAGCCCGTAACAACGGTAATGGCATCGGTGGCGCAGCGGTCGATCTCCACGTACGTGATCAGGCGTTTGCGATCTTTTCCCGCGGGGTCTTCTATGCCCAGGAGCCCGCAGCCGTGGATGGCCATACGCAATCCGAGAATCTGCCCCGCGCAAATGTGTCCATGCGCCGCGGCAGCCAACTCGACATACTCATCAAAAGTTTTCATTGCATGCTACAAAACGCGGAGCGTTGTGGTTGGGAACTCGACCACCCACTCTTTATTATGCTTGTTCCCCTCATACTCCATGCGAGGCACGTCGGCAATCAGATCATGGTCGAACTCGAGCCTCACCGCTCCCGGCCTTGCGGTCGCCCGCTGCAACTGGACCGGAACCTGGTTCGGACCCGGTCTTCCATTGCGGGGACTGGCGCGCAGCTCCTCCGGCCGCACGCAAAGCCACACGCGGTCGCCTTTGAACTTGCCCGGCAGATAAGGTCCGCGCAGTTCAAACTCCCCCACCTTCATCAGGGACGTATTACGGCCGGGATCGAGAGTCAGCACGTCCGCCTGAACGATGTTGTAGATGCCGAGCAGATGGGCCACGGCGGTGCTTGCGGGCCGGTCGAAGATCTCCGCCGGCGTACCCTGCTGCGCAACTTTTCCCTCTTTGAAAATGTACATGCGATCTCCCAGCGCGAAGCACTCCTCCAGGTCGTGAGTCACCATCAGAATCGGAGTATGGAAACTCGAGTGAACGCTACGCAGCACGCTGTACATTTCGGCCTTCAAAGTTGGATCCAGGCCCTGCGCAGGCTCATCGAGCAGCAGCACACGCGGTTCGGCCAGCAGGGCCCGCGCGATCGAGCAACGCTGCTTCTGGCCGCCGGAGAGTTCGTACGGACGGCGGCCCGCCATTTCGCCGAGGCGGAACAACTCCAGTATCGCGGTCACCTTGCGGTGGCGCTCGAGCTTGGGGCGGGACGCCACCGCAAATTCGAGATTCTGCCGTAGCGTCATGTGGGGAAACAGCGCGTAGTTCTGAAACACATAACCACAGCGGCGGGCCTGGGATGGGAGGTGAACGCCTGTTGAGGCGTCAAAAAGAATATCGTCGTCAAACATGATTCGCCCTTCGTCAGGACGAACGAAACCGGCAATCGAGTCGAGCGTTAATGTTTTTCCCGCGCCGCTCGGTCCGAATAAAACAGTAACCGCATCCGATGTTTTGATTTCGACATCCAGCAGAAACCCGGCGGAGTCGATGCCGGGCGGAAATCGTTTTCTGAGGCGCGCGAGAATCATCAGAGCGTATGGCGTGGAGAAAGCCGGTTGGCGACCCAAAGAATGGCCAGCGCCAGGACGGACACAACAATTACCATGGTACGCGCTACCGCCCCGTCACCGGCTTCCACTGCGTCATAGATGGCCACGGCAACGGTTTGCGTGCGGCCCGGAATGTTGCCGGCGATCATGATGGTAACTCCGAAATCACCCAATGCGCGTGCGAAGGCGATGACAGCCGCGGCGAGAATCGAGCGGTGGGCGAGCGGCAGCGTGACTCGTGTAAAGATCCGCCATTCGGAAGCGCCCAGGCTGCGGGCCGCGCGAGCATAGCGCGCTTCCACGCTCTCCAGCGAGGCGCGGGTCGATTTCACGAGCAGCGGCAGGGAGTGGATGAGTGCCGCGATGACCGCCGCCTGCCACGTGAATACAAGCGGAGATCCCACTACGGCCTCGTAAGTTTTTCCTAATGGGCTGGAGCGCCCGAGCAGCACCAACAGGTAATAACCGAGCACCGTAGGCGGCAGCACCAAAGGCAACGCCACCATGGCATCGAGAACTTCTTTGCCCCGGAAGTTACGGAACGCGAGCCAATAGGCGACCCACAGTCCCAGAGCCACGGCGATCATCGTGGAGAGCGCCGCCACTCGCAGACTGAGCCACAAAGGGAACCAATCGATCGCCATGGGAACAACACATTATAGCGGTACCCTACCTGATTCACGATCCCGGCTCAGCAGCAGGCCCACCGCGATTACCACCAGGCAACCGATCACGTTGTACCAGAGGAAGGAGATGCGGGTGAAAACGAAACAATAGAAAATAGCCGCCTCGCCCGCCAGAACCCCGCAAAAAGCGGCGTTGGCCCGCACGCGCGGCAGGAAAAACGCCAGCACAAAGATCCCCAGCATGCCGCCGTAGAACAGCGAGCCGACAATGTTCACGGCCTCGATCAGGGATCCTAATTGGGAACCGAATCCGGAAAATACGATGGCGTACACGCCCCAGAATACGGTTGCCGCACGCGAAGCCCAGAGATAGTGCGTATCGGAAACGTGGGGGCGCAGCGGACGGTAGAGGTCCATCACCGTGACTGTGGCAAGGGCGTTTACTTCGCCGGAAATCACCGACATGGAAGCGGCGAAGATGACCGCGATAATCAGTCCCACCACGCCGGCCGGCAGATAGTGAATGACGAAATTCAGAAAGATGTAGTTGGTATCGGGGGCGCCGCCCGCGAGCTTGACGGCATCTCTCCTGACGGCATCCAGATCCTTCTGGGCATTCCGGTAGCTTTCCAGACTCGATTGGGCGGCGGGCGATTCCGGATTGCGGCGAGCCTGAATCCACCCGAATGCCGCGTTCTTCCGCTGCTCGTGGGCCGTGTCGAACCGCGACTGAATCCGTGCGTACTCGGGATGCGCCGCGATTTTTCTTTGATCGGCGGGCTGGAACAGCACGGGCGGGCGCTGAAAGATGAAGAACACGAACACCATCACGCCGATAAACAGGATGAAGAATTGCATCGGGACTTTGGCGGCGGCGTTAAAGAGAAGACTAAGGCGGCTTTGGGCAATCGATTTGCCCGTTAGGTAACGCTGCACCTGGCTTTGATCGGTCCCGAAATAAGCGAGCGCGAGGAACATGCCGCCGATAAGGCCGCTCCAGACATTGTAGCGGTCGTTCCAATCGAACTTGGTGACTACGGCATTCAGGCGGCCGGCAGCACCGCCCAGGGAGATGGCATCCATCAGAGAGACTTGCGAAGGCATCAGAGTCAGCGCCATGATCAGCGACACCACCAGGCCGGAGAAGATCAAAATCATCTGCTGGACATCGGACCATGTAATTGCTTTCACGCCACCGAGCGTGGTGTATGTGATTACTACGGCTCCAATCACGACGATGGCGAGATACTGCGGCCAGCCGAAAATTACAGAAAGCAGCAACGAGGGCGCCGACAGAGCGAGTCCGGTTCCCAAGCCCCTCTGGATCAGAAAAATGATGCTGACGAGGTTCCGGGTTTTCCGGTCAAACCGCTGTTCCAGATATTCATAGGCGGTATAAACATTCGCCCGGTGGAAGATGGGCACGGCGGTCATACAAATAATCACCATGGCCAGGGGTAATCCGAAATAGAACTGCACAAAGCGCATTCCGTCGACGTAGGATTGACCGGTAGTGGAGATAAAGGTGATGGCGCTGGCTTGCGTGGCCATGATAGAGAGACCCATGGCGTACCAGGGCATCGTCTTACCGGCGAGCAGATAGCTGTGGGTCGTTTGCCTTCCTCGCGACCTATACAGGCCGTAAGAAACGGTGAACAACAGCCAACAGACGAGGACGATCCAATCGAGCGTTCTCATCGCGTAGAAGCCGGAGTGAAGACAAGGCTGAAGGTGTAGAACAGCGCGATGAGACAGCAGAGATAAACGAGTACCGCAATGTAAACCCGCTTCCAGGCGCCCAGGAAGGGAGGCGGCTCTTCTTCAACGTGGCCACGCGCGCGGACGTTCATGCGGTCTTTCGAGTGTACCGCAACGCTGGCTGCGCGGCCCTTTGAGATGTACAATTTGAGGTGTGAACACCATTGCCCGCCGTCACATTCTTGCTGCTTCCGCGTTTGCCGCGCTGGCCAAAGTTCTTCCCGCCTATGACGTGTCTAAGATCAAGCTCGGCGTCACGACCGATGAAATTGACGAAGACGTGGCAGTGGCGGCGAAATTCCTGCGCGAGTTTAATCTGCACTATGCCGAGGTGCGCAACATCTGGGGCAAGTACAACACGGCGCAGCCGGTGGACAAGGTACGGGAAGCGAAAGCAATCTTCGACCAGCATCAGATCAAGACGTCCGTGCTGGGTACCGGGTTCTTCAAGATTCCGCTTCCCCCGGATACGCCGCCGGGGCGCGGAATTCTGGACAATCAATGGGCGCTGCTCGATGGAGCGATGGAGCGGGCGAAGGTGCTGGGTACGGACAAGATTCGCGTATTCGCCTTTACCTACGGCAAGGGGGAAACGCCGGACGCAACGAAATATGCCCGCATTTATGAATTACTGAGAGAAGCGGCGCATCGCGCCAAGGCGCGCAATTTCCGGCTGGCTGTGGAGAATGTAGGCGGCAGCTACGTGTCCACGGGAGCTGAGGCCGCCGGGCTTCTGAAGGCCGTGAAAGAAGATAACCTCGGGCTTACCTGGGACCCGAATAATGCCGGAGCGAGCGGTGAGCATCCTTACCCGGAGGGATACAGGAAGCTGGATCCGGCGCGGATTATCCATGTGCACTTGCGCGATTACCGGGTCAGGGATGGCAAGAGCGAATGGTGCGCCGTAGGCGAAGGAGAGATGGACAACCTGGGCCAGATCCGTTCGCTGCTGAAATCGGGCTACAAAGAGACGTTCACGCTCGAAACACACTACAAAAGCCCGCAAGGTAAGGCGCACGCCAGCCGCACGTCGTTGACTGGTTTATTGAAGGTAATCGAGAAGGTGTAGCCGCCTGGATCGCGGTATAAGCGCCGGAATGGCAGCACCCTGGTCAACGCCGGGCGTGAATCTCCGGAGCGCCGCCCAACCCTGGGTGCGCTCGCCGGAACACACCCGGGCCAACCGCGCGGCAGCCGCAGCGACAGCAAGAGCCTGTAGCATCCCGGCAACCGGATGCGCCTCGTAGCCGCAATCAGGATCGACCTATGGAAGCCCTCCGGACGCGCATACCGGCCCGGGGTTATTCCCTCTCCTACTGCTGTCCCAATCCGAAGGCATGAATGGTGGAGTCGTGTGTCGCCAAGTATACCCTGCCATTGGCCACCGCCAAGCCGCCAAAATGCATCCAGCTCTTGATCTGGTCGCCGCTCGAAAACAGCACTTTGCCCGTCTTGGCATCCAGCGCATACAACGTCGCGTTGGTATGTTTCGAGATCCGCTCCGCCGATGTCAGCAGCCGGCCGCTGTCATCCACCTGGCGCACAAATTCGCCATTCGATATGCCGAACACCACTCCATTGGCGATCGCCACCGGCTCCGGCATCTTCATGTCTACCGAATTCCATGCGGAAACCGGCACCGGTTTGCCATCTTTCTCTTCAATGCGGAAGGCCATCACGCTCCCATTCGGCGTCTTGCCATAGGAGTGCTCGAATTTTGGAGCCGACGACGCGGGAGGGCCATAGGCTGGTATGTAGAGCCACCGCGAGCCGTCCTTTTCCTCGTAAGTGGAGATGGCTCCCCAGAAGCCCCGGCCGGCGAAATCCACATCCTCGTTGGTAAGCAGCGGGCTGCGGTACAAGGGTGTGCGATGATCGGCTCCCCCGATCGCCTTGGCATCCAGAAGGAACAACACCCCCTCCTTGCCGCCGCCGGCGATCAATTCCCACTTCTTGAAATTGAATACCACCGGGCTGATACACCCCATATCGAGATCCTTCTTCGTAATCCAGGCGCGATTGGCGGGAGTGTAGTAATCGGCCAGCTTCAGGGTCTTCGCATCCAGCACGAGGAACGTATCCGCAAATTTGCCGGCTTCCGGATCATAAGCGCCGTCGCCGCTCTCGGCATAAATCCGTCCGTTGGACCCGATCGCAACTCCGGCCCGTCCCCAAATGCCAGCCCCGCCGGTGGTGGTGGAGCGGAACTCTGTCACCGGACGGTCGGCAGCTGTCAGATCCATCGCGAATACTCCGTTCTTGGCCCCGCTACAGCCCTGGCCGGTGGATGCATAAAGAACGCCCTGGTGCAGGTTCAAACTGTATGGTTTCGAGAACGGCGGCACAAAGGCCTTCGGCGGCTTCATCTCTTCGCCATTCACGATGTTCAGCGAATGCAAATACCCGTCGCTCGTCACCAGGTGGATGGTCTTGTTCTGTTTATCGATCACCGGCGTGGCGTTCT
>DATLCW010000276.1:0-4942 GCA_035526195.1 Bryobacteraceae bacterium
TAGTGCCTTACGACCAGTTCCTGAGCACGCTGGCCGGTGTGGACATCGTCATCACGTCATCCGGGGCCACCGATTACATCCTGCACGGCGAGGCGATGCAGCGGGTGATGCAGACACGCCGCAACAAGCCCATCTTCCTGATCGATATCGCCGTGCCGCGCAACGTCGACCCGGCCATCAATGACCTGGATAACGTCTTTCTCTACGACATTGATGATCTGGGCCAGGTGGTGGACAAGAATCGCGTTTCGCGCATGGCGGAAGCCGAACAGGCCGAGCGCATCATCGAAGAAGAAGTGGAGAAGATGGTCGCCCGCCTTCGGGAGCGCGAAGTCACTCCTACCATCGTCATCCTTCAGGATCAGCTTGAGCTGATGCGGAAAGCGGAAATCGACCGCGTCCGCTCGAAGCTGGGCCAGCTTTCTCCCCAACAGGAGGAGGCGATCGAACAGCTCACCAAGGGGATTCTCGGTAAAATCGCCCATGGCCCGATCGCCGAACTGAGGCGCCAGGCTGTACGGGGCGAAACCAGCTCCGTAATCGATTTCGTACGCCGCGTTTTCCGTTTGCCGGACTAAATCATGCTTATTATTGGTTCCCGTGGATCTCAACTCGCGCTGTGGCAGGCTAACTGGGTGAGAGAGCAGCTCGCAGCACGCGGCCAGGAGTGCCGTATCGAGATCATTCACACCACCGGCGACAAGATTCTGGATGTCCCGCTTTCGCAAGTCGGGTCAAAGGGTGTCTTCACCAAGGAAATCGAGGACGCATTGCTCGCCGGCAGCATTGACATCGCGGTCCATTCCCTAAAAGATATGCCCACCGCGGTGCCGGAAGGCCTAACCATTGCCTCAATCCCCGCCCGGGAGGATGCCCGCGACGCGCTCATCGGCTATAAGCTGCACGATCTGCCGCGCTATGCCAAAGTCGGTACCAGTTCCCTGCGCCGCACAGCGCAACTGAAAGCAATCCGCCCCGACCTTCGCATCGAATCTTTGCGCGGCAATGTGGATACGCGGTTGCGCAAACTCGATGAAGGCCAGCATGACGCGATTGTGCTTGCCGCGGCCGGCTTGAAACGCCTCGGCTGGGAGTCGCGAATCACGGAGATTTTGTCTCCGGAAGTGATGTGTCCGGCGGTGGGGCAGGGCGCGCTGGCGATTGAAACCCGCGAAGACAAGGGACCGGGATTTCTGGCGGCGCGGCTGTTGAATGATAACCGTACCGCGCTGTGCGTGGTGGCGGAACGTACGCTGCTCGCGGCTCTCGGGGGCGGCTGCCAGATTCCCATGGGAGCCTATGCGCATAAGGACAACCTGCTGCACCTGCAAGCGGTGGTGGTTTCCCCGAACGGAGCCAAGGTGATCCGCAGGAAAACCAGCGGAGACCCACGGCGTCCGGAGCTTCTAGGAGAGCGCCTGGCGCAGACGCTGCTCGATTCCGGAGCCGGAGAAATTCTGAAATAGGCTCCGGTATCCTATGGCGAAGGTTTATCTAGTTGGCGCGGGCCCCGGCGATCCTGGTCTCATCACGGTGAAGGGGCGGAACGCACTCACGAAAGCCGATTGCGTCCTTTACGACAACCTCGCCAACCCGGCTTTGCTCGATCTCGTCCCGCTGGCGGCCGAGAAAATTTACGTTGGGAAGAAAAAATCGGATCATGCTCTGAGCCAGGGGGAGATCTGCGCGCTGCTCCTGCGGAAGCATCAGGAAGGAAAATGCGTGGTGCGGCTCAAGGGCGGCGACCCGTACATTTTCGGGCGCGGCGGCGAAGAAGCGGAGGCACTGGCGGACGCGGGGATTCCCTTTGAAGTCATTCCCGGAGTTACTACGCCGCTGGGCATTGCAGCCTATTGCGGGGTGCCATTGACCCACCGTGAGCACACATCCGCCGTCACCTTTGTCACCGGCCATGATGTGCGCTCCATTGACTGGGACCGCATCGGGCATGTGGAAACGCTGGTGCTCTTCATGGGATTGACCCATGTCGGAGAAATTGCGCGCGAGCTGATTGCCAAAGGAAAGGATCCCGGTACGCCCGCGCTGGCTGTCCGCTGGGCTACCCGCCCGGACCAGCAGACCATAGTGGGGACCCTGGCAGACATCGCCTCCCGTACCGAGGCCGCACAATTGAAGCCGCCCGTGACTTTCATCATCGGCGAAGTGGTGCGCCTGCGGGAGAAGCTCAACTGGTACGAAAAGCTCCCCCTATTCGGGCAACGTATCGTGGTGACGCGGGCCCGCGAGCAGGCGTCTGAATTGAGCGACAGGCTCCGCGCGCTGGGCGCCGACGCCATCGAATTTCCGGTGATCGCCATCCATCCCCCGTCCGACCCTGCTCCGCTCGATGAAGCCCTCGCCCATCTCAGCGAATACGACTGGCTTATCTTCACCTCGGTCAACGGAGTGCGTCACTTTCTCGATCGCCTGGACTCGTCTCCCCACGATTTAAGGAGCCTTCGGGCGCGGCTCTGCGCCATCGGCCCGGCAACTCGCCACGCGCTCGAATCCGTGCATCTCAAAGTCGATCTGATGCCTCCGGCGTATGTCGCGGAAAGTCTGGTGGAAGCCTTCGCGCCTTTCGATCTCCACTCCAAACGCATCCTGCTGCCGCGAGCCGCGGTGGCTCGCGATGTCGTGCCGCGCGAGCTGGCCGCGCGCGGCGCCGTGGTGGACGTCGTCGAGGCGTATCGTACCCTCGTTCCGCAAAGGCCCGGCCTACTCGACCAGAAGCCCCATTGGATCACCTTCACCAGTTCCTCCACCGTCAAGAATTTCCTTGCCATCGCCGGCCCGGAGATACTGGAAGGCGTCAGGATCGCCTCGATTGGTCCGATTACGTCTGATACCGTACATATGCACGGATTAAAAGTGACTGTAGAGGCGGCGGAACACACAATTCAGGGAGTCCTGGACGCCCTAAAGGAGTATCATATGTTGGCATGATCCGTTTGCGGGATCATTCTCGCCTGGACATGGGAAGGTTAACTCTATGCAATACCCCAGCAATATTCTCGCGATGACGCTCCTAACCGTTCTCGCCGCGGCGGCCCAGGAGCCGCGTCTGGCCAAAGGGCTGTCCGCCATGAACGCCGGAAGTTATACCCCGGCCGGTTTGCCCGGCTACGGAGTGGCGCCGGGCGCCCGTTTCGTCCTCCTCGGCAGCGATTTCGGTGTCGCGGAACCTGTCGAGCAGCAGAGTCCCGATTCCGCCTCGCTCGCGGGCGTCACCGCGAAAGTGACGGTAGGAGGCGCTTCCATGGATGCGCCGGTTATGTATGTCTCGGCCACCCGCGTGGAAGCTTTACTGCCAAACTCCGCTACGTTGGGCAAAGGTACGGTCACGGTAAACATCAATGGCAAGGACCTCACCGCGCCGATCGAGGTGGTGGAAAGCGCTCCCGGTATCCGTACCCGCGGGTCCCTGGGCTCCGGCACGGCATTTGCTTATGCTGCCGGCGCCAATGAGATCTCCGCGGTGAACCCGGCCGTTGCGGGAGACATCCTTCGAATTCGCACGACCGGCATTGGCTCCGAGGCCGCTCTCTCCGCTACCAGCATCCTGGTGGGTGGCAAGGCGGTTCCCGCTGCCGGCATCACCCGTTTAGCCAGCGGTTTTGATGATATCGATTTCGAGATGCCCGCCACCGAGCCCGGCTGCGGCGTCTCCGTGGCCGTTCGGACGGGTACCGTGCTCAGCAACTTCGCCTCGCTTCCCGTGGGAACGCGCGCGACCCCTTGCACCGATCGTTTCGCCCCAGCGGGCACCGATTATGAGAAGCTGCTGCGCGAAGGGGCCCGGGTGGGATACATCAGCCTTGGCAGGTCTGAGATCAGCGACCCGCAGTTCCGCATCCAGACCGACACGGGCAGCGGTTCGTTCTTCGCCTACAGTCCGCAAACATTATCTAACGGCGAAATCTACTCTTCCGCACTTACTTCGGGCGCCTGCACGGTACTTCGGCCCATTAGCATCGAGGGTGTTCCCAGCGTGCCTTACACCCCTCTCGATGCCGGTCCGCAACTCAGCGTCAACGGTCCCGGCGGCCGCAAGAATATGCCGCTCCTCCTCCCGGGAGTTTATTCCGGCCAGCTTGGCGAGAAAACAGAATTCAACATCCCCGGTATTCAACTCCCTGGCACCGGGGTCCTTTACCTGGAGCCGGGAGCGTATACCGTCGCGGGCACGGGCGGCGCCGAGGTCGGAGCTTTTACCGCGCAACTGACGGTCCTGCCGGCCATTACCTGGACCAACTCTGAGCGGATCGGTTCGCAGTGCGGCGATTTCCGCTGTGTCGATCGCGCACAGGATCTGCGGATCGAATGGCAGGGCGGTGATGACAAACGCTGGGTCACCGTGATGGGCTTCTCAACCAGCACCACCACCGATCCGGCTTCCGTCGCCCTTTTCACTTGCATGGAACGCTCCGACCGGGGAAGCCTGACGGTTCCGCCGGCGATTCTATCCGCTCTGCCCGCGTCTTCCGGAGAAGGGTCGATATTGAGCTTCTCGGTGTCGCCCATCGGGGAAGGGACGCAGTTTTCGGCGCCGGGCATCGATTGGGGCATTATCTCCTACGTGCAGACCAAGTCGATTCGAGCCGGCTACCGCTAGCCAGGCGACGCTGCCCTACTGCGGCCGGAGATCGGGAAATACCGGCATCGCTTTTTCATAAGGAACCAGATGCGGAGGCCGGTAGTCCGGCTCGAAAATCCAAAACCGGCGGCCGTGGTATCGCTGCAGGAGTTCCTGATTGGAGATCGGGCCCATGTCACGCGCCCACAGGACCGGCGAGGCATCAATGTCCGCCCCGTTGTAAACAATTTCCTTGTGAAAATCGTGATCGAACGTGTAGCGGACAAACACCACGTGAGAACCACCGGCTTCGCCGAGCGCTTCCATCACCTGCGTGCGCGGCGTCCGGAATTGCCGTTTTGGATC
>DATLCW010000097.1:0-3713 GCA_035526195.1 Bryobacteraceae bacterium
GACAATTGTTTGATAGGCTTGAGTGCTACGAATCCAAGTTTGCAAGGCGCAAGCATGAAACTCAACCGCGAATCCCTTATTGAAGGAGTGATTACAGTACTAAATCATGAAGTTGTGGCAATAGCGGCAACGATAGTGCTGCTCACTCTGTTTGGCGAATACGCGCACGCTCAATGCGTCCCCTCTTACGCCGTCGTGGCCGCGTTTGTGGCTTTGTACTGGGTGTGTGAGATCCCTGCGCGGCGCAAGGAGAGCGAGAAGAAATGGGACTGGAAGACTCAACGCCGTGTATACACCTTTTGGACAATTGATTTCCCCAATATGAGCCCGGACACCGAGAAAGCTAAGCAGAAGGCGAAAGAGGGCGACGCCCATTCGCAGTACGTATTAGCACATCGGTATTTTTACGGATCAGGTGGGATGAAACAAGACTACAAAGAAGCGGTCAAGTGGGCGCGATTGTCCGCGGAGAGAGGCTATCCCGACGGACAGTTTCTCTACTCAATGTGTCTGGGGGCAGGCGATGGCACAGAAATGGACGACATAGCTGCCAAGCAATGGCGTTTCGTCGCCGCTACCGGCGGACATCACGTGGCTCAACTGACCATAGGAATGGCGTCCGTTTTTGGCGATATTACGGAGGGGAGTCTCTTAAATGGCTCTTGCTCGCAGCTGAATCAACAGATGCGCTCGTTGCGAATACCGCCTCCCAATACATCGAGCAAGTCAGATCAACCGTTTCCCCTGAAGAAATAGCGTCCGCCGAAAGGGCCGTCGCGCGTTGGAAGACCAACAGATAAATCATTGTATCGCGCATGAATAGTAGCGCCGCGCGATTATTCAACCGATATCAGACGATCCACGGACCCTTTGGCAAACCTTCGCATTGTTAACATACTCCTGTGGGACTGCCGGTTTTCGGAGATGCCGATGCACTCCCCAATACAATTGCTTTCGGCTCCGCCGGCATCCGTCCATGAGGGTTGCAATTTTGTCCTGATGGCTGAACGCGGGTTCCGGTGCATGCCAGCGTTCGCGTCTTCTCTGCTCACTTGCCCTTCTTGGCAGCCTTCTTTGCCTTTGCCCAACGCGCTGCTACGGCCTTCTTGCCGAGCGCGCTTCGCTCTTCTTCGGTCATAGAGGCCATGCGCGCTGGTCCGCCGGTCTTGCCTCCGCGCGCACCCTGCTGGCGAAAGAATTCCTTTACTTCTGGCGGGATCTCAGGCATAGACGCCTTCTTCTTTGCCATTAGAGAATAGCCTAACCCGGTCTGGTAAGAAAGTCAAATTTCGCACTTGACTACTAGAGGGGGTCTGGTTATACTAGACCCTGTCTGGTATGAAACATGCTGACTTGCGAACAACAATGGAACGGGCTGCTGGCGAGCCGCACAGCCGACATGCGCGATCCAAAAGCCGCTTGCTGCCCCACGTGTAAGGGCAAGGGCTCACTGAACGCATTCGCGCGCACGGGCCGCACCCGCAACGTGATGTGCAACGCATGCCTGGGCACCGGCAACGCCCCCAAGAAGGAGAACTGAAGTGCAGTCGAACCCATGGAAGGAAGCCGCCCAGTGGAGGAAGGCGTGATCGCTTGCAGTGTGCTTTGCGCAAGCGGGCGTGAGCCTTCAGGATGTCGAGCGGATGAACGATGAGCACTGGGCGATGGCGGCAAAAGCAGCGGCGGTTAGCATGCCGAGTGCGGAAACTCGCGGCATGGTGCTCTCCTTCTTGCGCCCGCCGGTGAAGCGGTCCGGAAACCCATTCGCCCGCTTTCAGGAAAGGAAAACTGCGTAATGACCGCATGCAACGGCAGGCCGTATCTGCCATTGATGGAAGAAATTGAAGGAACCCAACATGAAGAAACAAGCCAAGCCCACCCCCGCGCCAGCCGCGGACCAACCGAAAGAAACCTTGCCCGCCGCGAGGTTATCCGATGCTGTTGATTGGGTAGAAGCCGTGCGAATGGCCAACATATCGTACGTCTCGAATGAATTGGAGGACGCCACCACGCCGCTGTTGTGGATGCTGCGGGAGGCGTTCCTGCATATGAAGACACTGAAGGGATCGGCAGCCGGTGAGGATGAGATTGAGCGCTTCAAAAACGCCTTCTCCACCGTCGTTTCCGAACTTCGGATAGATCCCGGAAACTTCATACTGTACGTCCATTCCCCAAACCGGGGAGAACTCTCGAACACAGGAGAAATTGCATCATGACACAGCGAAAACTTGAACTCGCGAAAACCGGCCAGCAGAGTAAGCCGTCCGTGGCGGCCAAACCCCGCAAGGATCCTCTCCTTGAACAGTTTCGGTTGATTCATCAAACTGCCAGCGGCTGCGATACTCCCGCCGAGCAATTCATCTGTGATCTTGTTCTCCACCATTCCGCCCGGGCTCTTACGCCAGAGTTTGTACGGGAGCTCGTTGAGGAGTTCGAGGAGGACTTTGAACGGCTTCTCAAGAATACCCGCCGATGTAACAGTCAGTATCCGGAGTTCCTAGACCAGAAAGGAGATTCGGAAACCGCATAGATCGGAAACACCGAGAGAGACCACCACCATGACAGCACAAACACCTGAGAAACTCACCAGACGGATCCGCCGGGAGGCCGCCATACCCCCACAGCGGGCCATCGTGCGCGATGTCATCACCCAGCGCGAGCTTGAAGCCGTGCTCCTGCTGGACGAATGCCAGAGCTTAGCCTTTGGAAGTTTGGTGAAACGCTACTTTGCCGGCGCGTCCATTGAGCCCGGAGAGATCGAGTTTGATCCGGGTAACTTAGACGATATCCACGAATATGCCGGCGGTTGTTCCGGCCTCAACTGCCTGTCCGCGCAGGTGAACCGGCGCAAGGTAGTCGCGCCTACCGACGACCTTGTGGAACCTTCTGGCGCCACCCCACCGGCCGGGGAGCCGGAGGAGGATGAGAGTAAGGTTGCCCGGCTCAAGCTGGATGCGTTCATCGAGAAGCACGGCGATGCCGCGGTGCTGGAAGCAATCGGCTTATACGAAAAGATCGCGACATTGGACTTGGCCGCGCGCTATTCCGCGCTCTCTCACATCGAATCCTGCGCACTGGGGTACCCGATCGATAGCGAGTCCAACTGTCGACTCCTGGGAGAGGAGCTTGTCGAAGAGACCTACGAGTCTCTGATGAAGGCGTCCCCAGCATAGGCAGTGAGCCAACGTCGCCCAGTGAGTATGCCCACCGCAAATTTGCGGAAGGGTTGGGCCTTCCGAAGCCCAGCAACAAGCCGCCGGCCAAAGCGATCACCTCGCAACGCCCGCGGCTTCCGTTGCGTGGGACCCGAGAAAAGATCTGGGCGTCGGCGTGCGGGTTGGTGGTTCTGACGCGACCGTTGCACCTATGCCCGATCTCGTAGAGGTACCGGTACAGGTAGAACCGCAAGGGTGGTAGCGCCGCCCAGGTGCGATCGGCAGAATAAATGTGTCCATATATCAGGGACCAACAATCGCAGGCAACATGAGTCGGAAAGGGCTTGGAGCATGAACGTAAACACAATCATAATCGCCATTAACATCCTGTCTGTTTTGGCGGCAGTCGCGGTCCTCATCGACCCGAAGGCCCAGAGGCACTTGGCGGCGTGGCTGCGTGCGCGAGCTGAGCGTATCGAGCGAATGCGCGAGCACCGGGCCGCCGAGCGTGCCGCGGAACAGGGTGCACGGGCGGAGTACCTGAGCGAGATGCAGGGA
>DATLCW010000304.1:0-3839 GCA_035526195.1 Bryobacteraceae bacterium
CGAACCGCTGATATTCAATGAGCAGGCGATCGGACTGCCTGACGAAGAGGAGTTCGCGAGAGACGAAGTCCCGACCGTGGACTTCTCCCAGGCGCTCGAACACCTCGATGCCTGGCTCCTGCTCGATCTCCACGGCGTGAAATCTGGAGAGTCCATCGATGACGGCCGCCCGGTCGTCCGAGGCCATCAGGAACACGTCGAGGATGCGGGATGGGAAATCGGAGCCCGTCGCATAGTCGAAGGGCATGCCGCCATCGGTTCGCTGTTGGTAACGAAAGGTCACTCGCACGCCTGCGATTGTCCGGCCTTCCCAGACGTTGTTGGTGCGGCCATCTCCCCAGCGCGCGAGTAGGTCTGCGTCGGTCGAACTGTCATGCCATTCGTTGAACCGTCCGTCGCTTGAGAAGCAGCGCCGGAAGCTCGATACACCACGCGAATCGGTCCTGGTGCCCTCGTCGCAATAGCTGGAAAGGGCATCGTAGGCCCGAATCAGCACGGAGCCGTTGCCTTCCGTGGGCTGCAGGGTGAGGGCCAGTTCGGCTTTTTTCTTCCGCAATATTGTTGCGATCGAATCTGCGGTCGGCGCCGGCTGTTGCGCATCTGCACGGTCAAGCCGATCGTCCAGAACCGGCACGGCCGATCCGAAATAGTCATCGGGGATCGCTCCGCTGGCGTGCAGCCTTTCGAGTTCCGCGCGTGCCTGGCGCCACACCTCCGGCGCGGAATAGCCAAGTAGCGTCATGAAGGCCTCGTTGTAGACCGCGCTTTTGGGGCCGTCCGCAAGCTCCTTGAGCAGATCTGGCACGGCGTCCAACGAATGTCTGCTTCGCGCAATCAAGCGGAGGCCTCCCTGGTTCGCTTCGGCCAGTTCCGGCGACAAGGTTTTCTTCAGGGCTATGGGATCGAGAGGCGCCGACAGCGGCAGCTTGCCCAGCGTGTAAATCAGCATCTGCGCCTCGTTCTTGACGGCTGGATCCTGAGACGGTTGAGCCGAAAGCCACGAGAGGCGGTCCTGGACCGCTACGATTGCCGGGGCGGAGCCGATCAGCGCGAGCGATTCAGCGGCGGTGGATGCGACAACGTCACCGGGGTTGCGCCCCTGCGTCAGTCTGCTCAAAAAAGTAGCCGCCGGAGCATACTTTCGATCGCCGAAAAACTTGATCGCGGAATAGGCGTGCGAGTCGAAGTGGTCGACGGGAACCCCTTCGGCGATCCGGAGCACCTCGGCCTCGATGCCTGGCAAGTCTGTCCTGGTTATGGCATTCAGGGCTACCCAGTCCTGCTCGGCGCGCTTTAATCTAGTTCCCAAAGCCTCGAACAACTCGCGGGTCTGATACTTCGCGCCACGGGTGAGGCCGATGAGGGCCGGCTCAACCCCGGGATCGTCCATATTGTCGAGGATGACTTCCTCGATGCCCGAGGGAAGCTTGGAATAGCTCCAGCCGCCCAGGCCCGATCCATAAGCCTGAATCTGTTCGACATCGCCGCTGTCGATGCGGCACTTCAGTGCACGCACGCTGGCCTGATTGCCGAGCTCGCGCGAATCACCTGAACAGGGCGTTCCACCCTCCAGTTGCGCGGCGAAGAAAGCGATGAACGCGAGCGAACAGAGAAAGCGCGGCCGGACGAGTTGCCTCACGGTGTTTCCCTCTCTTCTCCAACCCTGCAAGCCGCTAATACTTCGGCGTCACGTGGCCGCTAGGC
Source organism: Bryobacteraceae bacterium (assembly GCA_035526195.1). Lineage (GTDB taxonomy): Bacteria > Acidobacteriota > Terriglobia > Bryobacterales > Bryobacteraceae > CADEFT01. The sequence goes on from DATLCW010000304.1 coordinate 1,705, forward strand.
GTTAGCGGCGTGTAGGCGGGAAAGCCGTTCTTGGTCAGGCAATCTGCGAGGGGAACGTCGCCACCACAGTTGGCCGCAGACTCTGGAATTGCTGGATGGAACGAAATGCCGTTGATCGCGTTGATGCCACGAAGTATGACGGGCGGCGGCGAAACGAGCTTTGTGGGAGAACCGTCCAGGGGTGTCTCCACGCGACGGGCCGCGAACGGATACAAGAAGCCGAGACAGGTGTTGCACTCTTCGGCGCTGAATCTGGGCGGTGCCTGCTTATCAACCAACACCCATGCGCCCACATATTGCCCAGGGGCAAGGGGCCCGGTTGTAACGCTGTAGCCGACCAAAGGAGTGGTGGGCCCTTGGCCGGAATCAAATACGAAAGTCACCGAAGGCTTTGTGTCTGTGGCTTGGTAAGGCCTCGGGCCAACTACGCCGTTCGAATCCCACTCATAGTCAAGGTCGTTCGATACGGTGACGAGTGTCGGCTCGGAGACATCCAAGGATTGCACGACCACAGCACCCGCCTCTTCTCCCAGATCTCCCCGGTAGACGAATTGGATCGACAGGTCAATCGCGTTGATCGGAATAAGGTTGTCGGCATCGAATTCGAACGTCACGGTCACCGGAGGAGTGCCACCCGACGGGATCGTAAGATCGCCAGGAGGGCCAACACTCAGCACCTTGGACGTTACGAGCACTTCGGCCGCGGAACGACGGATGGGAGCGTCCTTTCTTGGAAGCAGGTAAGTCCCGGTCGAGGAATCCGGGACGAAGAGTTCGTCACGGTGGAACTTGGCCACCGCCACCAAGGTTCCTTGGGTCATGCCCTGATGGGCCGCGCCGATGTCTGGGGTGTCGTTATGAAGCTGAACCTTGATGCGCTTGAAGCCTTGGAGGCTTTCCGCAGAGTCGGGGAGCTGGTCGACGATGGAGAATACACCCTGCGGCTCAGGCACCGTCACCGCCAGCTTGCCGCGGAAGAAGTAGTTGATCAGTCCGGCCGAGTAAGCTACTGCCCTCGGGAGCAGCAAGGTATAGGCGGCGTCGAAGTTGAAACTGTTCAACGAGAATACCGGAGAGGATCCTGCGACCTTCAAATCTTCGTCAAAGATTGATGCGGTTAGGGCGCGACGATTGTAGTCGGTCGAATCTCGCAGGCTGTCGACAACGGTGTTGCCATAAAATGCAATCATGTCGTTCTCGGCCGGAAGAAATGGACACGGTCGATCATTCGCCTTTGACTCCGCGCAGACATCAACCAGACGTTCAAACCCCACAAAGCCAGCTTCCGGTAAGGGGAACGCGGAATTCGCAATAGTGCCGATTGAGAAAAAACCGCGATTGGTATATTCAGCAATGCCCTTGCCGCCCGTACCATTCCCTTCTGTCGTAGTCCAGAACTTGCGGGGCGTCGTGAATACACTCGAATTGGTCTGCGAGTACACGGGCAGATAACCGGCGTAAACCGAGTTCGCCGGAGGGTAGTTTTTTGCCCACTTCTCGTAACGGCTCGGATGATAGAACTGAATCAGCCCCGTACGAAATGCCGCTAGAGCGCAAACGATCGCGTCACAGTGCATATCGTTCCTGACATGTTGGGGCTGAGCCATGTCTTGCAGATGGTGGATGACGTGGCCCAAAGTTTGAAACGTCCGACCCCAACTGAGGTCCCTGTCAACCTTATAGGGTTTGGTCAAGGCATCATAAAAGTACTGTTGCAGCATTCGGTAAGAAAATGGCTGGTCTTGGCTCGGATCGTCTGCTAATGCCCAATCCGGTGATGCTGTTGATCTCCAGGTCCCGATGATGGGTAGATCCAATGGACTTCCGTTAAGAGGGTTGAAAAAATGGCGCAGGGCTTGTGTGTCACCACGGGTGTCTTCGAACCTGGCCCCGTACTCGATTAAGCCACGAATAGACTTGTCCCCCTCCTCCGAGGAAGGGAACTGCTGTCTATCATCAGCGGGTGAGTATGGATCTAGGCCGAGATCCTTTACCTTCAATGAGGCACTAAGCACGGATCCATCGACGGCATGCCGGCTTATCTCAGAATGGGTTACGACTTCATATCCAAAAACGGCCTGAGGAGTGCCGCTTAGTAGAATCAGAATTGCGCATAGCTTGTTCATTCCCCCACC
>DATLCW010000305.1:0-10922 GCA_035526195.1 Bryobacteraceae bacterium
TGCGACCTGAGCGCCGCTTCGAGGGCCAGAATGCCACGGACGGCTTCGATACCGGAGCCGTCTAAAACTCAAACCCAGACCCGTCGGACAATAAGCTTATTGAAGGCGAAAAATGGTCTTGACAATGGGGTCCACTTTACCACACGATGCCTACAGCAAATACGCAGAGCCGATGAAATCGGTTCTGGCGTGTGTTACGAAGGCGCATTTCGTGAGCAATACGCATCCCAAACCAGAAACTCCGTTAATGTTTACGTTCAGCCAAAACCCGCCAGGCGGGAACTCTTCCCGTGGGACCAGCGCATCCGCTCAACCGCACAAACGGGCGCACTTTAGCAGATTCCGCCCGAAGCTTTTCGTCCACGAAAAGACCTGGTAACTCCTCGTTCGCGTCCAGTCCCGCCACCCCCTCGGCGAAGTGACAGGTACTTCGGTACTGGCAAATTAACTCTTCTCCACTTCGCAAAGAGCATGATATTGTAGTGCTGGGGACTCTCCCGCGTCCTTCGCCCCGCAGCGAGTAAATTTCCCATGAAAAAACCTACGATTGTTGCCTCTATTTGCGGCAGCTTGATTTTCGCATCGGCATTATGTGCTCAAGTCACTTTAAATCAGACGCCCACGCGGGTTATCGGGCAGTTATCCATTAGACCTACCTCACCCACTCCGAATCTGGCGGAAGGCAAGGACCTCAATTCGCCCAATGGCGTTGCCGTGGACAACTCGTCTGGCCCGGCGGGCCTGTATGTTGCAGACAGCAACAACAACCGGGTGCTCGGATGGCGGAATGCCGCTTCTTTTGCGAACGGGGCTCCGGCCGATATCGTGCTCGGACAGCCGGATTTCGTTACCACGGAAGCCGGAGGCCCCGGTACCCAGTTCAGCGTCGGCTTAAGCATCCCTGTGGCTGTTGCCGTAGATAGTCAGGGAGATGTCTACGTGGCGGACGCCGCTAATAACCGTATTCTTCGTTTTCCTCGTCCGTACGATCAGGCTGAAGACCGGAAACAACCCGATATGGTCATCGGGCAGCAAAATTTTAACAGCAATCTTCCCAATCCCTCGGGCCTGAACGCGAGTTCGATTCAATTGAGCTCCGGCGGCCGCACGTTCCGTTCCGGCCTGACGTTTGACGCGGAAGGAAATCTGTGGTTTTCCGATTCTGGTAACAACCGCGTGCTGCGTTACCCTGTGAGCGCGCTGCAGCGCGGGCAGAATCAGCCGGCGGCGGACCGCGTGCTCGGTCAACCGTCGTTTACCGCAACGCTTCCGAATAACACAGGTCCGGGCAATAAGCAGATTCTCACCAATCCTTCCGGGCTGGCGTTCGATAGCGAAGGAAATCTTTTTGTATGTGAGTCCTTCAACAGGGTCCTGGTCTACTCGCGCCTCCAGCAGGGTAACGGCGCCTTGGCCAGCCGTATCATGGGTGTTTTGCAGCAGGGTCAGAACAATCCCCCTACTCCCGTGAATGAAATCAGTCTGGGCGCAAACACGACCGGGGGCCGTTTTCCGCCGGAAGGCGTGTTTACCATCGGCGCGATCCCGTTTGTCGTCGACACTCCCAACAACCGCATTCTCCGTTTCGATCCCGTTGCGGCCTGGCCCAATGAAGCAACACAATTTTCTCCCACCGCACGGCAGGTGATCGGTCAATCCGGCAACGATTTTACGAGCTCAAAAGTCAACCGCGGGCAAGCGGAGGCGTCTAACGCCTCCTTGTCGAACCCGGTTCAAGCCGCCGTCGCCAATAATGAGGTGTATGTAACGGATAACGGCAATAATCGCGTGTTGGCTTTTCCCATCTCGGGTGGGTCAGTGACCGTCGCATCGCGAGTGCTTGGCCAGAACGAGTTCTTTCAAAGCGCACCGAACAATATCGATGGCCGGGAACTTTTCCTGTTCGCCGGAACCACGGGGGTCGGCAACGGCGTGAGTTCCGATGGCGCAGGCATCGCGATCGACAACAGTTCGAATCCGCCCCGCCTTTATATCGCGGATACCTACAACAATCGTATTCTTGGGTATCGGGACGCACGGAACGTGAAGCCGGGCGACCGCGCCGACATCGTGCTCGGACAACGCGATTTCCAGCGGGCGATGATCAATAATCCAACCAATGATTTCAATCAGGTAACGGCTTCCGGACTGTTCTGGCCGAGTGGCGTCGCCGTGGATGCGTTTGGAAACCTCTATGTGGCGGATTCCGGAAACGGGAGGGTTCTGCGCTACTCGCAGCCGTTCGATCAGCCTGCTCCCGGTCAACCCGATCTCGTTCTGGGACAGTCCAGCTTTTTTATCAAGGTGATCGACCCTTCGCCACGCAACATGGCGCGTCCCTACGGACTCGCGTTTACCACCCAGGGGCACCTGTTAGTCTCTGATATTTTTCATAATCGTGTGCTGCTTTTCCGCAAACCGGACGGCGGCGACTTCAGCAACGGTCAATCGGCGGACAAAGTCTTCGGACAGCCTGATTTTGTAACCGCCAATACGTTCCTGAACAGTCCCAACCGCATGGTGGCGCCTCATGGTATCGCGACCGATACCGATGACCGGCTTTATGTTGCCGATACAGGGAATAACCGGCTGCTGATTTATGACTCTGTTACCGTGGGGGACTTCGATCCATTTCCCGCAAATCAACTTCAGGGCATCTCCAGCCCGCACGGGGTCGCTGTCAGCGCTCGGACCGGCGAAATCTGGGTCACGAGTGTAAACCAGGGTCTAATCTATCGCCTTCAAAACTACTTGACTCTCTTAATCGATCCGCGATCGGACTTCCAGATTTCCTCTTCCCGGCCGGTAGGGGTAGCCTTGGATGGCTATGGCAATCTCCTGATCGCCGATGGCTATAACCGCGTGTCCTTCCATTACCCTGGAATGTCCGTGGCTAACGGAGGAAACCTGCTCAGCCGCATCGCCCCGTATACCTACGTCACCCTAAAACCAGTTGCGAATGCCACGTTCGGCGAGGCGACTCTCAGTTTCACCGATTTGCCCGGGACACCTCCCATGCCTGACACCCTGGCCGATATCCAGGTGCTTGTGAACGATGTGCCGGCACCCATCAAGACCGTTTCCCCCGGTCAGATCGACTTCATCATGCCGCCGCTCAGTACGAACGTCGCCTCCATCGTAGTAACCCGGCAGTCGACCTCCCAGATCCTGGCCGCCGCTACTGCAACTGCCGCACCGTATGCTCCCGCCCTCTTCACGGTCAACCCCGATGGGAACGGGCAGGTGGTGGCCAAAAACCCGGACGGCACCGCCAACGGTCCTTCCGATCGCGTGGGACGGTCCCAGACAATCTCTCTGTTCGGTACCGGGTTTGGGATTCCGCCGGACGTCCCGGTGGGCTCCGCGCCGGCGGATAAAGTTCCCGGCTCCGGAGTCTTACAGGTGGTGATAGGCACGCGCGTGGTTCCGGCCGAGAACATCACTTACTTCGGTCTCGCCCCCGGCATGGTCGGAGTATGGCAGATCGATGTAAAGGTCCCCGATGCCACGCCGCCCGATGCCCAGGTGCCGGTCGCCGTTGCGTTCAATAGCTTTGGAAGCACCAATGACAGTTCAGGCCGGCGTACCACTTATATCGCTGTGAAGCCTTAACCGCGTGGAGCGGTGGTGCAACCAGCGCCACCGCTCTCCCCGATTTCCTAAGCTTCCGCAATCACCGGATTCTGTAGCTCTCCGAGACCTTCCACTTCCACGACGACCTTGTCGCCGGCGAGCAGCCAGCGTGGAGGTTTGCGCGCAAAGCCTACGCCCGCCGGCGTCCCCGTGGAAATCACATCGCCCACTTCGAGCGTGAAGACACTGGACAGATAGGTGATCAGCGCGGGGATATTGAAGATCAGGTGCTTTGTGTTCGAGTTCTGGAGCACTTCCCCGTTAATCGTGATCTTGATATTCAGATTATGCGGGTCGGCGACCTCATCGGCGGTAACGAGGTACGGTCCCATCGGGCAGAAGGTATCGAACGTTTTTCCCATCAACCATTGCGTAGTCGCAAGCTGAAAATCGCGGGCGCTGACATCATTCAGGTTCGTGTACCCGAAAACATGCTGCTGCCAGTTCTCCGGCGCAATGTGGCGTCCGCTTTTCCCGATGACGAGAGCGAATTCCGCCTCATAATCCGGCTGGCCGGAATTCTTAGGAAGCACGATAGGCTCCCCCGGCCCAATCACCGTATGAGGAAATTTGTTAAAGATCGTCGGCCGGTCCGGAATGGTCATGTTCGACTCTTCGGCATGATCCCGGTAGTTCAGCCCGACGCAGATGACCTTGGGAGGCCTCGGAATCGGAGCCAGCAGCTTCACTCCCACCAGTGGGTGAACGGCGGATTGCGGAGGAGCAACCATCCACTCTTTCACTTTCTGTAAAGCGGCGGAACCGCCGGCGAGCACATCGAGCATGGAGCCGAATCCGGCGCCGGAGAGACTCACGATATGGTCGTGAGCGGCGACGCCCGCTTCAGGCGTACCTTTGGGGTTACGAAATGTGACGAAACGCATGTTTTTAGTTGAGGCGTGCCGCAGGCTACCGGCAGGCTCTTAGTAGTGTATCATCAGACTTTTGAACGGGATCTTATGAATGCAGCGATTGAACAACTTTTCTCATTGAAAGACAAGGTGGCCGTCGTGCTTGGCGGGACCAGCGGCATCGGACAGGCGATCGCCCGCGGCTTCAGCCAGGCGGGCGCGGCGGTTGTGGCAAGCAGCCGGGATATTGATAAGGTGGACGCCATGGGCCGCGAGTTCGACTTGGCGGGAACGCCGACGCTACGCCTCGCCTCCGATGTTCAGGATCGCCAAAGCCTGGAGCGCCTATGCCAGGAGGTGGTACGAACTTTCGGCAAAGTGGATGTGCTCGTCGTAACCTCAGGCGTGTTGAAAAAAATGCCAACCGTGGACATGTCCGAGGAGGATTGGTCGCGCGTGATCGATATCAATCTGAATGGCAGTTTCCGGGCGAACCAGATCTTTGGGCGGCAGATGCTGGCACAAAAATCAGGATCGATCATCAACACCTGCTCCCTGACGAGCTTCGTGACGTTCAACGAGGTCACTGCTTACGCGGCAAGCAAGTCAGGCGTGGTCATGCTGACCAAGCAACTGGCGGCGGAGTGGGCTCCTCAAGGCGTCCGCGTGAATGCGATCGCCCCGGGAATTTTTCGAACCCCGTTAAACGCGCATGTCATTGACCTGCCGGAACGGAAGGCAGCGTTGCTGCCGCGCACACCGATGGGACGGGTAGGGAATGTCGAGGAACTGGTTGGCGTTGCGATCTACCTGGCTTCCGCCGCTTCCTCCTTCACAACCGGGCAGGTGATTGCAGTGGACGGGGGCTTCCTGGCAAAAGGCGTGTAGCAGGCGTTTAATCGCCATCTGCCGGGGCAGCGCTCCACGCTCCAGCGCCCAGCCAAGTGGCCCTCGGCGGCGCGAATCTCCTGCGACGTATCAACTCACAAACGAGCGCCGGATTCCCACCGGCAGGGCCACCCCACGATGGAAACGGACCATGCTTGCAGGTGCGTTCGCCAAGCACAGACACAACACGGCGATCCCGGCAACAGATTATGGTCCGGCTGATGTGCCGTGGGAGCTGAGATGCCAGCTCAGGCGTCCGCCGCCGGCATGCCCGCCATGTACGTGGTTAAGGGAACCGCGCCGGGCAATCGGAATCTCTTTCAGCGGTGGATTTCGTCCTGACCGCTCGAATTATCACCAGACGAGGCCCACGGTGATGAGCCGGAAAGCGGCCACTGTAGTTAAGAGCCAGCCGTCCGTGGATGCCGCCCCGCCACGTCCGAGTGCCCAGATGGCAACCGATGTAACCATAAACGTCCGCGGCGGTATTGTACCCCTGAATAAGAGTGCGCGAAGCGTTGTCAGCTCTCGAGGCGAATAATATGAGGGTGGCGCTTCAGGTCGCCGCCGTGTCCGCGGAAAGGACTGTGTCCCCCTGAATTCAGTTTGAGTTAACTATGGATCGATGAACTCTTTTCAGCCCGAGCGAGCGGACACCGGGCGCATATCGGAAAGGAGCTCATTGTGGCTATACCCGGAAGAAAAAGCATCCGGTTCCGCACGCTTCCTAACGCCTGGATCTGGGACAATTGCGGCGCCAGGCGAAGGAACTGCTGCATGCATTCACCAACGAAGATCCGTATGCCGTTGCCGAGGTAAACGCGCACTATCCGGGAGTTGATCGCCGGTCCTTCGCGCTTCACGACGCGCAGCTTGTGCTCGCGCGAGTGCATGGCTTCAGCAGTTGGCCCAAACTTAAGGAGCATCGACGGAGTCACGGTGTAAGTTGCGTGGAATCAGGCCACTTTTTCTTTTGACACAAGTTGCTTGGCTCGCCCGAAAGAGAGGTGGTCGTTCAGTCGCGGCGTGGAAGGGGCCGCATGCGGATCTTCTGTCGGGTGACGACGCTGAAGTGACCGGCCCAAGAGGGCTGAGATCCAATAGCGGCCCGGGCTAAGTGGGCTACTTCGTCGGGAGTTTGCGGTGTGAGGCGGAAGAGGATGATTCCACAATCGGATGGCAGACCTCGGCGGTAGGCCAGCTCTCCAAAATCCTTGTCGAAGGTCAGAAGTGTTCGGCGCGTCGAGATGCGCTGAGCAAGCACTTCATCGTCGGGCGCTCCCGGGTCCGTCTCGGCGATCCAAGGGACGTCCAGACCAGCTTCGCGGAGCGCTGCCACTGCCGCACGACGGAAAGTTCTCGTCGGCGAAAAGTCTCATGCCGGCTCAAGAGGGTAAACCTTCTCGCCGTGAAGAATCTCGCTGGCATAGCCCAGGCAAGCGCGAACGTCTTGCTCTGTCAGTGTCGGATAGCTGTCGAGAATCTGTTGGTGAGTCCAGCCCGCCGCTAAAAGATCTACTACCATTTCGACAGCAATCCGCGTCCCTTTGACGGTTGGTTTGCCAACAAGGATTCGTGGGTTGACCGTGATGCGGTCACGCCAGTCCATACCTTAAACAATAACAGAATGTTTCGTTGCCGGCGCTCGTTGGCACGGGAGCGAAAGGAGATCGAGCCATGCGCAGAAGGGTTTGAATCGAGTGATGGTCTTGGGGTTTATGGGCGGTATGCCTGAGTTGAAGTTCACGGGTGACGGAAAACCCGTGGCGAAGTTCAGAGTGGCGGTCAACGAGAAGTGGAAGGATTCCGCCGGTGCAACCCGGGAACGAGTCGGCTGGGCGTGCCGCTGGGGCCGCATCGAGCTGGTAGAACTATTTCTGCAGCGAGGGGCCGACCCGGCCGAGACGGATGCCGAGCCGTGGGCGGCTCCCAGGGCATGGGCGGAACGAATGGGTCATGCCGCCGTGGCGGCACTACTTCGATAGAGGAGTGGAAGCGTCAGGTCTTTACGGTAGCTTCGTCGTCGATGGCCTCCAACAGGCGGCTGAGCGTAGCATGCATATTCCTCTTACGGGCCTGCTTGTCCAGGTACATCCGCCGGTCCGCCTCCGCCAGAAGCTCTTCCGGCTCCTTTCCATGCGCCGGGTACTCCGAGATTCCTATGCTCATGGACACGCCGGCCACCCCTAGTTCGCGCGACGTAGCTTCTACCGTGGCTCGGAACCGGTCGGCGATGACAATCGCTTCAGCATGCGTGGCCTGGGGCAGAATGATGACAAACTCGTCACCGCCCATACGCGCGGCGTAATCTCCAGAACGGCAGCCACGCAAAATCGCGCCCGCTACGGCTTGCAGCAAACGGTTGCCGGTAAGATGGCCATGATTGTCGTTTACCACCTTGAACCCATCCAGATCGCACACCAGTATGGCCACCGAGCGCTGAATCTCGCGCGCCTTGTCCAACACCTGCTGCAGATGCAGGAAGAGACTGCGGGCATTCGGCAGCCCCGTCAGGAAATCGGTGGTAGCGTCTCCCTCGGCGCGTTGCAGGCGAAGAGAATTCTCGATCGATTGCGCGAGCTTGGAGCTGACCGCCTGCATGATCCGTAAGTGATCCTTTGAAAATGCGTCGCGCTGCGAGCTGTAAAGTGCCAGCGCCCCCACCACTCCCGACGCCGACTGCAGCGGGACAGCCAGCGTCGAACGCATCACACTAAACTTTGTCTGATCCTTCAGATACCCCAGCTCCACCGAAGGGTTCCCGTTCAGAATCGGGGTTTGATTCTCCACTACCCATCCTGAAAGTCCCTGACCCAATGGAATGCGCAGGGTCGCGAACAGCCGGGCGTCGTCTCCATTCGCGAATTCGCAGACCACTTCGTCATCGCGCCGGATGAATACGGCGATGCTATCGTGGGGCACCAGCCGTTTCAATCGCATGGCCATCACGGAAAGCGTGTCATGCAGGCTTAGGGAATTCACCAGATCCTGCGCCACCTCATACAGAGTCTGCGCTTCTTGACGTGCTTCGGCGATGCGGTTGAAGAATTCTACCGGCGGTCGTGGCTCCGGCCGCGGCTTCCCTTGAGGCAACGACTTTTCGAAATCCCCTGTGGACGCCACTCCCTCCACTCGGATGTCCGTGGACAAGCGGAACCACACCGGCTTGGAATCGCGCGCTTTTGCTTCCCAGTCGTGATAGTTTCGTTTCAGAATGTCGACGATTCGCGGTTCATAACTCTTTCCGCTTTCGGCGGCCACGATCGCCATCGCTTCGTCCAGCGGCAAAGCCCTGCGGTATTGGCGGTCGCTGGCAAGTGCGTCCAGACAATCCACGACGCTGAGAATACGCGCTCCGATCGGAATGTCCTCGCCGTTCAGACCGTCGGGATAGCCGGATCCATCCCATTTCTCATGATGGCCGCGAACAATAGGCGCCACCGGGTAGGGAAACTCCACCCGTTCAAGAATCTCCGCCCCTACGATCGGATGGATCTTCATCTTTTCGAATTCTTCCGCCGTCAGCCTGCCCGGCTTGGAGATAATGTGTTCCGGTACGGCGAGCTTCCCGATATCGTGAAGAAGAGAGGCGGCGAGCAGGGCATCGCGCTGCGGGCCCGGCAATCCGATCTCACGGGCGATCTCCAGGCAATAAACCTGGACGCGGCGCAGATGGTCATGCGTGGTCTGATCTTTCGCCTCAATCGCCAATGCGAGCGCTTCAATGGTCCGGAGGTGCAGGGAGGCCATCTCCTCGGCATGCTTTCGCTGGATTTCGGCATGCTCCTTTTCTTTCTCCAGACGCGATAGGTAAAGACTATACAAGCGATAGATGAAGTAGAGGATGGGAGGGATGACCACCGTGCTCTGCCAGCCGAGAAGGCGATTCATGATCTGGATGCCTTCCGCACAGCCCGCTCCCACCAGATAGTAAGGAAATGACCAGAAGTAGCAGCGGCGCCAAATTCTGGCGATGTTTTTCTGCTCCGTCAGGCCGGTAATCACGGCAATGGCGCCCGTGTTCGTGACGAAGTACACACAGGCGGCTACACAGAGTAGGATTGGCTCCTTCAGGCCGATCCATCCGCCCACGGATGAGTAGAAAACCGCATGCGCCACATAAATGGAGCTTGCAGTGCTCGTAACGTGGAAAAGCACCTGAGAGATCGTGTGTTTTGTCTTGGCCTTCCAGACGCACTGAAACAGAACCGAAGAGCAGCCCGTAACAAGAATTTCGCCCAGACTCAAATCCACGATGCCGAGCAGAACGTAAATGAAATTCGCGGGGACTGTGCCGTGGATACCCGGCAGCGCCACCTTCCAGACGGAGGTCAGCAAAGCCATCAATCCATACACCACGAACTGTAGCCAGTTCCGGCAGTGCCATTGCAGAAAGCCCTGATGCAACGCCAATGCGCCGCCGATGGCGGTAAGCGCAATGAATCCTATGGCGACGCCCGGCATAGGGGCCGTGGCTTTTTCCTTATCTTGGTCCATGGACGATCGGTGAACGGGCTTGTCCTTTATGATCGGAGCAAGTGGCGTCCCAAACCATCGGGCATTCCCCTTACGGGGAGGAGGGAATTAGACCAATGGACAAGGTTTGGTGCACGCCTGGCAGTCCACGCCCGGGGGATGGAATCCCCACCCCCACGATCGGAATCACCGCGGCCCATTTACGGGTTGCTCAGCCTCCTGGAGCAACGCCAGAAAAGTTTGCGTTGCGCGATTGAGCCGCTTTTTCTTCAGATGCACGATGCCGAGCGGGCGGATAAGGCCTGGCGCCTCCAGAGGGATGCACACCAGTCGTCCTTCCGCGACATCGGCCCGCAGCATGCGCGACGGCAGGATACTCACTCCATTCCCTAATGCCAGTGCCTCTTTGATCATCGGAATCGAGTCAAGGTGCATCGTGATCTCCACCGTCACGCCGTGCTCCTTCAAAAAACGATCCACTTCTTTCCGGATAGGCAGGTCCTGGTCGAAGGCTATGAACTCCAGTCCCTGGAGGTCGGAAGGCTGCACCTTGCTCCGGCTTGCGATGGGGTGGGAGGCTGCCGCCGCCAGTCCCATTTCCTCTTGGCGCCACGGGATCGCCGCCACATCCTTGGCAGTCAGTGGATAGCTTACCAGACCCAGGTCCGCGGAGTCATTTCGGATCGCCTCATACACTTTTTCCGGCCGAAGATACTCTACCTGTAGCGTTGCCTGCGGATACCGGGAAAGAAACTGCTCCTCCAGGCGCGACATTTCCATCAGTCCTACCGAAAAGATGGAGGCCACTCGCACCGTTCCCACCACCCCGGACCGCAACTGGCCCAGAGCCTGATCGAACTCATCTTTACGGCGAAGTACGTCCCGGCACATGCCGGCATACAGATCGCCTGCTTGCGTAAGCTGCAGCGGCCGCCGCGACCGGTCAATCAGTTCGATCTCCAGGGCCCGTTCCAATTCCTGCACATGCTGACTCGCGGCCGACTGGCTGACGTCATTCATGGCCGCGCCACGGCTCATACTCCCGGTTTGTGCGATATCCCGAAAGAGCTTGAG
>DATLCW010000003.1:0-26876 GCA_035526195.1 Bryobacteraceae bacterium
ATCTGGACATTTATTGGGAACAGTGGGCGCCTCCACCATCGCTGATCGATAAGAGCCGGCTGAAAGGCGCGCCGCAGCATGGCATCGGACGTCCCTGTAAGGTAGGAAAAGAGACGATCGTCGGCCTGCTGGTGGCCCTTCAAAAGTTCGCCGCGGAAAGCGATGAGAGCCGTTCACGCCGTTTTCAGGGCCTGATGGACCGGCTTCAGCGCGCGCTGGCGGGGGTAGACCATGCGCGGGTGCAGATGAGCGGAGGGACCGTTCCCAAGCTCGAACTGCACCTCGCCAAAGAGGCTCCGCGAACAGCGCTGGAGCTTTGCATTGAGCTCGAGCGAGGCAACCCCAGCGTGCACGCCGACCCGTCGCGCGTGCGGGCCGGAATCGTGAGCTTCAGCCCGTGGTGTTTACGCGATGAGGATCCGGAGAAGATCGCCGCCAGGGTGAAGCCGCTGCTGCGGTATTAGCAGAGGGGATATTCCGGCAAATCGGCTGCGATTGAAGCGCTTCCTGACATTGAACGTAGAACCGGGGCCAGCCGCTGCAGTAGACGTTCTTATACAGAAAAACCGTTATTACAGCACATCGGAGAGAAACTGACGGAACATCGCTCCGCTGTCGTACTTCGCGAAAATGGACCCCCATCGTTGCGCCTCCTGCTTGTACTGAGGCTCAAACAGGAGTTTCTCGAGCGCATTGTGGAGCTTCTGCTCATTCGCTTCCTCAACCCGTACGCCAAGGCCCGCGCCGTTGGCGGCGAGGGTGGCGGTGGAAAGATGCTGATCGGCGTTGCTGGGGATTCCGAGCACCGGGGTACCCGCTAACATCGCCGGGTATAATCCGCCGCTTCCGCCGTGTGAAACAACCACGTTCGCAACGGCCGCTGTTTCCGTGAAAGGAAGCAACGGAGCCACAAACGCTCCCGGCGTAACAGCCGGTACGTCTCTTCCCGATGTCGACAGAATTACCGCTACCGGCAGCCGCGACAACGCCCGCAGCAACGCCGGCATCACGCGCAAGGGGCCGCTACTGCCCAGCGTCACCCACACTTTTGGCTTCGGATCCGCCGCCATACGATCCCACCATTCGGGCTTTGCGGACGGCGACGTCCACTCGCAGATACCGATATGGCGGTGCGTAGACGGAGCGCCTGGAGTGGGCACGAACTCGGGAATATCAGCGTACAGCACATGATCCCCCTCGGTATACATGCGGCGCAGATCCGGCGCGAGCGGTGGCAAGCCAAATTCGAGTCTCACCTGGTTCATCTGACCCGTGTGCATGCGGTAGCCCAGCGGCTCGGCAGCGCGGTAGAGCGGCCCCAAAATTCGCGGCGGGATCACCCGTGTCAGCGGAAGCTCCGGAACGATGCACCGCTTGACAGCCCAGGGGCTCCAGTACGCATTCATCATCACGGCCGCCGGCACACCCTCCAGCCTCGCCGCGATCGGCAGCGTCAGTCGCATATCGCCCACCACAAGATCGGGCCGCAGCCGTTGAATCAAGGCCCGATCGTCCAACACATATTGGCGGAGCACCTCGCGCGGGTACATCGGCCGGCCCTTGGCGACGTTCTCGAGAAACTGCTCTCCGGGCATCGCAGCCAACTCTCCCGGCGTGAATTTCTTCCCCTTCAGATAAGGCGAGAAACGGGCAGGAGCATAAAAGTGCACCTCGTAGGGCAGCCCCGCGCAAGCCTCTGCCAGCGCCAGCGGCCGGACGAAATGCGCCATTGTGGCTCCCTCAGCCAGAAACAGGATGCGTTTCATACCCATCGTATCGATACTACCGCTTCCAGCCCGGCCGGGCACCGGCGTTTGCTCACTTCTGTTTCTCTAAAATGAAGAGCGTGTTCCTGGGCCACAGGAAACGTCCCAGGTGGTGGCCAAGGGCGATCGTCTTTTTCACGCGGAACCCCATCTTCCGGAAACGCTGCTGCCATTGATCGGTAGTTCGAAAAGTACCGTCCTGACCCATCTTCGTGACCAGCCACAACCAGACATGAAACCCAACGGTCACCAGGCGGTCCCAGAGCGTATCGACGCTATCCTCCGCCACCAGCAGGCATCCATCATCGCGGAGTACCCGGTTCGCCTCGAGCAGAAGCGGTTCGTCGTCGGCCGCGTGATGCAGAACGTACAACAGCAGTATCACATCGAAACTGTTGGAGTCCACGGGCAGGGCCTTGCCATCGAATACCTCGAACGGTACGTCGGTTTTGTTCGCGTTCACAACATCCACCCCGAGCACGTCGCAGTCCCGGCGATCCCGGAGGAGGGGACCGAGATAACCGCTCCACGCTCCCACATCGAGCACTTGGGAGCCTCTGGGAATTTGCGCTTGTATGGAAGAGTAATTGAATTCCGCCCGTAGTTTTTCGACTCGCTCCGATTCAGACTGAAGCTTAGTAGTTATTGCCTGTGCCAAGCTGGTCATGTGTATCTCCCCGTTCGGTTCGTTGTTTTGCCAGGTAATACAAACGTCGGCAGAATCGAAGGCGGAGTTTAGACCTGCTCGCGGGAGGGCGGCCGAAGACTTTTTGATTGCGGGAAACCAGCGGTTGTGGGATCCTGGCAGCAACACCTCTCTCCGTACTGAAGCGGCGAGGGTCACGTTTTGTCTCCCTTCTCCCTGCGTCAGTCTGGTAAAGATTTTCCGGCCATCAGACGATTGTTATCTCCAGTAATTCTCCCGAGGTGACGCCGAATTTTTCGGAAGACGCCATGAAGCTTGCCTGGAACAATTTACTTCACGATCGGATCCGCTTTGGCGTGACGGTGGCGGGAATTGCCTTCGCGGTTTTCCTTATGATTTTTCAGGGAAGCCTGCTGATCAGCTTCTTATATGCGGCCTCGAAGGTGATTGACGCCACCAGCGCGGACATCTGGATTACCGCCCGCGGGGTCTCCTGTTTCGATTTCCCGGCTTCCTTGCCGAAGCGCTTTCTGGAAATTGCCAAGGGAGTGAGCGGCGTCGAGCAGGCCAGTAGTCTGATGCTGAATTACGCCGAGTTTCGAAAGCCGGACGGGCACACGCAGACGGTTGCCGTGGTGGGTGTCGAGGCTGGTCCCGGCCAGACACTGCCTCTACCTTATCTCGGCGGCAGCACGTCTGTAGTCCAACCGGCTTCTGTTTTGGTCGATCGGAGCCATGCGGCGCTGCTGGGTGTTACGGAATTCCCGCGCGAAGTGGAGATCAACCGGCTCCGGGCTCAGGTGGCGGGCCAGGTGGAAGGCTTTAGCTCATTCCTAGGGAATCCATTCGTATTCACGTCCTACCAGGATGCGAGCCGTTATCTCAGCGTCTCCCCCGAAGAGACCAGCTACATCCTGGTCCATGTAAAAAATGGCAGGAACATTGAGACCGTAAGGAGCGAGATTCAGCAGCGCCTGTCCGATGTGGACGTGCTGACCCGGGAACAGTTCGCCCGGCGGTCGCAAATGTTTTGGATCACCCAAACCGGCGCCGGTGGAGCGATTCTTACGGCCGCCCTGCTGGGATTCGTGATTGGGCTGGTAGTGGCATCCCAAACGATCTATGCCACGACGATGGAGAATCTCGAAGAGTACGCAACGCTTAAGGCGATCGGCGCCACTTCCGGCTACGTGACCCGCGTAGTGCTCATGCAGGCCATGATTTGTGGTGTCGCTGGATGCATGGTGGGCCTCATCGCCACGCAACCGATTGTGGAAATCGCCCGAAACACGATCGCCTGGCTGAAAACGCCCGTATGGCTTCCGTGGGTGATGCTTCCACCGGGATTATTGATGTGCGCGTTGGCGGCGATCATCTCGGTTCGCGCCGCACTAACCGTGGAACCAGCGAGGGTATTTCGTGCCTGATCGATTTCTGGCGGTGGACAACGTGGGCGTCGAATACGGAAAGGGCGGCGCGCGCTGCTGGGCTCTTTCGTCATTGACTCTGGCCTTTGAGCCGGAACGCCTCACCCTGGTACAGGGCCCTTCCGGCAGCGGCAAAACAACTCTTCTCTCCCTTCTCGGATGCCTGTTAAAACCCCATCAGGGAAAGGTTTACGTCGGGGGTGAGGACGTCAGCCGGATGAGCGAGAGCCGCCGCACTCGAATCCGGCAACAGAAGATAGGCTTCATTTTCCAGGCGTTCCGGCTCTTCCGTTCCTTGCCGGCACTCGATAACGTCGCGATTGCAGGGGATGTAGCGGGAAAAGGATTGCGCAAGCGGGCGCGGCAGCTCATGGAAGAGCTCGGGCTGGGCGCGAAATTGTCACAGAAACCGGACGAATTGAGCGGGGGCGAAAAGCAACGCGTGGCCATTGCGCGCGCCCTGCTGCGGAACCCGCCGATCCTGTTGGCCGATGAGCCAACGGCATCGCTCGACAGCAGGTCGGGCGAACAGATCGCCACGCTACTGCGCGACTTGGCCGAGCGTGAGCGGCGGACAATCGTTGTGGTCTCGCACGATGCGCGGTGGGAGCGGCTTGCTCACCGGACGGTATTACTTGCCGACGGGCAGTTGGTAAATCATTTTGTAAGTCAGGATAGGTAGAACGATATGAGACTCTATGCCTCGATTGGGATCCTCGGGTTGGCGCTCAGCTACTGGGGGTGTTCACCCACGTATAATACGCAGGCGGCCTCGCGGCCGTTAGCGGAAGTGGAACGGCGCGTGGCCGACCAGGTGGTGCTCGCGAGCCCTGGCCGGGTGGAAGGCCGCACGGAGACTATTGAGGTGGGAGCGGCGATTGACGGCCTGGTCCGGACGGTACACGTGAAAGAAGGCCAAGTCGTAGCTAAGGATGAGCCGCTCGCCGAAATAGGCTGTCCGGATCTCCAGGCGAGCTTACAAACCGCACTGTCCGAGGTGGAGTCCGCCAAACAGGTTCGAGCACGCCTCCTGCGCGGCAGCAGGGAGGAGGAGCGGTTGGCGGCGGAGCAGAGGACAGTGGCCGCGAAAGCCGTGCTGGGGCAATCGCTTGTCCATCTAAGCCGTACGACAGAACTGGTGCGCGCGGGCACGGCTGCCCGATCTCTAATCACGGAGGCACAGCGGGACCACGACGTGGCGGAAGCTAAACTGCGGGAAGCCACGCGTCAGGAAGAGCTTGTAAAAGCCCCTCCGATGAAGGAAGATCTCGCCAAGGCGGATGCCGATGTTCAGGTGGCGGAGAATCGTGTGACCTCCGTGCAACAACACATCTCCAAATGCTACGTGAAGGCCCCGATTGGGGGTACCGTGCTGCGAGTTTTGCTGCGGCCCGGTGAGTCCTTCAGCTTGAATGCTCCTAAGCCGTTGATTATGATGGCCGATCTTTCTACCAGGCGGGTAAGAGCGGAGGTGGATGAGAAGGACGTTACCAAGGTCGCCATGGGCCAAAACGTGATCGTAACCAGCGACGCTGTCCCCAATCGCAAGTTCCGGGGGGTGGTTTCAAGGTTGGCATCCACTATGGGTAGAAAGAAGATCCTGTCTGGCGATCCCACCGAAAAGTCCGACCGCGATGTGTTGGAAGTAATGGTGGATCTGGAGAACGACGGCAGGAAACTGCCCTTAGGGCTGCGGGTGGTAGTCCAGTTCACCGCGGTTAATCCGAGTTAGGTCGAATAAGGTGCGGTCGGCATAGATGATGAGCCGGGAGAATACGCGATGGCAATCGTTGCGGAAGGGTGGACGGAAGAAACTTGATCACAGACGAGGGGAACGACAGCAGGAAGTGGGGATAAAAGTTAAGGCAGCCGTGACCTTGACAAGGTACCGGCTGCCTTAACGAAGAAAGACCAGCTACGAAAGACTAGCTACGAATTTTACGCAGGACGGCCGATCCGAGCATCAACAGACCGCCGGTGAGCGTAAACAGTACGGTGCTGGGTTCGGGAATCGCACTCAACTCGGAGAAGTTTCCGGAGTACGAAGCTTCGACAAATCCGCCTCCATTAATCCTGGTAAGAACCTCGGAAATCGTATCGAGAGCCGGGTCAGTGAGCTGTGTTGTGTAGGTGCCTTTGTAATTAGCACGCGAGTTCGCGAGATTCGAGTCCTGGAAAAAGCCCTGAATACTGAAGTCGATCGCAACGCTGGGGTTGCCGCTTTGGTCGAATTTCTGAGTCAGCGTGAAAGGTGATGGGGTGCCAATACGGCAAGGTTGGTTTTCCCCTTCACTGCCGGTACAAACCGGTGCACTGGAGGGATCGAGTAAGGTGAGGTCAAAGAACAGCCCGCTATACCCGGGCGCGGTGAAGCCGCTCATGAAACTCGGTACGAAAACCGGACCGGCGAACGGACCGCCACCGAGGTCGAGGGCCCTTCCACCGTAAGGTGTGAACGGGTCGGTGCTGAAGATACTTGCGAAGTAATTCGTACCCGGCTGTATTGTGAGAAACACCCCATTAGGTGCGCCGGTCGGATTTTGCCAATCGATAGTGGAAAGGCTGACCCGCACCGTGCCCGAAATATTCAGGTTGCCGGTAATTGCGGCGCTAGCTGATAATGCGGATACGGTTAACAGACCGGCCATACTGAGTACGCGGAAACTCCCTTGGAGCTTTCCGCGGTTACGAAATTTACAAAACATTTTCTAACCTCCGATAAATTCTAAAGCCATCTCATCCAGAGAGAGACATGCTGGACGGGAAGCCGCTAACACACTTTAGATCGCAGAAACAGTAAGGTTGTTTCGGGTTCGACCGGATCTTCAGCCTGAATAAGTTACTAGTCCAACAATTCATCCTTACTCCGCGATCCTACTTCCATTTTCCCCATAGGTGTTCTCAGTCATGAATCTAAGGAAAACTTCGTATTCACATTATGCAGCGCTCCCGGCCCAAGTTCAACAATTTTCAGCGGACGACTAGGGATTTTGCTGGGGTAGTTTGGTACGGGTCCGTACTAGTCTGTACAGTTCTATACCCTTCTAATGTTCACGCAACTGTTCCAACACAGCCGACGGACGGGAACTTGGCCCTTGATGATACCTTCCCGGCGCCAGGATCCCGTTAGGATCCGCAGCGTGACGGATAAGGTTAATTAACTTAGTCATCCCCGCAGGGGGGTGCACCGCCTTCATGGACTGCACCCCTAATCGGTAAGGGGGATAACCCGCGCCGACCAACGCTTCCAGTAATTGATGATGGCATTCCATCGCCCGGCCATCCTCGCCCGGCACGTCCCGGTCGTACGAAATGGACACAACGCACGCAATCGCCCGCTCCCCGACCATCGAGAGTGACAGCATTGGCTCGAAACCGCCCTTAAGCAGGATAGCGGTAGCGAGCATAGCGGCAGAGTGGGCGTGCCCCCCTTCAAGCGGCGTAATCGGCGCGCACCACAGGAGGCCGCAACCATCGCGGTTCGGATCGGCGTCTTCCGGAGCCCGCTGCCGTTTCCGCCAGTACACGCTACCCATGGTCTTCTCCGAAGGAATACCCTGTAGTAACCCGAACACGGGACGGGCGAGATCCAGCGTGCGCGACAGGTCCCAGCCGGTCAGGATTTCATAAACACGGCTGAACCGCGTCGCAAGCAGCAACTTCCGCTCATCGAGAAACTGCAGCCGGCTCACCTTGCCTTTCAAAGCGGCCTTCAGCAAGCGGCGAGCCTCCGCCACTTGAGCCCTGGTGCCGTACAGGCCGCCAGACCCGTTCCAACACCCAAAGTTCATGGCCCGGCGGAAATAAGCCAGATCGGCGGGCATCAGCGGGGTACGCCCCTTAAGATGTTCCCAGGGGTATTGCTGAAGTCCGGACAACACCTTGTAATCGTTTCCGATGTGTACCGTGCTGCGAAGCGTGCCGTTCAGACGTAGGGGCCTTAGCGCGTCCACTAACCCCGAAAGCGCGTTCTCTTTTTCGCAGGTGAAGAAGAAAGCTTCAAAATAATCGGGGGCCGGCATCAGCCACACCGTCATCCGCGTAACGACGCCGAGATTCGATTGGGAAAACAAACCATCCACGTAGGGTCCCACGCCCCACCGGTACACCGGTCCGGTTTGGGAGTCGCGATAGCCGGAAAATCCGGTTTCTACGAGTTCCCCGCTTCCGAGCGCTACCTGCAGCCCGCAGACATGGGCGAAATGGTCGCCATAGGGAGTGTGGCCGAAGCCGCGCTCCATTGTATTTCCGATCAGGCTGCAATCCGGACTGGCCCCGCTGGCATCCATCCAGAGGCGGCCGCCGCGGCTTTGGAGATACTCGAACAACTGGCGCTGGGTAACTCCAGGTTCGACGGTAACATAGGCCAGATCTTCATTGAAGTCAAGAATCCGGTTCATCCGGCCAAGATCCAGAAGAGCGCATAGATCAGCGGTGGGAACCTGCGAGCCGTAGCCCCAATTCTTACCGCTGCTGACGGGATAGACCGGAAATTGGTGGCGATTGGCGATTTGAAGGATTCCAACTACTTCGGCCGTATTACCGGGTTTCAGAATCGCCGGCACGCGGACATCGGTGTGGAAGGTTGCCGTCTGAACGGAAGTCAGAAGGGCGGGGTCGGTCAGGACATTTTCGATGCCGATTAAATTCGCCCACTCGAGCAGGGCTTGTTGAGAGGCATCCGGAATCAATGCCTGTACCTCACGGACTTTCTAGGCCACGGCGTGCGCCATGCCAAGTGCGGAAACGGAGCGGACGGAGTGGGCTGCGACCCGGGTTGAGGGCGGGCAATATACGGCAGCGGTGGCGAGCGACTCCCGGATGTCCTGTATCAGCCCCGCATAGCGCGGGTTCGGCATGCGGGAATCGAAACGGAGCACCTCCATTTCGCACTTATAGTTTGGATCGTAATAAGCCGGCAGATCATGGTCGCCGTCCTGCAGCGAACTGCCCCCGATACGGCGCAAAATCGATGCCGAATGATGCCGGAAGGTGGCGGTGGTGATCCCGATGCAGCCGCCCAGAATTTCCGCCAGGGCGTAACTGGCGAGTGCAATGCGAATCGCTTCGGTCGAATGCCGCAGTTCCTCCGACAAGGCCCAGCCGCCTACTTCCACGTACGACAATCCCGCCCGTTGGGCCCGCGTAATTTCGCCTTGCACGGCGTGACGAAAATGCCTGCCCCAATGGTTGCACTTGGCCATCGGGCTGCGGCTGACGCCTAGAGCTTTGAAAGAAACTTTACCTTCATGAGAGATGTAGCGCGCACAACCCTGCACCGAGCCGTCCCTGCCGACCGAAAGAAGATGCCAGGCTCGTTCATCCGCCTCCACCTTGTGCCGGCCGTCCGCGGTCAGCTGTTCCGGGCCGATGGCGCCATCTTTAAGATAAAGGCTTCCCCGCAGCCTCTGCATGGTTGCCATGAGCTTATCATGATTCCAGTGCGCGTGCACATTGTGAAGGCCATCAGGAATATTGGCGTTCCCCGGAGCCAATAAAACGAGGCGGCGATTGGCGCCTCCAGTTGAACCGCACGTGATTCTCATAATTCCTCCACCATTCAAACGATCTATCGGAAGTGAGGTTGTGCTAAACGCCGGACAAGATTCTCATCCTTCCCACCGGCAGGACCACCCATCCGCCTTATCTGGCGGCGCTGCTTGCGGGATCCTTCTACTTCCTTGCTATCAAGTCGCTTCTCTATGGAAATCGTCACAGAGGGGAGCAAACTTTACGCCTACATTTGAAAACAACAGGGAGAATCGAACACAGCACTTGAACAGGGAGAAAAGAACGCTAAAACATACAAATCGCGCAGCCGGGAGATTGGTCAATTTCCTGGTTCCTCCGGTCGGCATGGGCGGGGAGAAGTCGCCTGAGCTACTGGAGGGCGGGGAGGAGCAAACAACGCAGACACGTGTTCCTGGGGGTCTTGGATTGGACTCAAAACCATTTTCCTTCACAAATGTTTTAGCTTCTAGCTGCGCTAGATCTAGTACTATAACAGAGCATCTAGCCCTTCACCAGCAGAAAAGCAAAAAAAATGTAACGGACGTAAAAGTTAACATTGACGCTGTTGTACAAAGCTTCACTATTCAACGAATCAGTGACATAAGTCCATGCAAATCATTTGTTTGAAGTATTCCGAGCGTCCCTATCCTGTACCCGTGAGAGGTATTAGTAAGGCCTCCAACACAGAATGACCTCCCCACGCTGCCAGTACCCTACCGATTCGGGCGTGTGGAGAGCATTCGACGTAAGTGCGAATCACCGCCGGCGGAATATATTGACTTTCCGGCCGAGGTTCAACCAGAACCCACGAGAAGGTTTTGGACCTGCTTCCGGCGGTTCCTCTCCGTCATGTGGTTCCGCCTCGAGGGTGGCCTTTTCTTTCATCACGGGGATCGGTTCCCGGGGAGAAGGCAGCGTTTCATCCGCCACCGGCGCACGCGCAAGAGGTGGCGGTTCGGGTAGCTGCGGCGGCTCTTCGCCGGCGATCTTCGCAACGAGGAATTTTGGAGGAACCTTCTTCGGGGCCGCCGATTTCCGCGCGACCCTCCGTACCGGGTAGGGCAATGGCTCGTCAACCAGCGGAGGCGGCTCCGGATCCGGCGGCAACGCAACAGTTTCCGCCGGGGCATGCACGGCCGTCGAGGCGATAGACGTTTGGCGCGGGGGAACCGGCGTACGCTTCAACGCGGCGAACCCGCCCAGGGACGCCGCCAGAACGATTAAGGCGGTGGCCGCCCGGGAGCGGCCGGGAAGGCGGCGCGGGATCGCCCCGGGATCATTGAGGCTGCCGAGAAACTCAGCCGCCGAGGCAAACCGCTGTTCCGGAACTTTCTCGATGGCACGCATGACAGCGGCGTCAATGTGCGCCGGGATCTCCGGCTTCCATCGCGAAGGGCAGTCTGGCCTGGTTTCGGCGTGCGCCAGCATGAGCTCGAATGGCGACTCTGCGTCCAGCGGCTTTTGTCCCGTCAGCAGTTCATACAACACGATGCCGGTCGAGTAAAGATCGGCCCGGAAGTCCACGTCGGCGGAAGACCGGATCTGCTCCGGAGCGGTGTAGTGGATGGAACCCATCATCACCCCGGACTGCGTAATGCGCCGGTCACCCGGCTTTTTAGCCAGTCCAAAATCGGTCAGCTTGACCCGGCCTTCCGCGGTGATCAGAATATTGGCGGGAGAGATATCCCGATGCATCACGCCGTTCTCGTGAGCATGCGCCAACGCCTGCAGAATCTGCCTTGCATAGGATAAGCTCACGGGCATCGGGATGCACCCGCGATCCAGCAATTGCCGCAGCGATTCCCCCTCCACGAACTCTATCACCAGCAGCAGATCGCCCTCAGCCCAGAAGGCGGTGTGAACGGCAGTGATGTTGGGATGGTTGAGCGTAGCCTGCAGCATCGCTTCTCGCAGGATGCGTTGCGCGCGTTCTTCATCTAACGTGGATGCGTAGAAGACCTTGATCGCTTCCGTGCGATGAGTAATGGAGTGTTCCACCCGGAAGACGTCGCCGGTGGCGCCGGAGCCGAGATGACCCACGATGCGATATTCGCCGATCTGGCCGCCAACCTGGTACCTCAAGGCATCCTCTTTCGCTGTTGTCACCGCGCCAGCAGCAGGAACGCGAACACGATCGCCGCGGCCACGAACGCCACCATCAGCCACGTGAATGTCTGATCCGGAGACGATGGGTGCGCCATGGCGGGAGCGGTCTGCGCCGGCCCGGGCGCTAGCGGCGCCGGAGGCGTAGCGGCGGTTTTCGTAAACTGCCCGGGACGCGAAAGGGCATCCTCCAAGGCAGCCGCAAACGCACTGGCGGTGGGATAGCGCTCAGACGGCTTTTTCTCCATCGCTTTCGCGATGACGAAACTCCAATGGGCGGGAATGTTGCGATTCACCGTGCCCGCCAGCATGGGATCCCGCTGCACATGGGCCAGCATGACATCAAATTGGCTCTTGGCATTGAACGGTTTGCGTCCGGTGAGCATCTCGTAAAGCACGCATCCGGCCGAGTAAATATCGGAGCGAGGGTCCAGTTCGGTGGTTCCTTTTACCTGCTCGGGTGAGATGTAGTGCACTGGACCGAGGGTGGTTCCCTCCTGAGTAAGGTTCATTTCGCCTTTGCCCTTGGCCAGTCCGAATCCTCCGAGCTTTACCCGGCCGCCCTCGAGGATATAGATGTTTTCGGGCGTCACTTCCCGGTGAACGACGTTCTGTGAGTGGGCATGGCTGAGTGCCGCCAGCACCTGCGTCAAATACGAAACGGCGGTGGCAGGTGGCAGGGGGCCGCCTTGCAGGATGCTCGCCAGCGCCGTTCCCTCGATGAACTCCGTTGTCATTACCACCACCGTTCCGATCTGAGTGGCGTTGTAAAAGGCGGCGATGTTGGGATGCATCAGACGCGCGTGGACCTTGATTTCCCGGAAGAAGCGCTCTAACGCTTCCGTATTTGTCTGAAGCGATTCGGGAAGAACCTTCAGGGCTTCCAGGCGCCCCGCAACCTGATTTCTTACGCGATAGACCACTCCGGTCTTCGACTGATCGTGTATGTCCAGAATGTCGTAATCGCCAACTCGGCTTCCAATGGATAACATAGCCTCGATTTCCTGATGACCGCGATACAAACGAAGGGCGGGAATTCTCAGGATCGGCAGTGGAGGCCGTGAACTTTAGGGTTGTCGCCGTTCCCTTACTGGGATTTCTTTTTGCTGGCGGATTTCTTCTTGGCCGGCACGCGCGCTCCGGATTTCCTGGCTTCGCTCAAAGCGATTGCCACCGCCTGCTTACGGCTTTTCACTGTTCCGCCTTTACCCTTCTGACCCGACTTCAGCTCGCCGTGCTTGAACTCGTGCATCACCTTCTCTACTTTGGCTTTTCCCTTGGTGGTTGCTTTCTTCTTTGCCGGCATGATCACTCCTTAACCTGTGAGAGAGGTTGACGGGAAGTTTCGTTACCGCAGACGGGCCCAAATGTCGAATATGGTATATAACAATGGTGAACATACCCAGAACATTCTATGGCTGGTGGATCGTCGCCGCGGCTGTCTGTACATTTGGTCTCTCCACGGGACTGCCGTACTACAACATGCCGTTCTTTTACGATTACTACGCCAAGGAGTTTGGCTGGTCGCGTCCCGACATTACGCTCGGTTTTCCCCTTGCCGCGCTGTTTACTCTCTGGGTTGGTCCCCTATTGGTGCATCGCTTCCCGCCGAAGCGCCTATTGATGATCGGATCCTTATTGACCGCCATCGCTTTCATCGGCTTCAGCACGATGAAGGGCAGCCTGCCCATCTACTACGCATTGTGGTTCATCTACGCCGTGGGCTATATATTTTCCGGCCCCATTCCGCACCAGATTCTCATTTCGCAATGGTTTAAAAAGAACCGCAGCCTAGCCATGGGCGTAACCTATGTTGGGGTGGGCTTGGTGGGTTCGGCTGGAGCCTATCTCGTCAAGTACCTCACGGCTTCCACGAACTTTCACACCTGTCTCCTGATTCTTGGCTTTATCGTGCTTCTGGTGTGGCCCATCACTATTTTCTTTGTCCGGAACCGGCCCCAGGAAATCGGCCAGAATCCCGATGGCGCCGCCCTCGCCGCCGCCGAGACAAAGGTCGATCCGCTGCCCTTCCGCCATCTCACCCGTACGCTCGCCTTCTGGCTGCTGGTCATCGGATCGGCTTGCTCCATCGGCTCTATCGGCTCCATCAATCAGCACATGAAATTTGTGTTTCAGGATCAGGGCTACACCGACCAGATTGCCCGCGACGCCGCCTGGACTACCGCCCAGGCTGTGATCCTCTGGTCGAGCATTGCCGGGCGACTGCTGATTGGATGGCTGGCGGACCGCTATCCCAAAAAGTACGTTATGACCGCCACCTATGTACTGGTGGCAGCCACCATTCCGCTGCTTTTGCTGGTGCGGCCAGGCAACGAGTCCAGCCTGTATCTGTTTGCCGTTCTTTTCGGATTCGGCATGGGAGCCGACTACATGCTGATCCCCTTGATGGCGGCGGAACAGTTCGGCGTGAACACGCTGGCGCGTGCCATGGCGATCATTCTGCCCACCGACACGATAGGCCAGACGTGGTTTCCCTACTTCGTATCGCGTCTCCGCCAGAGTCTGGGCAGCTACGACTCCGCCATGATGGTGGTTTTTGCCATGGCCTTCATTGGTGCGGTTGCGATTTCACTACTTCCCAAGCAGGGAATCAAGGATGATGCGCTGCCTGTTGTGGAAAGCCGCGGGGCGGCCCTCGGGGATTGACGTCATAATTCATCCGAAGCCTGCCGCCGCCATGGACGCACCGCGGCGGCGCGATTGCGCGGCATCGTGTCCGCCGCTTCCACACAACGCTTGAAGGCGTCCGCCGCCTCGTCCTTGCGACCGAGTTTTTGCAGCGCCTTTCCGTACCAGTAGAGGCCTTCGGGATCGAAGCCGCGCCGCTCCACGTATTTTTGCAGGGCCGTTTCCGCTTCTTTAACCCGGCTTAGTTCGAAGAGCGCGGCTCCCGTTTCTCTCCAAACTTCGCTGAGGGCGTGCTTGTCATTCAGCGCCGCCACCACTTCGAGGAAAGGCAGGGCTTCCCCGGGCTTGTTTTGCTGGCGCAGGATGCGGGCCAGTTGAAAATGCGAATCGACGTCTTCCGGATCGATGGAGATTGCTTTCCGAAAGCGGGCGGCGGCTTCGTCAAGCTGGCGGCGCTGCTGGTAGATCAACCCGAGTTGATAGTGAGAATCGGCATCATGCGGATTGATGCTCGAAGCTTCCAGATGGCGGCGGAAACTTTGGCGGGACCGCAGACCCGACCCGAGGGTGCGGAGGTCGCTTTGAAAAAGCATGTACGCCCAAAAAATGAGCAGCGGTGAAGCCAGAAAGTGGAGGATGCCCCGTAGAAAAGCGGCTGCGCCCGAGGCAGCGACGGCTAGCAAAACCGCTAGCGCTGCCGCCGCAATGCCGGCGCCCATGGCGGTCCGCAGTGCGCAGACTGCCAGGAACAGGAAATAGAGACCAGCGGCCGCAAAGAGCCACCACGCGGGAAGCAGGAAAGTAATTCCTGCAAGCGGAAGCACCGAGGCTGTCCAGGCCAGCGCCGTGCAAATCAGCAGCGGCAGATACTCCCGGCTCAAGACCACTCCTGATCCGCCCGAACGATGGAAAAGGTTCACCGCTAAGATACTTACCGGGACGAACACGGCTGCCAAGATCACCATCAGCGCTACGACTGTCATCAGGGACACGGAACGGCCGAGAGAATACAACAACAGGACAGTAGCTCCGCCGGCTAGCAGCAGCGCAGGCGCGGGCCGTCCCTCATCCAGCGTTTGGCTCATCCCCGCCATGGGTCGTACATACAGCAGCAGAAGCAGTTTCATTCTCTAAATCCGATGAACAAGGTTTAACGTATACTGTATTGCACGGGGGCAGCAAATGTCCTATATTCAATACTGTTCGGTCCGAATTGGCGACCGTAGCCAATCACTCTAGAGAGGATGCTCAAGATGAAGAAAATTGCAATGGTTTCTTTGTTCGCTATGTCCGCATTCGCGGCCTCGTGGACTGGTTACGTCTCGGATGCCAACTGCGGCGCGAAGCACGCGGACGGTTCTGAAAAGTCGATGAAGTGTGCGTCGGCCTGCGTGAAAAACAAAGGCGCCGGGGCCGTGCTCGTGGTTGGAGACAAAGTCATGAAGATCGACGACGCGTCCAAGGCCAAAGTCATGGACCATCTGGGCCACAAGGTCACGGTGATGGGCAAAGCCGACGGCGACACCATTACCATTGATAGCGTCAAGATGGCTCACTAAGGCCTTCAGACTTATAACTTTACCTACCGGCGCGAGATGGCGGATGCTATTTCGCGCCGGTTCTATTTTCCGGGAGCGAAACGGCGAACCGTACTTTACGGACGCCCTCCGCGGACGTCGCGGCCAGCATTTCCCGCACCGTTCGTCTGCTGACGGGATGACGAAGATCCGGCGCCAGCTCGGCCAGCGGCTCGAGGACAAAGCGGCGCTCGGCGATTCCCGGATGAGGCACGACCAACTCCGCGGCCGTGATCACAAACCGGCTATAAAACAGAATATCGATGTCGATGGGACGCGGGGAATTCGCCACCGTGCGCCGCCGTCCTAATTCCTTCTCAATCCTCTGCAGCCGCTTAAGCAGCATGCGGGGAAGAACGTCAGTCTCCGCCTCCAGCACCAGATTTAGAAACATGGGCTGTGCGGTCAGATACATCGGCGCCGTCTCGTAGGTGGAGGACGCGCGCAGCACCGTTGCTCCCGCCGCATGAATGCGATTGACCGCTTCCTGCAGGTTTTGCTCTCGGTTTCCCAGGTTAGAGCCGAGCGAAAGATAGACCTTTTTCATTCAAACAGCATGCCTTGCGGATCCAGCCCGTTACGTTTGCGCTCCACACCAAAGTACTGGAAGGCAAGGTCGGTGGCGCGCCGTCCGCGCGGCGTCCGGTCGACGAAACCGAGCTGCATCAAATACGGCTCATAGACCTCTTCGATCGTTTCCGCCTCCTCGTCCACGGAGGCCGCAATGGTATTCAATCCCACCGGTCCGCCGCTGTATTTCTGGAGAATCGTCATCATGATCTTACGGTCCGTTTCATCCAGCCCGAATCGGTCCACCTCCAGCAGGTCCAGGGCGGTACGAGCCACCTTCAGATCTACGTGACCGGCGGCGCGAACCTGCGCATAGTCGCGCACGCGGCGCAGTAACCGGTTGGCGATACGCGGTGTGCCGCGGCTCCTCCGGGCGATTTCGTCGGCTCCTTCCGCGTCCACAGTTACCTGCAGCAACGCCGAGGACCGCTCGACAATCTTCCGTAGCTGCGGCACATCGTAATGGCTCAAGCGCAGCAGCAGGCCGAAACGCCCGCGCATCGGAGCACTGATCATGCCCATCCGCGTGGTCGCTCCGATGGCGGTGAATCTTGGGATGGGGAGCGAATGTGTCCGCGCGCCCGGCCCCTGACCGACAATGATGTCCACCCGGAAATCTTCCAGCGCGGAATAAAACATCTCTTCCACATCCGGCAGCAGGCGGTGAATCTCATCCACGAAAAACACCTGCTGCTGCCGCACATTGCTGAGCATGCCGGTAAGGTCGAGCTTCTTTTGCAGCACGGGGCCGGAAGTAAGGTCGATCGGCACTCCCAGTTCGGTGGCGATAATGTGCGCGAGCGTTGTTTTCCCCAGGCCCGGAGGGCCGTAGAGCAGCACGTGATCCATCGCCTCGCCGCGGCGCAGCGCCGCCTCAATGGCAATCGAAAGATTCTCTTTCAACTTTGGCTGGCCGGTAAACTCATCGAGCCTTTTCGGCCGCAGAGCCGCCTCAAATTGCAGCTCTTCTTCCTGCGGGCTGGGGGAGGCGATGCCCTTGTCACGCATTGGTTCAGGTTAGCGCACCAGTTCCAGAGCGCGCCGGAAAAGCGGCTCGAATTCCGTAACCGTTCCACCGGCACGGGCCCTGCGAATCGCGGCTTCGGCTGCCGGCCGCGCGCAGCCAAGGTTCACGAGCGCCGATAGTACATCTTCATCCACGGGGGAGAATGCCGGAGCCGCCGCCTCGGCGCCGCCGGGAGGCATCCTTCCGCCGATAGAATCGAGCTTGTCGCGCAGCTCCAATACCAGCCGCTCCGCCGTCTTCTTCCCGATTCCGGGGATACGCGTGAGTTGGGCAAGATTTGACCCGCGGATGGCCGCGACCAAGTCCGGCGTGGGCAGCCCGCTCAGAACTGTAATGGCGAGCTTTGGTCCGACGTTACTTACGGAAATCAGCCGCTCGAAAAGCGCCTTCTCATCGGCGCTGAGGAATCCGAACAGCGCCAGCGCGTCCTCGCGAACATGCGTATGGATGCGCAGATTCACCTCCACTCCGGGATCGGGGAGCGAGGAGAACGTCGAGACCGGAATCGTCACCAGGTAGCCGACGCCGTGGACATCCACGACCGCTTCATTCGGGTGTTTTTCCAGCAGGGTACCGCGGAGAAAGCCAATCATATCGTGCGATCATCAATTGTACATGGCGAGACGGCTGTTCTTCGTGGCGGGCGTCCATAGCGGGCGGGCGGAGATCGTGGGCGATGACGCGGGACACCTCACCAAGGTACTGCGGGTGGAGCCGGGCCAGCGTTATGAAATCTCCGATAACGAGGCCTTGTATCTCGCGGAAGTGGAGACCGCACGGCGCGCGCAAGTCGTTTTTCGTGTTC
This sequence comes from Bryobacteraceae bacterium, assembly GCA_035526195.1. GTDB lineage: Bacteria > Acidobacteriota > Terriglobia > Bryobacterales > Bryobacteraceae > CADEFT01. Next base: position 18,082 of record DATLCW010000003.1, read on the forward strand.
TCGACAAGTTGCAGACCCGCCAGCCGCCGGTGCGCATGCACCTGCTCGCATCGCTGATCAAATTCGACCATTTCGAATGGATGCTTGAAAAAGCCACAGAACTGGGAGTAGAACGGATCACGCCGGTCCTTGCCGAGCGTTGCGAGAAAGGATTGCACCAGGCCGCTGCAAAGCGCGGCGAACGCTGGCGCCGGATCCTGCGGGAAAGTTCGCAGCAATCAAGGCGGTGGCGCGTGCCGGATTTGCACGATACCCGCCCGTTGCGGAACGCCATTCGCGCCGAGGGCCTTCGCTACGCCCTCGAAGAACAGGCTGACGCTCCGCCGCTGCTGGCCTGCCTGCCGGCCAATCGAACACCGCACGACGAGGTCGCCGTGCTGTTAGGACCCGAAGGTGGATGGACCAATTCCGAGCGCGCGGCAATCGCGGAAGCCGACTGGCTTCCCGTGTCGCTGGGACCCACGATTTTGCGAGCGGAAACGGCCGCAACCGCCGCATTGGCGGTGATCGCAGCCGCCTGGTCTGTGAGCACCTAGAATTCCTGGTAGCACTTCCGGAACGGATTGCACTCGTAATCGTCCACCACTTTTCCATCCGGCCCCATGATCTGCTGCGTGCGGTGGCACCAGAAGGCGCGATCGTTGCCATGCTGCACGTTCGGGTCCCACAGGGTGTCGATGAAGAGACCCTTCCAGCGCAGGTTATTGCAGCGGTCATCGTCTATAACGGTCAGACTGGAACGTTCCAGATCGCGCCTCCGGTTTGTTGGCTTTATGCTTTGAGTTTCCCGGCATCCATCAGCGCGCGCTTCACGGCGACTCGCGCCAATTGTACCTTGTAACCATTCCCGCTCAGCGGCTTGGCGCCGGCCAGCGCAGCCTTGCCGGCCTCGGTGGCCAAGTCCTGCGTCAGCGTCTTACCCGCCAGCATCTTCTCCGCGTCCGCCGCCACCACCGGTGTGGGACCTACGTGACCGAGAACGATGCGGGCGCTTTCGATCGCGTTGCCCTTCATCTTGAGAGCTACCGAGGCGGCCGCTAACGGCCAGTCCAAAGCTTCTTTCTGCCTTACTTCATAGGTGGCATTCCTTACGCCTCTCGCCCCCGGCACGAGAATTTCCGTAACGATCTCGTTGGGGGCCAAAGCGAGCTCGCGGCTCCGCTCATCCTTGGGTACGGTGATCAGTTGCTCCACCGGCAGCTCGCGTCCGCCGTTGGGACCCATGATCTTCACCTTGGCTCCCAGCGCGATCAGCGCCGGTGCAAGGCTTGACGCATTCACATAGTAAACAGGCGCCTGCGGGAAGATGGCGTGATAGCGGTTCTCGCCGTTCGGGATCAGGCTCTCGCCGCCTTTATCCTTGCCCAGCAGGCCGAAGCCCTGACGGAAATACCAGCAGCGTGGCCGTTGGCAAAGATCGCCGCCAACCGTGCCCATATTGCGGATCTGAGGGCTGGTTACCCCCAACGCCGCCTGGCTTAGCGACGGATACTCGGCCCGGATGGCCGCGCTTTCCGCAAGCTCGTCCAATGTGGCCGTGGCTCCGATGCGAAGTCCGCCGCCGGACTTGGAAATCCCGCCGAGCTCTTTGATCCCCTTGATGTTGATCACGCGTTTCGGCGTGTGGATATATTCCTTCATCAAGCTGATCAGGTCTGTACCTCCGGCCAGCACGTCGATCTCTCCCCATTGGGCCGAGAGCATGCCAACCGCGTCTTTCACCGTAGTGGGACTGGCGTATTCGAAGGCCTGCATGGTTATGCCCTCCTCTCTTCAAGCGCTTTCAGCACGCGATCCGGCGTGAGCGGGACCATCGGAACACGGACGCCGATGGCATTTGCAACGGCATTGGCCACTGCGGCGATGCCCGCCACAGTCGGCGGCTCCCCGAGCCCGATGATACCGCGCTTGTCGTTCTCTTCCCGGATATCCATGTGGACGATGATCTCACCGATGTCACCCAGACCCGCCAGCTTGTAGAACTCCATTTCGGGGTTCAACACGCGGCCGGTGCGGTTATCCATGATGCGTTCTTCCATCAGCGCGCCGCAGATGGACATGATACAGGCGCCCGCTACCTGGCTTTCCGCCAGCCGGGGATTCACGATCAGACCGCAGTCCTGTACGGCAACCATGCGGTTCATCTTGACGATGCCGGTTTCCACATCCACCGAGACGTCCGCAATCTGGATGCCGGCCACGCCCAGCGTGTTCAGCCCGCGCGGATTGCGGGGATCGTTCTGTCCATTCTCGCTGATGCTCTGCACGCCCAGCTTCTTGCAGGCGGCAGCCCAGGTGAGAGATTTCGCCGGTTCGCCCTTGATCTGAATCTTGCCGCCCACCGCTTCCAGCTTGTCCGGCGTGGTATTGAGCGCGGGAGCCACTTTCTCAAACAGCTTATCGAGCGCATTCACCGTGGCTATGCGCGTGGAACTCGACACGCCGCCCACGGTGGTGGATCCGCCGGAACCGTTCGACGCCGGGTACGAATTGTCGCCGAGTTTGACCTTCACACCTTGCATAGGCAGGCCGAACGTTTCCGACGCCACTTGATTGATGATCGTGCGCGTGCCGGTGCCTAAATCCTGGCTGCCCAGTTCGACTTCCACCGACCCGTCGGGATGGATGGTGGCTTTGCAGTTCGAAGCGTGACCGGCGCCGCCCCAGGAACAGATGCCGATACCCATACCGCGTTTCACAATCCCTGAACCGGAATCGCCCCGGCGATGCCAACGCTTGCTCCATTCCGAAAGTTCGGCCGCTTTCTTGAGCTGGTAGAGGTAGGTGTCGCGGCGCGGCTCCGGAGCCCACTGTACGTTCTTCGCAAACACTTCCAGCGGATCCATGCCCAGCTTCGCCGAAAGATCTTCGATTGCCGAACAGGTGAGGAACGAAGCCTGCGGGTGGTTCGGCGCCCGCCATGCTCGAAGAGGACCGCCGTTGGTCTTGATGGCGACATGGTTCATGCGCCGGTTGGGGATCGCAGTGAATACGTACGGGATCGGAGGCATGCCGCCGCCGCTCATCCCGCCCGTAGCCCAGGAGTTCGATTCCCAGGCCATAATCGTTCCGTCCTTCTTGGCGCCGATCTTGATCTTGGCGTAGGCCGATGGCCGGTTGCCGGCGATGTTCAGTTCTGTCGCGCGATCCAGGAACGTCTTAACAGGACGTCCGCCGCCCGCTTTGGACATCCGGGCGCCTTCAACTCCCCAGCGATCGGAGCCGAACTTGCTTCCGAATCCACCGCCGATATGATCCTGGTGAACTTTGACGTTGGTGGCGGGAACTTCGAGATTCTTCGCGATGTCGGGGCCGATGCCGCTGACGTTTTGGGTGGACGGCCAATAGTTAATGTTGTCGCCCTTCCACTCCACCACTTGGCCGTGAGGTTCGAGACAACAGTGGGTTAGCACGGGAATACCGTATTGCCCTTCGATCACTACGTCGGACTCTTTGAAGCCCTTTTCCGGATCGCCCGTTACCTGCTCGCCGGCTGGCGTGGCGCGATTGCCCACTTTACTCGGATCTTCCTCTTTTACGACATGCTCGAGGACGTCGTAATCGACCTTGATCAGCCGCACGGCGTCGCGGGCGATCTCTTCGGTCGTGGCTGCCACTACCGCGATCTCCTGGCTTTGCCACTGCACTTCGCCACCGTTGTTCACGATCACTCGCACCGAGGCAACGCCGGTCAATTTCTCGGCGGCGCTGGTATCGATGCTGCGAATCTTGGCGTGCGCGTAAGGGGAAGTCAGAAACGCCGACTGCAGCATCCCCGGCTTATTGAGGTCGGAATTGTACTTGGCGCGGCCGGTTGCTTTTTCCAGTCCATCCTGACGCGTATAGCTCTTGCCAATCTGCTTCCGCGTATCCATCGGCGGCCAGTTGTAGTTAGGCATTCTTTCCTCCCTTAAGCCCCTTGGCGGCTTCCATCACGGCCTTGCGCACTCCGACGTAGGTGCCGCAACGGCAGAGATTGCCGCCCAATCCTCGAAGGATCTGCGCATCCGTCGGGTTCGGATTACGATCGAGAAAGCCCTTGGCGGCGGTGACGAAACCGGGCGTGCAATAGCCGCACTGCTGCGCATCGTTCCTCACAAACGCGGTGCTCACCGGGTGCGGTTTGGCCGGGCTCGTAAAGCCCTCGATCGTGGTAATCTGCCTGCCCTGCGAATCGATGGCGAGCATGGTGCACGAGTATACAACCTTGCCGTTGACGATCATTGTGCAGGCGCCGCAGGTGGCGCGATCGCACACCCGTTTCGCACCCGTAAGGTCCAGATTCGTGCGGCAGGCGTCGAGCAGGGTCACTCGCGGCTCGACGGTAAGTTTGTGCTCCTTGCCGTTGATGTTGAGAGTAATGGGTACGGCTCCGGGGCCCATGGCGGAACCGGTGCCTTGAGCGGCCTGCGCTTCCTCTTCAGCTACGATGGCGCTTCCCAGCGCGCCGCTGGTAACGCCGACGCCCCGGAGAAATCCGCGGCGTGAGAAACTACCCTGTGGAGGGTCTTTTTCATCCAGTTCGTCGTGGTGCTTACTCACTTGCGACACCTTCCTTTCGTGTCTAGGAAACAGATCGTCACGACTATATCAGATGTGGCGGGAGGGGAACAACGTCAGGGAATGGGGGCGGACCCAAAAAAGTTAAAGACGGCCGGCCGTGTGTGCCCCGGACTGCAGCCCCGGGTGGTGCTCCCGCACAAAATCGATTACTGCCAGCGCTAACTGATTGGCAGGCAGCGAGGCGTCCAATACGAGTTTCGGACCTTCGAACTGTCCGACCTCATCATCAAAATTTACAAGGGCTTTCTGAAGCTTCTCCTTGTCCTTCTCGTAGGTCTCCTGGGTAATTCGCTCCCGCATTCTCTGCAGCGCCACTTCGAATGGACAATTCAGGTATACGAGCAAGTCGGGGTCCGGCAGTTCGCTATTCGCCTTCAGCACGAAGCTGCGCTCTTCTTCGGTCTCGGCGTTATACGCCAGAGAAGAAAATTTATAGCGCGTGCATACCACGTCCACGCCGGATGCAAGCTGCTTCAGAACACCATCCACAGGATTGAACACGTGATCTAACCGGTCGGCTGCGAACAGACATCCGTAGAATTTGTCTTGCGCTTCCCTGGTGAACGATGAGGCGAGGCGGCCCGAGAAATACGACCGGATCAATTGCCCGACAGGGCCGTGAGACGGCTCGGAGGTGGCAAGCACCCGCCGCCCCGCCGCCCTGAGATTGGCAGTGAGTAATGCCGCTTGCGTTGACGTCCCGGAGCCATCGATTCCCTCGAATACAAGGAATACTCCTCGATCACCAGCACTCATGTACCCATCAATAATACTAGAAAGCGGATTCGAGTACAGTAGATATCGACCCTATGAGCATGTTCGCCCCCAATCTCCTCGAAAACAAGGTCGCGTTCATCACCGGCGGCTCCAGCGGGATCTGTCACGGCATCGCCAAAGTCTTCGCCGCCCACGGCGCCAAGCTCATGCTGCTCGGCCGCAATCCGGAGAAACTCGACACGGCCGTCGAATCCATCCGCAGCCACGGCGGAACCGCCGCCGGCCACGCCGCCGACGTCCGCAACTATCCCGCCCTTGAGGAAGCCTTTTCGAAAACCAGAGACCTCTACGGAGAAATCGACATCCTCATCTGCGGAGCCGCCGGAAACTTCCCCGCCGCGGTCATGGGCATGTCCGCCAACGGCTTCAAAGCCGTCATCGATATCGATCTGCTGGGGACCTACAACACCTGCCGCGCCGCTTATCCTCACCTCCGCAAGCCCGGCGCATCGCTCATCAGCATTTCCGCCAATCACGCGCAGCACCCTTATGCCCTGCAGTCGCATGTCTGCGCTGCCAAAGCCGGAGTCGAATTGCTCACCCGCACCATTGCGCTGGAATGGGGACGCGAAGGCATTCGTGCCAACATCATCACTCCGGGTCCCATTGATGACACCGAAGGCATGCGCCGCCTTGCCCCCACGCCCCAGGCGCGCCAAAATGCCATAGACAGCGTGCCCCTCGGCCGTCTCGGCACCAAAGAGGACATCGCTAATCTTGCTCTCTTTCTCTCGTCCAACGCCGCGTCCTACATCACCGGCGGCGTCTACGTATGCGATGGAGGACAGAACATGACTGGTCCCCGCCATCTCGGCATCTCCCTGGAGGCTCCTCAAACATGAACCGGCTCCTCTGGATTACCGCGCTCGCATCCGCGCTCTACGGCGCAACCGATCACTGGCCGCAGTTCCGCGGGGTAGCATCCACAGGTGTTGCGGACGACGATCCCCGCCTTCCCGACGAGTGGAGCAGCACCAAAAACGTCGCCTGGAAAACGGATATCCCCGGCCGCGGCTGGTCTTCCCCCATCGTCTGGGGCAACCGCGTCTTCGTCACCACGGTAGTCCCTTCTGAGGAAAAAGAAAAAGCCCGCAAGGGACTTTACTTCGGCGGCGAGCGCGGCATCCCCAACGACGAACATCGCTGGGCGCTTTACGCGCTCGATTTCGACACCGGCAAGGTCGTATGGTCGCGCGATGTCTATAAGTCCGTGCCGGCATTTTCCCGGCACCTGAAAAACAGCTATGCCTCGGAGACGCCCGTCACCGATGGCGATCGTGTGTATGCCGCCTTCGGCAACATCGGCGTGTTCGCCTTTGATTTTGAGGGCAAGCCCGCCTGGGAGCGCCGGTTCGACCAGCGCAATACCAAATACGGCTGGGGCACCGCGGCCTCGCCCATTCTCCATCAGGGACGCCTCTACATCGTCAATGACAATGAAGAACAATCCGTCCTCATGGCGCTCGACAAGAAAACCGGCAAGACCATCTGGGAAGTGAAGCGCGAGGAAAAAAGCAATTGGGCCACACCCTACCTCTGGCGGAACGAAAAACGGACGGAAATCATCACCCCTGGCGCCAACCGCGTGCGCTCCTACGACACCGATGGCAAGCTGCTTTGGGAGTTCGGCGGCATGTCTTCCTTAACCATCCCTACACCTTTCAGCAAACATGGACTGCTCTTCATCACGAGCGGCTACGTGGGCGATCAGAAGCGGCCCACGTTCGCCATCAAGCCCGGAGCCTCCGGCGATATCTCTCTTAAAGACGGCCAGACCAGCAACGAATTCATCTCCTGGTTCTATCCCCAACTCGGCCCCTACAACCCATCTCCCATCGTCTACGGCGATATTTATTACACGCTCTTTGACCGCGGCTTCTTCTCCGCCAACGACGAGAAAACCGGAAAGGAAGTCTATCCGCGCCGCCGCATCTCAGAGGAAGTGAGCGCCTACACTTCCTCCCCATGGGCTTACAACGGCAAGATCTTCCTCCTCAGCGAGGACGGCGACACCTTTGTGCTTCAAGCCGGACCCGAGTTCAAAATCCTGGGCAAAAACCCGCTCGATGAAATGTGCATGGCGACGCCCGCCATCGCCCGCGGCAGCCTCTTCATCCGCACCGAAAGCAAGCTCTACCGGATCGCCAGAACGCCTCAATAAAAAAGATACTTCCGCCACTGTGTGTCGCCCTTAGCAAGCATCCGCATCAAATGACGGCTGGTGTGCAAAGTAAACGGCCGCGGACAACGGTGCAGCTTCATCCCCGCCTCGTCGGGAGTACGGTTGCCTTTCTTGTTGTTGCAGTGATGGCAGCAGGCCACCAGATTCTCCCATGAGCTTTCGCCCGCCCGCGACCGGGGCACCACATGATCCAGCGTCAGTTCTCCCGACGACAGAACCTTGTGGCAGTACTGGCAGGTGTAGCGGTCCCGCAGCAGGATGTTTTTGCGCGACAACGCACGGCTCTGGTGCGGGATGCGGCGGTATTCCAACAAGCGAATCACCGACGGCAGCTGCATCGCCTGAATCGACGAATGAATGTACGACGCCGCGTGCTCCTCGGCAGCGGCGACCCCCTTCAACACCAGCACCAGCGCACGCCTGGCGGCGCACACATTGATGGGTTCATAGCTCGCATTCAACACAAGCACCGGATTGTGCAGGCGGTCCAGACTGGACATTTACCATCCCCCAGCGGTTTTGGATTTTGCCCGAACACGGACTAGGGGAACGGCAACCCTTCGATCCGTACGCGCCAAAGTCAGGACCATCACCCGAGCCGCCCCCGCGCGCTTCAGAGCAGCTCCACAGGCGGAAGCGGTGGCTCCCGTCGTCAACACATCGTCCACCAACAAGACGTGCAGCCCGCGCACCGCTTTCGCCACCTCGAAAGCCCTCGCCACGTTCCTGCGCCGCTCGTGGTCGCTCAACGCCGCTTGCGGGGGCGCGCTGCGCCGCCGCATCGCCTTGAGCAACGGCACTCCTGTTCGCCGCGACACTTGCTCAGCCAACAATTCCGACTGGTTGAATCCCCGGCGCCACTGTTTCAGCCAGTGCATCGGCACCGGCACAATCGCATCAATCCGGTCCTGCCGGGGAAGCGCGGTCATCAGATGGTCCGCCAGAGGCTTAGCCAAGGTGTAAATGCCGTGATACTTGTAAAGGTGGATCAGCTTCTGCAGCACACCCTCATAGAATCCATAAGAAGCAGAAGTGTCGAAGCCGTTCATCCCGCGGCGGCACAAACCGCATAATCCCGCCTCGACCAGCGGATAGGGCGTCGTAAACGGCGTCCGGCAGGAAGCGCAGAAATAATCCGCCGTCAGCGGAGCAGGTTCCTTCAGGCAATCCGCGCAGATCGGATGGCGCGCCGCTTCAATCAGCGGCTTTTCACACACACGGCAGTGGTCGGGGAAAAGAAGCCGAAAAAGACCAGACCAGGTCTTATGGAGCA
>DATLCW010000030.1:0-15197 GCA_035526195.1 Bryobacteraceae bacterium
AAAGAAGAAAGTTTTGTTGCGGCCGTTGTAGAGGTTAGGCAGCCATACGGGTCCGCCGATGGTGGCGCCGAACTGGTGGCGTTTAAGCGCGTCCTGGGAGGTCGCGAAAAAGCTGCGCGCATTAAGCCTTCCATCGCGATAGAAATCATAGACCGAGCCGTGAAAATTGTTGGTGCCGGATTTTGTGACGACGTTAACGATTCCGCCGCCGACGTTGCCGAACTCAGCCGAGAAGTTGTTGGTCTGAATGCTGAACTCCTGCACTGCGTCGGGATTGGGGAACGGATTGGCGCTGTTAAGAATCCCGTTGGTGTTGTTTCCTCCGTCGAGCAGAAACGCCGTCTGATTTCCGCGGGTGCCGTTTACGGAATTGGCCGAGGCATACCCGCCGCCGGCGATCTGGAAATTTGCGTACGTCCCGATGCCGCGATTGACGATACCGGCGTTCAGGCGGATCAACTGGAGCACATTGCGGCCATTCAGGGGCAGATCCTCAATGCGCTTCTGCTCGACCACCTGGCTTAGCGTGGATGTGTTGGTCTGAAGCAGGGTGGCAGTTGCTTCCACCGTGACTCGCGAAGCGAGGTCTCCGATTTCGAGGGTGATGGGAATGGTGACGCTCTGATCGGCTTGGAGGAGGATGCCGCGGCTCTCGTAGGTTTTGAAGCCGCTCTGTTCGGCTTTGATGGAGTACAAACCGACCGGCAGCCGGGGCAGGATGTAGCCGCCGCCGGAACTGGTGTCGGTGGTTCGGCTGATACCGGTGGCTTGATTGAGAACCGTGATGCGGGCTCCGGCGACCAGGGCATCGGAGGAGTCTTTGACGGTCCCGAGGAGGGTGCCGGTAGCTTGCGCGAAAGCGGCGGAGGTGGCTCCGAGGAAGACGAGGAGAAGGAGAAAGAAGGGCATAAATCTCTGAGTAGTTTGGATCCAATATCCACAATCCAATATCCCAGAAGCATAAACGTATTCAGAACACAAGTCAAGAAAGAATGCGGCGCTAGCAATTTTACACTTGATTTTGGATCCGATATCCATAAAGATAAAGAAGTGTCCGTACCCGCGTTCGACCAGGTTGTCAGCAGTGCCCTGCGGCGGGTTCCGCGGGTGGGTTCGCGTAGCACCGATGCACGGTTAGAGCAAATGGTCCAAGCGGGTGCCGCTCCTTTGGACTTAAGGCCGTATCCCTCACGGCGGCTCCCGGAACACATCGTGGCCGCGGTGACCGAGGCGGCGCGGGCGCAGATCAATTCTCCATCGCGCGGATCGGCGGAATTCTGTGTGGCGGTAGCGGCGACGCTTAACGCCGAGTTAGGAATCGCCCTCGACCCGGAGGCTCACATCCTGGCAACCAGCGGCGGCATGCATGCCCTGTTCCTCATCTTTATGGCGCTGCTCGATGCGGGAGACGAAGTGCTGACGCCCGCGCCGTGCTACTTCCTGGAAGGCATGATCGAGACGCTCGGGGCGAACATTGTTTACGTGCCCATGGACGAAGGGAGACAGTATGCGTGGGATATGGACCGGCTGGAAAGCAGGATCACATCGAGGACGAAATGCATCTTTGTGAACTCTCCGGCCAATCCTACCGGGTATGTGCTCAACGCCGCGGATGTCGCGCGGCTGGCGGACATTGCCGAGCGTCATGGGCTGCTGCTTATAGCGGACGAGTCCTACAACCGGCTGGTCTTTGATGGAAAGCCGCACCTGAGTGTGGCCGCCGTGCCCGGAGCGATGGAGCGGACGCTGCTGGTCAGAAGCTTTACGAAGAGTTTCGCCATGCCGGGGTGGCGGGTGGGATTCGTCGCCGGACCGGCGCCGTTGATCGCGTTGATCACGAAAGCATTGGAATGGAACATGCTTTATGGCTCGCATGTTACCCAGGCGGCTGCGACCGCGGCATTACAGGGTCCGCAGGATTGGCTGGATGGAGTGGCTGAGGAATTTCAACGCTCTCGCGACCTGATTGTCCCCCGCGTGCGCGGGATCGACGGCCTCGCCGCCGTGATGCCGAGAGGCGGCCCTTTCCTGCTATTGGACATTTCGCGTGTCGATTGCGAGGAGGAAGAGTTCGCCGGGCTTCTTCTGAATGAGTTCCGCATTCCTACCACTCCGGGGCGCTATTTCCGCGCTCCGGGCCATCTGCGGATGGCATTCGGCGCCACGAACGAAGTGCTGGCCGAAGTAGGGGTGCGATTGGAGCGAGCCGTGGCGATGATCGGGGCCGGCAGGACGCGATGATACAGTAACGTCAGGCATCGATCATGAATGAAGTTATTGAACAAAAACCGCTAACGCAGACGGTCTTTGAGAAGCTTCGCGGGGACATCCTTCACGGCAAGCTGCCTCCGGGGGAAGTGATCCGGCAGGATGAAATCACCACCCGTTTCGGAGTGAGCCGGACGCCGGTGAGGGAAGCGCTGCAGCGTTTGCGGGCCGAGGGGCTGGTGACGTTTCTTCCAAGGCGGAAAGTGGTGGTCTCGACGATACCGATGAAGCGGATCCGGCAGATCTACGAGATCCGGGCGCGGCTGGAGGCGTTCGCGGCGGAACTGGCGGTGGGGCGGCTGACCGCAAAACAATTGAACCGGCTCAAAGAACTCACGCAGCAGATGGAAGTGCTGGACTCGGAAATGGATCTGGAAAAGATCCTCGAAAAAAACCGGGAGTTCCACTACATCATTTATTCAGCCGCTGACAACGAACTGCTGGTAAGCATGATTGACCAATTGTGGCGGGACATTCCGCGCCTGCGGTCGCAATACCTGCTGACGCCGAACGGGCTGCGCGACTCGACGCAGCAGCACCGGCTGATCCTCGAGGCGCTGGCGGCTCAAGACCGGCAGCGGGCATACGACCTGGTGCGGCAGCACTGTGAACATTCGAAGGTGGCGCTGCTGGGGGACGACGGCCCGGCGGCCGATCGAGGGACCGCATGAAATGTGAACACGTGGCGGGCATCCGCGGCCGACGGGTCCGCGCCACCGTGGCAGTGCTTGGGTTCGTTTGGTGCATGCCCGCGAATGGGGCAAAGCGAGGGAGTTTCGCCGCCGGGTACATGTACAGCTACTACGTGCCTTCGACGGCGGGGACTCCGTGGCGCCCCTGCTGGTCGCCGGATGGCAAGGAGCTTGCTTTCTCCATGTCGGGGTCGATCTGGAAGATTGCAGCCGGTGGAACGGTAGCCCAGGAGCTGACGGCGAACGCGAGCTATGATTCCTCGCCCGCATGGTCTCCTTCGGGCCGCTGGATTACTTACACCGCCGAGGACTCCCAGGGCGTGAATCTCATGCTGCTGAATGTGGCGACCGGCGAGAGCAGCCGGTTGACCTCGGGCAATAATTTGAATCTGGATCCGGCGTGGTCGCCCGACGGCAGAAAGATTGCTTTCGTTCGAAGCGAGCCACGAGGCCGGTTTCATATCTCCTATCTGCCTTTCGACGAGGGGCGGGCGGGAAGCATGGTGCGGCTGACAAGCGATAACGACTTTGGCCGGGCGCGGCTGTATTTCAACCGCTTCGACGACCACATTCAACCGGCATGGTCGCCGGACGGCAAGGAACTGATGCTCGTGTCAAACCGCGGGATTCCGCTGGGCTCGGGTGCGCTCTATCGAATGCCGGTGCAGCCCGACGGCATGAGCAAGGCGTCGATGATCCTGCGGGAGGAGACGTTGTACCGTACGCGTCCGCAATGGTCCCGCGACGGGAAGCGCGTTTTTTATAGCTCGCACCGGGGGAGCCAGTACAACAATCTGTATGTTCTGCCGGCTTCCGGGGGAGAGCCGTATCAACTCACGTTTGGGGAATGGGACCACCTCGATCCCGCATTGTCTCCTGATAACGAACGCATTGCGTACATCTCGAACCGGCGCGGGTATTCCGAGTTGCGGCTGCTGCGGACGTATGGCGGCGAGGACATCCCGGTGCGCATCGACCGGCGGGTCTACCGGAGACCGATGGGCAAGCTGGAGGTGCAGCTTCGCGATGGGGACAAGCCCGCCGCGGCTCGCGTTTACCTGGTCGCAGCGGATGGCAAAACATACGCCCCGGAGCACGCTTATCAGCGCATGTCGTCACGGTCTGAACGCGGCGATTTTTTTTACGCGAGCGGCGGTTTTGTGGTGGATGTGCCGCCGGGCAAGATTCGTGTAGAGGCGGTGCGAGGGAACGAGTTTCAGCCCGCCGTGCAGGAGGCAGAGATCCGGGCCGGTGCTTTGACCGAGGTGCGGCTTGCGCCAAAGCGGATCGTCCATCCAAACGCAAGCGGATGGTACAGCGGGAACGATCACATACACATGAATTATGGCGGCAATTTGCGCAATACGCCGGAGAATCTGATGATGATGGCCGGGGCCGAATGGCTGAACGTGACTGGCGCGAAGATCGCGAATAAAGATCACCGCATTTTCGACCGCCAGTACTACACGCCGGGAGTGCACAAGCTTTCGACGCGGGATCATTTGCTGTCGTTTGGCCAGGAGTACCGGCCTCCGTTCCATGGACATCTGAACTTCATCAACCTCACGCGGCACTTGATTTCGCCGTTTATCACGGGGTATGAGGGCAGCGGCGTCGAGAGCCTGTATCCGAGCAATACGGACGTCTTCCAGGTCGCCAGCAAGCAAGGCGCTATCGGCGGCTACGCGCATCCGTGGATGGAAGATCCGGAAGGCAACGACTGGATGGCCGTGGTTGCTCACGGGGGGAACGTGGCGGCGCGGGCATTCCCGGTGGACCTGGCGCTCGGCTCCTTTGCTTATCTGGAAGTGTTGACGCGAAGCGCGCTGTTCACCCACACCGCGCCAGTATGGCACCGCGCCCTGAACTGTGGATTCAAGGTCACTGCTTCAGCGGGGGAAGACTCGATTCTCAATTTGAATGCCACGGCGGTTATGGCAACCACGCGCGTGTACGCTTATCTGGGCGCGGGGCTGTCGTGGAATGCATGGGTGGAAGCGATTCGCGCGGGCCGAACGTTTGTGACCAACGGTCCGCTGCTGCAATTTGAGGTGAACGGCCAGATTGCCGGCGGAGAGATCCATTTGCCGGAGGCGGGCGGCAATGTGAACGTGATTGCGCAACTGGAAACGGCTGTTCCGGTGGACCAGCTGGAGATGTTTTGGAATGGGCGGCCGATTGAAACCGTAGCGGTGGGAAGGGATGCGCGCAGCCTGCGGCTGGAAAAGATCCTGCCGGTGAAGGAGAGCGGATGGCTGACGCTGCGGGCTCGGGGAGCGGCGAGCCATCCTATTGAAGAAGAGTACATCGTGGCCGAGACGAGCCCGGTCTACGTGTACGCGGGCAACCGGCCTATCCGGTCGAAAGCGGACGCCGAGTATTTCATCCGTTGGATCGACGGCATCGCGAAACATGCGCAAGGGCACACCGGATGGCGCTCGGATGAGGAGCGAAAGCATGTGATGGCGCAGTTCGCCGAGGCGAGGGCTATCTTTGCACAGCGTGCGCGGGAAGCCGCCAGGTGAGGGCGACTTCTATGGCGTTGCACTGTAAAATAAAATCTCATCTCTATGCCACAGCCTATTTCTGAGATCGGCCTGATCGGACTTGCGGTCATGGGCCAAAATCTTGCCTTGAACATTGCGGATCATGGTTTTGCCATCAGCGTGTATAACCGCACGAAGGAAACGATGGAGAAGTTCATTTCAGAACATCCATCGACGCCGGGAAAATTGACCGGGGAAGACACGCTGGAAGCCTTTGTTGCTTCGTTGAAGCGTCCGCGGAAGATCATCATTCTGGTGAAAGCGGGCGCGCCCACCGATGCGGTGATCGGCAGTCTGGTCCCGCTGCTGGAAGCGGGCGACATCGTCATCGATGGCGGGAATGCGCATTGGATGGACACCATCCGGCGCGAAGGCGAGTTACGGGCGAAGGGACTTTTCCTGGTTGGGTCCGGCGTTTCCGGCGGAGAGGAAGGGGCACGCTACGGCCCGTCGCTGATGCCGGGCGGGGCTTTAGAGGCGTGGAAAGAGATCGAGCCTATCTGGAGGGCGATTGCGGCGAAGGTAGACTCCGTGACCGGTAAGCCTTTGGAGGGCGCGAGTCCGGGACATCCGATTGAAGGGGGCGTGCCGTGTACCACGCATATCGGTCCGGACGGTGCGGGCCATTACGTCAAGATGGTGCATAACGGAATCGAGTACGGCGACATGCAGATGATCTGCGAAGCCTATGCGCTGATGAAGGGAGTTTTGAATCTGAGTCCGGCGGAGGCGAGCAAGGTTTTTGCGGAGTGGAACACGGGAGTGCTGGACAGCTTTCTGATTCAGATTACGGCGGATATTCTGCAGCAGAAAGATCCGGTGACGGGCAAGCCGATTGTGGACGTAGTGCTCGATACGGCGGGGCAGAAGGGCACGGGTAAGTGGACATCGGTGAATGCGCTGGATCTGGGCACGCCCGCTCCGACGGTGGCGGAAGCAGTGTTCGCACGGTTCCTCAGCGCTGTGAAGGATGAACGGGTGGCGGCGTCGAAGCTGTTGACCGGGCCAGCACCGAAATTTGATGGCGATCGCAAGGCATTTCTGCAAGCGATTCACGATGCGCTTTACTGCTCTAAGATTTGCGCCTATGCGCAGGGGTTTCAGCTGATGCGGGCGGCGCAGGTGGAGTATCACTGGACGCTGCCGTTTGCCGAAATCGCGAAGATTTTCCGCGGTGGCTGCATTATCCGGGCGCGCTTTTTACAGAAGATTACCGAGGCCTATGAGCGCGAGGCGGGGCTCGTGAATCTGCTGCTGGATCCTTATTTCCGCAGCGAGATCGAGCGCTGTCAGAGCAATTGGCGGTTGGTGATTGGGGCGGCGGCGCAGAATGGAGTGGCGGCTCCCACGTTCTATTCCGCGCTGGCATATTATGATGGCTACCGGGCGGAGCGGCTGCCGGCGAATCTGCTGCAGTCGCAGCGGGATTACTTTGGGGCACACACTTATGAGCGCGTGGATCAGCCTCGGGGCAAGTTTTTCCATTTGGACTGGACGAAGCCGTCGCGTCCGCAGCTCGATATTTCTTAGGTTGGTTGCGCTGGCGGTGCTTTGCGGCGTGCTGCTTCCGGGGCAGACCGCCGATCGGAAGATTGCGGAATGGACCTTGTCCATGGGCGGCCGTGTGCGGCTGGCCGGTGGCAGGACTTATGTGCAGGATCTGGCGCAGCTTCCCTCCGGCGATCTGCGAGTGGTTGCTTTGGATTGGGTAGGGATGAACGTGGACCCGCCCGATCTGGAGCGGCTCATCGGATTGCGGGCTTTGCGGGAACTGCATTTACCGGGACCTTTGTGGAACCGCAACGCGGATACGGGGCGCGATGGCAGCCGGGACTTGAAGTATCTGGCTCCGGTGGAAACGCTGGAGGTGTTGACGTTCAGCTTTCATTTTCTCGACCGTATCCGGTTCAAGGATGCCGGGTTGGGGGAGATCGGAAGTCTGGTGAATCTGAGGGAACTGGTGTTGCGGCAATCGGATGTGCGCGGGCACACGCTGCAGCCATTTCATAAATTGCAGGCGCTCGATTGCACCTTGTGCCCGTTGGACAATGAGGGTCTGGGCAATGTGGCGGCAATGTCCGGGATGCAGCGGCTGCGCATCGGGGATACACAGATTACCGATGCCGGGATGCCGGTGCTGAAAGGTTTGACGCAATTGGAAGAGTTGGATCTCCACGGTACGGCGATTACAGATGTTGGGCTCAGCCACATTGCGGGATTAAGGCGGTTGAAAAAGTTGAACTTGGCGGGAACCGGGATCAGCGACGCCGGGATCGAAGTGCTGCGAGGATTGACCGAGCTGGAGGAATTGAATCTGTACCGCACGAAGGTGAGCAACGCCGGGCTCGATGGATTGAGGGGCTTAAAGAAGCTGTTGGAAGCCGATGTTCGCTACAGCCGCGTTACTCCGGCGGGTGTGGAGAGCTTACGGGCCGGACTGCCTTCCGTGCGAGTGCTTTATACAGAACAGGCTGCTTCTTCGGCGATGACGGATGCGCAACTGGCGAAGCTGCCGCGGGACAGCAGGACGCTGAATCTGGAAGGTGCGCAGATCAGCGATGCGGGGTTGCGGCACGTGGCGAGGCTTACGAATCTGGAAGAGTTGAATTTAAGCAACACGAGCGTGAGCGATGCTGGCCTGGCGCACCTTGCCGGCTTGCAGAAACTGCGCAAGGTCGTGCTGGCGAATACGTATGTGGAGGGGGAGGGGCTGGCGCATCTGAAGAGCGTTGCGGATCTGGATGTGCATGGTTCGCCGCTTACGAATGGAGCGGTTTCGGTTTTGGCTGGCTTGACCGGATTGAGGAGGCTGTCGCTGGCTTCGACCGATATTTCCGACGGCGCCGCACTCGACCAGTTGAAGAGCGTGGTCGCGCTGGATCTGGGCAGCACCGACCTTACAGACAGTGGTTTGAAGGCGCTGGCTTCGCTCCCGCAACTGGAAGAACTGATTCTGCGTGATGCGCGGTTTACCGATAAAGGCCTCGTACATCTCGCCGGGCTGAAGAATCTGCGGCGGCTGGATCTTATCCGCACGCGCATTTCCGATCAGGGAATGCGGCACCTGACCGGGCTCTCGAGTCTGCGGTCGCTGAGTCTCGATTATGGCGAGTTGTACGATGCGTCGATGGAAATTTTGGCGGCGCTCGATTTGGAGGAGTTGAGCCTCGATAATACGCATATTACAGATCAGGCGGTGGCACGGCTGAAGGAGTTTCGCCATTTGAAGAAACTGAATCTTTATCACACGCTGATCACCGGCAAGGGCTATCAGGAACTCCAGACGGCGCTGCCGAACTGCAAGATTGTATTCGATGCGGCGTCAAGCCTGCCGAACCGTCGAAGGAGTTAGCGCGATGTGGAAACTGATGCTGTTTTTCGCCATCGATCCGGGCGCTGTGGAACTGGATCTGTCGCGCACTTGGACTACCGATGCCGATTTGCAGAGAATCGGGCAGATGAAACAGCTGGCGCGGCTCGATCTTTCGCAGACCAGGATTAGCGATGCGGGCTTGCAGCATTTGAAGGGTCTGAAGAATCTTCGTGAGCTGAACCTTTACTATGCGGAATACATCTCCGAGGATGGGCTGGCCATTCTGAAGAATTGGACGGAACTGGAGAAGTTGAATCTGCACGGGACGCGGGTGACCAGCAAGATTTTCGAGCATCTGGCCGGTTTGAAGAAACTGCGCGAGTTGGATCTGGGATTCACAGAGATCACCGATGAGGGATTGGAGCGGCTGACGGAGTTGCCGAAACTGGAACGGCTGGTGATCGGAGGGAATCGTCTGACCGGCGAGTGCTTGTCGTTCCTGCGTCAGATTTCTACGCTGAGGGATCTCGATGTGAGTGGAACGCAGCGCGTGGATTCGGGACTTTGGGGGCTTCCGTTGACCGATCAGAACCTGACGCGGATTGGCGGGATCCAACAACTGCGGCGGCTTTCGATTGCGGCGGCGACGATTTCCGATCGAGGGGTGGATCGTCCGGGGCATCCGGAGGCGGAGCGGTCGGACTTGCGCGATCTGTCGGCGCTGCGAGGGTTGGTCAATCTGGAGTATCTTGATGTGTCGCGGCAGCCTTTGTCTACCGAGACGTTGAAGACCTTCGCAGATCTGCCGGGTTTGAAGGAACTGCGGGTGATGCTTTGTAAAAAGCTGGACGATCGGGCGGTGGATGTGCTGGTAGGGATGAAGGCGCTGCAGCGGGTGTATTTGAGCGGCTCCTCGATCAGCGCGGATGGGGCGGCGCGGTTAGGGGACCGGGTACGGTAATTATGGAGTAATGGCTTCCCAGCTGGAATTGCGTCAATCCTGCCGCAATGCCAACATGGGCTCGATTTTCATGGCGCGGCGCGCCGGGAAATAGCAGGCTGCGAGGGCGACCGCGGTCAACAACAGCGAGACCGCGAAGAAGGTCAACGGATCGGTGGCGGTAGTGCCGTAGAGGAGACTCGAGCCGGCGCGGCCGACCCACAGCGCTCCGACGAGTCCGAGCAGGATGCCGGTAAGGCTTAGCTTCAGTCCTTCGTGGACGATCATGCGAAAGATGTCGCTGGACCGCGCGCCGATGGCCATCCGGATCCCAATTTCATGCCGGCGGGTGGCGACCGAGTATTGAATGAGACCGTAGATTCCGATGGCGGCCATCAGGAGGGCAAGCAGCGAGAACCCGATCAGAAGCGAGGTCTGGAAGCGGCGCTGGGCGAGGAAAGCACCAAGCTGTTTTTCCAGGGTCGTCACGCCATACAGCGGGGTATGCTTTTCCACCCGGCGCACGGCGGCTTGCACTGCTCCCACCATCCGGAGCGGATCATCCGTAGATGTTTTCACAAGAAGGGTCGCGAGGCGGGAAGGATTCTGCACCAACGGCTCGAACATCTGCGGGATTGGTTCGTTCTCCAGGCCCTGGCGGCGCATGTCGCCCACAACGCCGACAACAGAAAACCATGGTGCGCCGGAATCTACGGGACCGAGCTTGAACCTCTTGCCAAGCGGGTCCTGATCCGGCCACAAGCGGCGGGCCATTGCGTCGTTGACGATCGCCACGCGCGGGGAATCGGGTCCATCCTGCAAGGAAAAGAATCGCCCTCGAAGAAGAGGGGTGCCGAGAGTCCGGAAAAATCCATTACTGATCTCGTCGCGGCGTAGCCGGAGGCGATCGGACACAGGCTGGGCATCGCCTTCGGTGCTGACGATCTGCTCCGGATTGCCGCCAATGAAAAGATCGCCGATGATGCCGGCGGCGGCCACGCCGGGAAGCGCTTCCATCTGTTCGAGCACGCGGTTGTAGAAGCCGGCTCGCTGGGCAAGGGTCTTGGAGGCGGAGTTGGAAAGCTGCATCGAGAGGATCCGTTGGGGCCGGAATCCCAGGTCGACATTTTCGACGGACCTCAAGCTTCGGATCAAAAGACCGGCGCCGGCGAGGAGAACGATCGCCAAGGCGAATTCCGTAACGACGAGGGCGCGGCGCATTCGATGGGTGGCGACTCCGCCCGCGATGCCTCTCCCTCCATCATGGCCAGAGGGTCTCAGGTTCCGGCGCACCGTACTGATGGCGGGCGCCAGTCCCACCAGGATAGCCGTAACCAGACAGAGAGCGAGGGCGAAGCCAAGCACTCGCGGATCGAGGCCGGCGTCGTTCAGACGGGGCAGGTCCACGGGCCTGATGGCCAGAATGAGGCGGATGCCGCCTAACGCGATCAAGAGGCCGAGGAGTCCGGACAGGATGGACAGTGTCAGACTTTCGGCCAGAAGCTGACGGACGATCCTCGCCTGACTGGCTCCGAGCGCCGCCCGGACTGCAATCTCCCTTTCGCGGCTGGCTCCGCGAGCCAGGGAGAGGCTCGCCACATTGGTAGCGGCGATGAGCAGGACGCAAAGAACTGCACCGGTCAACATCCACAATGCCAACCGCGACCTGGGTCCGACGACATGAAGGCTCAGGGGTACGACGCTGATTCCCTGGTTCCGGCCGGCCGCCGGTAACTGCTGGTCCAGGCTGCGTGCGATGGCGTTCATTTCGGATTGGGCCTGCTCGATCGTCACGTCGGGACGCAGTCTCCCCACGACGAACCAGGAACGTGCGCCTTGAGGACCGCGGAGGGTTTGCCAGTCTGGAAACATAGTATGCGGCTCCCAGATATCCTCTGAGAGCCGGGCGAATTGGAAACCCGCGGGGAGGATCCCGATGATACGGGAAGGGAGTCCGTCAAGCTCGATGGAAGCGCCTATCGCACCGAGCGAGCCACCGAAGCGGGTTTGCCAGAAGCGATGACTGATCAGCGCCAAACGCTGGCGCTGCGCGGCCTCCTCTGCTGTAAAACTACGACCGTGCAAAGGCTGTACTCCAAGCAAGGGAAAGAACTCCGGCGAGACTCTGGCGACACTGATCTGTTCCGCCTCGTTGGGGGTGGTGAGCGTTACGGAAGCGGGATCAAACACAGCCATGCCGGTGAAACTTTTACTTTCCCGCCGCCAGTGTTCGACGTTCCAATACGCCGATCTGCCTTCGCGCACGTTCTGGCTGGGTATCTCTGTCCACAACATCGCCAACTGGTGTGGGGACGGATAGGGCAGGGGATTGAACAACACGGCACTCAGTACGCTGAACATCGCGGTATTGGCTCCGATCGCCAATGCGAGTGTGGCGGCGGCCGCGGTGGTGAAGCCGGGACTCTTACGGAGAGTTCGAAATGCGTAGCGTACGTCCTGCGCCATGGTCTCCAGCAAGACGATCGCCCTTCGTTCACGATATGTCTCTTTCATTGGCTCGATCGCTCCAAAACGGCGCAGGGCGGCGTATCGCGCCTCGGCCGGATTCATGCCGCTTTTCAGGTTGTCTTCCATCTGCATTTCCAGGTGAAAGCGGACTTCATCGTCGAGCTCGCGGTCCAGCCGTTTGTGCCTGAGCAGACCGCGGAGCCGGGCCGTAAATACGGTAGCCCAGCTCATCCACCCTCCCGCGCCGGGTCGAAACCGAGGAAGCGTTCGATGGTCGATGCCATGCGCCTCCAATCCCCGGTCTCCTTGGCCAGCCGCTTCCGCCCGGAGGAGGTCAGGGAGTAATACTTGGCCTTACGGTTGTTCTCAGACGAACCCCACTTGGAAACGATCCAGCCTTCCTGCTCCATCCGCAACAGAGCAGGATAGAGCGTGCCCTGGTTGAGTTGGAGCACATCTTCGCTGATCTGCTCGATGCGGCGGGCGATGCCGTAGCCGTGCAGGGGCCCGAGAACGTCTAAGGTTTTTAGTACGAGGAGAATCAGGGTGCCCTGAAGAACCTCAGCCTTATCGATCCGGGGGCTGTTCATTAGGTAACCTACAGGAACAGGGTAACCGATGTTCGTGTAGGCGGTCAACAGGAAAATTGTTAGCTGGATCTGCGCCATCTCCAGCGGTTATAATCCCCATTCAGGGTTTATCAAAGCAAAGGACTATATGCGCAAGAAAGTGACCGTTGTCGGCGCCGGGAATGTCGGTGCCAGTTGTGCCCTCTGGATCGCCAGCAAAGAGCTGGCGGACGTGGTGCTGGTAGATGTGGTGGAAGGCGTTCCGCAGGGAAAGGGATTGGACTTGCTCGAATCGGGTCCTATTGAAGGCTACGACGTCATGGTGAGTGGGGCCAATGAATATGAGCCCACGGCGAACTCGGATGTTGTGGTGATCACGGCCGGCTTCCCGCGCAAGCCTGGGATGAGCCGGGACGATCTGCTGATGGCGAATTACGAGATTGTGAAAACGGCTACGGAACAGGCGGCCAAGTATTCGCCGAATGCGATATTGATCATCGTCACCAATCCGCTGGACGCGATGTGCTGGACGGCGTTTCAGGTGTCGAAGTTCTCCCGCAATCGGGTAATCGGGATGGCCGGGGTGCTGGATACGGCGCGCTACCGGACGTTTCTGGCGATGGAGTTGGGCGTTTCGGTGGAAAATATTCAGGCATTGGTGCTGGGGGGGCACGGCGATACGATGGTGCCGCTGGTGCGCCTGACCAGTGTTTCCGGGATTCCCTTGACGGAACTCCTGCCCAAGGAACGCATCGATGCCATTGTGCAGCGGACGCGCGAGGGTGGCGCGGAGATCGTAAAGTACCTTAAAACCGGGAGCGCGTACTACGCGCCATCCGCGGCGGCGGTGGAGATGGTGGAATCCATTCTTAAAGATAAGAAGAAGGTTTTGCCATGCGCGGCGTATCTCGAGGGCGAATATGGATATCACGGCCTTTTTGTAGGAGTGCCGGTGAAGCTCGGGGCAATGGGAATTGAGAAGATTTACGAAGTTTCGCTGCAGCCGGAGGAGAAGGCGATGCTCGACAAAAGCGCGGCGGCGGTGAAGGAACTGGTCGATACCATTCAGCAAAAAGTGGGTTGAACAACAAGGAGCAATGCATGACTCAGGAAATGGTCCAAATCATCAGCGGAGTTTTGGCGGTTGCCCTGGTCGCGATTATTATCATCCGCCGCAAGAAGAAGAAAGATACCGCGACGGATGATTTCTAAGCCTGAACTGGACCCGCGCTTCACCTGTTTCGCATTACGGCTGGATCGATCGAAGATTCATCGCTGGGGAGTGTACGCACTGGAACGGATTCCCCCGCGGCGGAAGGTGATCGAGTATACGGGGGAACGGATCAGCCGGGTGGAGACGAAGAGGCGGGATTCCCGCAAGCTCCATTATCTGTTCACGTTGGATAAATATTGGACCATTGACGGCGCCGTGGGCGGCAGCGGCGCCGAGTACATCAACCACTCCTGCGACCCAAACCTGAGGGCGGTAATCACCAAAGGCCATATCCTCTACGTAAGCCGGCGCGCGATTCAGCCAGAGGAAGAACTGACCGTGGACTATCACTTCCCGAAGGATGTGGAGCGGGTGGTGTGCAAATGCGGGGCGGCGAACTGCCGCGGCACGATCAATGTAAAGTGAGTGACTTCCGCCAACGTCGAGACGGCGGAGTTGCCAGTGATCGAAGCGAGGCACCGGTTAAAAGCCACGTCGAATGAGAGGAATCGGCGCTCCAGCGTACTTCCTTCAAGAAGATGCGCTACGACATCACCCTGAAGGAGCTGATGCAGGAGGCGCCATTGCGCCTTATCGAGCAGTTGGCCGGGGCTCGGGTTCGGCAGTGGGTCAACGTGGAGGTTCCCAGGCAGATGGTTCGTATGGACCTGAACGCCTGGCTGGTGAACGGAAACCTGTTTCACATGGAGTTGCAGGGACACAATGACTCCGACATGGGCCGGCGCATGCTGGGATACTACATCGCGGCCTGGATGCAGTTCGAAGTTCCACCGGTGCAGGTGGTGCTCTATGTCGGCGATGCTCCGATGAATATGCCGGGCCGTTTGCGCCAGCCGGGTTTGGATTTCGAATACAAGCTCCTCGATATCCGGAGGTTAGACGCGGAGGAGTTTCTCGACAGCGAGCATCTGGGAGACAATCTGGTGGCGATTCTGTGTACGATGCGGGATCGGAGTGCGGGGATACGGCGGATCCTGGAGCGAATCGCGAAGATGGAAGGGCATGCGCGGGACCGGGCATTGTCGAGGCTCATGGTACTATCTGGACTAAGGAAGCTGGAGCGAACGATTCAGGAGGAGGTAACGCGGATGCCGCTTTCAATCGATCTGATGGAGAACGAAGTGCTTCGTGAGATGTTCCTGCAGTGGGAGCAGCGGGGCCGCGAG